>JBEIIL010000005.1:0-51843 GCA_040380755.1 Methylobacteriaceae bacterium | reverse complement strand
GCGGCACCGTGGCGAGCAGCAGCACCGCCTCCCGCCAGTCCATGCGGGCAACGAGCCAGGGCAGCGCGAGGCCGGCCGCGACCCCGCCCACCGGCACGCCGGCCTGCTTCAGCGAGAAGATCAGCGTGCGGTGCGCCGGCGGCGCATGGCGCAGCAGCACCTCGCTGCCGGCCGGCGCCGAGGGGCCATAGCCGATACCGATCAGGATGTTGGCCGCCAGTACCGCCAGCCAAGATGGCGGTGTGAGCAAGACGAGGCCAAGTCCCGCCAGCACGAGGCCGGCCTGAAGGGAGCGGATCGGCCCGAACCGGCGGATCAGCGGCGTTCCGATCGCCAGAACGACGATGGAGCCGAGCGTCCCCAGGCCGGAGAACACGCCGACGGATTCGGGTGCGAGGCCGGTTGCCGCGGTGAACAGCGGTGCGCAGGTGGGCACCAGCCGGGCGAGAAACGACATCGTCGTCTGGATCGCCAGTGTCGCGACGAGCGGCAGCAGCCACAGCGCTCGTGATCCGCCTGGCTTGCTCTCGTCGTCCTGCATGCGCGTCCCCACCGGCCTTGCCTAGCAGAGGCGGGGCGAAGCACGAAGCATCCGGACATGCGCTGCCGGTCTGCCTGTTCTGCTTGTCTGCGTGCCAACTCCGGATAGGCTGGCTGAAAATGGGCGGAGCTTGGGCGGCACGGCCTGCGGTCGGCGCGATATCACCGAATGTCGGGCTTGCCGGTGCGCTGCGGCAGCGCGAGAACGTCAGGGCAGGAGACACTGACATGCCAAGCGAATCGCCACGCGTCGCGCCGATAGGCATCCTCACGGTCTCCGATCGCGCCAGCCGCGGCGAGTATGCCGACAAGGGAGGCCCGGGAATCGTCGCCGCGCTGCAGGCCATCCTCGCGACCCCGTGGCGCCCGGTGACGAGGATCGTGCCGGACGAGCGCGACGCTATTGAAGCCGCCCTCGTCGACCTTGCCGATGTTCAGGGCTGCACCCTCATCCTCACCACCGGCGGGACCGGTCCCGCGCTCCGCGACGTGACCCCCGAAGCCACCGAGGCGGTCTGCACCCGGATGATGCCGGGTTTCGGTGAGTTGATGCGCACGGCGAGCCTGCGCGAGGTGCCGACGGCCATTTTGTCGCGGCAGACGGCAGGCATCCGCGGGCGGACCCTCATCGTCAACCTGCCCGGCAAGCCGGCGTCGATCCGCACCTGCCTCAACGCGGTTTTTCCGGCGATTCCCTATTGCGTTGACCTCATCGGCGGCGACTGGATGGACACCGACCCCAACGTCTGCATCACCTTCAGGCCAGGCCGATAGTCGACATGGAAGGGTGGTCTGCGGGTTGCTCGCCAAGCTGTTCGCCAACTTGCTCGCCAAGCTGTTCGCCAACTTGCTCGCATTGACAAAACCGATGTTGCATTGCATATAACTTTCATCTGACGCACACCCCGCGTGGGCCGGTCAGCTGCCGAAGCTGCAGCAACCGCCCCCGTGCGAAGCGGGGCAGAGGCGGGCGCAAGACGCCTACCGGCGACGCTTCGGCCCACTGGCCGAGACCGCGCCCCAACAACGAAAGACGTTCTTCCTTGACCAGTTTCTCTGAACTCGGCCTCAATGAGCCGATTCTGAAGGCCCTTGACGGCGAGGGTTACACGACCCCGACTCCGATCCAGGCACAGGCCATCCCCCTCGTGATGGCAGGCAACGACCTTCTGGGCATCGCCCAGACGGGCACCGGCAAGACGGCTGCGTTCGCGCTGCCGATCCTGCACCGCATGGCCCTCGACAAGCGCCCCGCTCCCGCCAAGGGCTGCCGGGTGCTTGTGCTCAGCCCCACCCGGGAACTCGCCGGCCAGATCGCCGAAAGCTTCCGGGTCTACGGCAAGCATACCGGCTTCCGCTGCGCCGTGATCTTCGGCGGCGTTTCGATGAATCGCCAGATCCAGGAAATGCAGCGCGGCGTCGACGTTCTCGTCGCAACGCCGGGACGCCTGATGGATCTGATCGGCCAGCGCGCCGTCGACATTGGCCGCATCGAGGTCCTCGTCCTCGACGAGGCGGACCAGATGCTCGACATGGGCTTCATCCATGCCATCCGCAAGCTGGTGAAGCTGATCCCGGCCAAGCGCCAGAGCCTGTTCTTCTCGGCCACCATGCCGAAGGAGATTGCCGAGCTGGCCGGCTCGCTGCTGCGTGATCCGGTTCGCGTGGCGGTGACGCCTGTCGCGACCACGGCCGAGCGGGTCGACCAGCATGTCATCTTCGTCGACACCCAGCGCAAGCAGGACCTGCTGCATCGGCTCCTCGCCGATGATCCGTCGATCGCCCGCGCGCTGGTGTTCTCGCGGACCAAGCATGGCGCCGACCGCGTCGTGCGCCGACTGGAAGCCGCCGGCTTTCCGGCCGCCGCCATCCACGGCAACAAGAGCCAGAACGCTCGCGAGCGCGCACTGGCGGACTTCAAGGCCGGTCACTCGCGCCTGCTGGTCGCCACCGACATCGCCGCCCGTGGCATCGATGTCGAGGGCGTGACGCATGTCGTGAACTACGACCTGCCGAACATCCCCGAGAGCTATGTCCACCGGATCGGCCGCACGGCGCGCGCCGGAGCAGCAGGCATCGCAATCTCGTTCTGCGCCGGAGACGAGCGCGCCTTCCTGCGCGACATCGAGCGGGTCACCCGCCAGAAGGTCCCGGTGGCACCACCGCCGGCCGGCTTCCTGATCGGCGGCCCTGCCGACGCGGCGGATCCGAAGGCGCCGCGCGGCGAGGAGCGTGAGCGCTCGGGCCCGCACGGACGCAATGGCCGCCCGTCCGGCGGTCGCCCCGGCGGACAGCGCAGCGGCGCGCCGCGCAGCGAGCGCTCCGACGGCGGATCCCGCACTGACAGCCGCCCGGCACGCGCCGGCGAGGGTCGGGCCACCGGCCCGGCCGGCGGTCGTGACGACCGTCGCCCTACCGCCAAGGCACCGCAGGCTGCACGCCCGCGGGATGCTGCCCGCCCGTCCAGCTCGGACACGGGTGGAGGCGGCGGACCCTGGCGCGAATGGTCGCGCGAGGGCCGCGGTCGCTGATAGCACCGCATGTGTTGCGAAAGGCCCGGCTATGCCGGGCCTTTTTTGTGGCGCGGTTCTAAACCGGTTGAATGAGACGGAACCGGTTCGCGACAGACTGACATGTCAGCTTGATCGTGGCGTGGCCGCGCGCTAGGCTCCCCCGAGAAAACAGGTTGGAAGCCGCCCGCGTCGTGTCAGAATGCGTCAGAGGCGGCTCAGACCAGCCCGAAAACGGTGAGGGAGACACCATGTCCAAGGACGGCTTCAAGGAACTGTCGCGTCGCGACGTACTGCGTACCGGCGTGGCTGCATCGGCGCTCGGAGTCATCGCGGCGCCCGCGCTGGTAAGCACCGCCAACGCCCAGTCAAAATTCGACTGGAAGCGCTACGCCGGCGAAAAGCTCGACGTCATGATGGTGAAGAATCCGCGGTCCGACCTGCTGCAGGGCGCCGAGAAGGAGTTCTTCGATCTGACCGGCATCACCGTGTCGTCGGAGCAGATCCCCGAGCAGCAGCAGCGCCAGAAGGCGATGATCGAGTTCTCGTCGGGCCGCCCGACCTTCGACGTCACCATGCTGGCCCTGCATGTCCAGAAACGCCTGTCCTACAAGGGCAAGTGGACCGAGGATCTGCGGCCCTATATCGCCAATCCGGAGATGACGAGCCCGGACTTCGATTTCGCCGATTTCAGCAAGGGTGCGCTGGATTTTGCCACCCAGGCCGACGGCGCGCTGAACACGCTGCCGCATTTCGTCGATTTCTGGATGCTCTACTACAACAAGGAGCTCTTCGCCCAGAAGGGCGTCGAATATCCGAAGTCGATGGAAGACATCGTCACAGCGGCCTCCAAGCTCAACGACCCGTCCAAGGGTGTGAACGGCTTCGTGTCCCGCGGCTTGAAGAACGCCAACATACCGGTGTGGACAAGCTGGCTGCTCGGCCAGGGACTCGAGACCATCGACCCTGCCACCGGCAAGCTGAACACCGACGGCGCCGAGGCGATCTGGGCGGCCGAACTCTATCGCCGCCTGAACAAGGACTTTGCGCCTCCGGGCACGATTGGGTTCAACTGGAACGAGTGCCAGACCACCTTCATGCAGGGCCGCGCCGCGATGTGGCTCGACGGCATCGGCTTTGCCACGCCGCTGGAGGATCCGGCGAAGTCCAAGATCGTCGGCAAGGTCGGCTATGGAATCACGCCGCCGGGACCGAAGGCGCATCATTCCGCGCTGTTTGGTGACGGCATGGGCATCTCGCAGGGGTCCCGCAAGAAGGGCGCCGCCTGGTACTACCTGCAGTGGGCCTGCAACAAGAAGAACCAGCTCGCGATGCTGAAGGCGGGCGCGGGCTCGCCGGCACGGTCCTCGCCCTTCGCCGATCCCGAGGGCACGAAGTCGTCGATCTTCTCCAAGCAGTATTTCGACTGCCTGGCTGGCTCAGCAAAGATCGGCCGTCCCGGTCTGCCGCAGATCATCCCGGTCACCGAGTTACGCGACATCTTCGGCGTGGCACTCACCAACACGCTGTCGGGTGCCGATCCGGCGACCGAGCTGAAGAAGGCCACCGAAACCTTCAAGCCGGTGCTGGCGAAGTCCGAGCAGGGCTGACCTTGCGCCGGGGCGGAAACCTCGCCCTTTGAACCTGTCGCGCGCGGCCGTCGGCCGCGCGCTTTTTGCCTCCGGGAACCGCTGCATGAGCCAGACCACGGTCGAGACCCCGCTGAGCCTGCGCCCCGGCGCGGCCGGCGCCCGGCCAAGCGGCCAGCGGCACGATTTTTCCCGTAAATACTGGGTCTTTGCGGTACCCGCGACCGCCGTCATTCTGGCCGTCATCGTCTTTCCCTGGGTCTTCACCGTCTTCATGTCGGTCCAGGACTGGAAGATCGGGGGCGGGGTCGATTTCGTCGGCATGGAGAACTACCGCCAGCTGGTGAACGACGAGCGCTTCCGCGAGTCGATGGCCATCACCTTCTGGTTCACGCTGTTGTCGGTGGTGATCCCCGTGTTCCTGGGCACCGCCGCCGCGCTGGTCTTCCATCGCGAATTTCCGGCGCGCGGGCTGCTGCGCACGATTTTCGTCATGCCCATGATGGCGACGCCCGTCGCGGTGGCGCTGGTGTGGAAGATGATGTTCCACCCGCAGCTCGGCGTTCTGAACTATCTGCTGTCGCTGGTCGGCATTCCGCCCAGCGCCTGGGTGTTCAGCCCCGACACGGTCATCCCGACGCTGGTGATGGTCGAGGTCTGGCACTGGACCCCGCTGGTGATGCTGATCGTGCTGGGCGGCCTCGCCGGCCTGCCACGCGAGCCCTACGAGTCGGCGGTGATCGACGGTGCCAACAGCTGGCACATGTTCCGCTACATCACGTTGCCGCTGCTCTGGCCCTACATCATGATCGCGCTGATCATCCGCACGATCGATGCGCTCAAGGTCTTCGACATCATCTTCGTAATCTCGGAGGGCGGGCCCGGCACGGCGTCCGAGACGCTGAACATCTTTCTCTATTTGCAGGCCTTCCAGTTCTACAAGATTGGCTACGCCTCGGCCGTGGTAGTGATCTTCTTCGTCATCATCGTCGCGCTGTCGTTGCTGCTGCTCTACACGCGGCAGAAGTCGAAGTGGAACGCGTGATGGAGGCGGCGTTTTTGCAGCTCCTCGACCGCTCGATTGCGCCAGGAACGGATTGCGCCGGGGCGGGCCAACCCGCCTGTCGCACGGCTTGGGGAGGATCCCACCCGTGAGCACGCTCACCCTCAAGCGCGTCGCACTCAAGGCTGGCTTCGCCTTTTCCGTGTTCCTGCTGGTCTCCCCCGCGATCCTCGTCTTTCTGTGGATGCTGTCTCTGTCGCTGAAGAACGAGGTCGACAACACCGCCTGGCCGCCGGTCTTCATCCCCAGCCCGCCGACGCTGGCCAACTATGTCGAGGTCTTCGCCCGCAACAACTTCCTGCTCTATTTGTGGAACTCGATCCTGGTCACCGGCGGTGCGGTGCTGGTCGGCCTCGTGCTCGGCGTGCCCGCCGGTTACGGGATCGCCCGCTCCAAATCTGCCAAGTTCGCGGTGCTGATCCTCATCGCCCGGATGACGCCGGCGCTGTCCTACCTGATCCCGCTGTTCATGGCGTTCCAGTGGCTCGGCCTTGTTGGCACCATTCCGGCCTTGCTGATCACCCATCTGGTGATCACCATCCCGATCATCGTCTGGATCATGATCGGCTATTTCGAGAACGTGCCGCAGGAGCTGGAGGATGCCGCCCTCGTCGACGGCTGCTCGCCCTGGCAGAGCTTCCGCCACATCGCGCTGCCGCTGGCCAAGCCCGGCATCGTCGTCGGCGGCATCCTCGCCTTTATCTTCTCGTGGAACAATTTCATCTTCTCGGTGGTGCTGGGTGGAAAGTCGACCCGGACGCTGCCGTCGGCCATCTACAATGTCCTGACCTTCGAGCAGATCTCGTGGGGGCCTCTGGCCGCCGCGGCGCTGCTTGTCACTCTGCCGGTGCTGCTGCTGACCGTCGTGGCGCAACGCCAGATCGTCGCCGGGCTTTCCGCCGGCGGACTGAAGGACGGCTGAACCGCCAGCATCAAAATTGCTTGCGTCCACTTTATGCAGAACTAACATGTCAGTCGGAACACACTGTCCGACGGATCATCAGGGAGACCCTCTCGTGACTCACGCTTCCGGCCGCTTCGGCCTGTCCGTCGCGCTTTCGACACCCTTCACCGCCTCCGGCGCCATCGATCTGCACCGCCTCACGGCGCATGCGCGGTGGTGCGTGTCGCAGGGCTGCGACTCGGTGACGGTGTTCGGCACGACCGGCGAGGGCGCCGCCATCGCGGCCGGCGATCGCCACGCCGTGCTGGGTGCACTGGTCGGGGCCGGCTTCGAGCCTGCCCGCCAGGTGATCGCCGGCGTCGCCGCCGTGTCGCAGGACGACGCGCTCGAGCAGGCGCGCATCGGCTATGCGCATGGCTGCCGGGCGCTGCTGCTGGCGCCGCCGTTCTACTTCAAGGGCGTCGACGACGAGGGACTGTTCGCCTGGTTCGCCCGGCTGATCGAGAGCCTCGGACCCCAGGCGCGCGACGTCATCCTCTACCATATCCCCTCGATGACGGCGGTTGGCATCAGCCCGGCGCTGATCGGCCGGTTGCGGGAGGCCTTTCCCGGCGTCATCACCGGGGTCAAGGATTCGTCCGGCGACTACGCCAACACCCAGGCGCTGCTGGACCGGCACGGCGATCTCGCCATTCTGGTCGGCGACGAGCGTCAGCTCGCCAAGGCGGTGCGGGCCGGTGCGCAGGGCACCATCTGCGGGCTCGCCAATTTTGCTCCCGACCTCGTCAGGCACCTGGCCGTGGACGGACGCGACGATCCGCGCGTCGACGCCATTGTCAACACGCTGTGCGAGATGCCGGTGATCCCCGCCGTCAAGGCGATGGTCGCGCACCGCCATTCCGATCCGGCCTGGCGCACCATGCGGCCGCCGCTGCTGGCGATCGACGAGGCACAGGCCCGCGCGCTCGCCACCACCGTGGACCGCATCATCGGCATCAAGGCCGCCTGAGGGAGCGCGATGAACGAACGCCCGGCGGAGGACCGCGAGCCCCCGAAGCTGCGTGAGCGCGCCTATGATGCGTTTACCCAGCATCTGCTGGCACGCGACATCCGGCCCGGCCAGTTTGTCTCCCAGCGCGAACTCGTCGAATTGACCGGCCTGACGCTGGGGGCGATCCGCGAGCTGATCCCGCGGCTCGAGGCGGAGGGGCTGATCCGCACCGTGCCGCAGCGCGGCATGCAGGTCGCCCATGTCGACCTGCCGCTGATCCGCGACGCGTTCCAGTTCCGCCTGATGCTGGAAAAGGAGGCCGCGGCGGTCTTCGTCGTCGAGGCGACGGACTCCGAAATTGCACGGTTGCGACATGAGCACGAGGACATTCTGGCCCGCGCCGCCGTCGGGATCACGCCGGCCTTGATCGTCGACGCGCAGGCGGTCGACTGGCGGCTGCATGACACCATCGTGGATGCGCTCGGCAACGACATCATCTCCAACGCCTATCGGGTGAACGCCATCAAGATCCGGCTGATCCGGCAGGAGCGGACCCGCCTGCGCGACGACCTGCTCGTGCCGGTGATGCAGGAGCACCTGCGCATCGTCGAGGCGCTGGAGACCCGTGATCCCGCCCGTGCCACGGCCGCCCTGGCCGAGCACATTGCCAATGCGCGCACCCGCGCGCTGGCGGTCTAGGTGACGAGAGGGGTGCCGCGTACTCCATCGCAACGACCGTGCCGACTCCGGCCGCTGCCACCGGATCCGACCTGAGCTCAACCCTGCCAAGGCGCCCCGCATGAGGACGCCAGCAACGACGGAGGAAACGATGACGAGACTGACAAAGCGCACCTTCATGGCCGGCGCCGCTGCCGCCGGCGTGTTCCTGCCCGCCATCGGCGCCCGTGCCCAGGCCGCGGTGCTGCGCTGGGGCGACGGCCAGGCGCCCACGCACCCCTCGCCGATAAGCGCCGAGCGTGCCGCCAAGGAGGTGAAGGAGAAGACCGGCGGCAGGGTCGAGATCCAGACCTTCCCCGGCGGACAGCTTGGCGGCTCCCGCGACATGGTCGAGGCGGTCGCCGGCGGCGCCCTCACCATGGTGACCGAGGGCGCGGCGCTGCTTGGGCAGTTCGTGCCGCAGCTCTCGATCATCGAAGCGCCCTATATCTGGAGGGATGCCGCCCACATGTCGCGTGCTCTGAGCTCGCCGCTGATGGACGAGCTCAACAAGGTGCTGGTCGAGCGCCGTGGCATGCGCGTCATCGCCGTCACCTATTACGGCAAGCGCCATGTCACCACCGGCAACAAGGCCGTGAAGTCGGCCGACGACATGAAGGGCTTCAAGCTCCGCGTGCCCGAGGTCGATACCTTCAAGGCCATGGCCGAGGCTTGGGGAGCCCGGCCGACGCCGCTCAACTTCAACGAGCTCTATCTGGCTTTGTCCCAGGGCGCGGTCGACGGTCAGGAAAACCCGCTGCCGACCATCCAGAGCGGCAAGCTCTTCGAGGTGCAGAAGTTCCTCGTGCTCACCGGCCACATCATCACGCCCCGCCTGGTGATCGTGAACGATGCCGCCTGGCAGAAGATTCCCGCGGCCGACCGCGATGTGGTGCAGGCCGCCATCCGCTCGGCCTCGGCCTGGCAGGACGGTGAGATCGCCGGCCAGGAGGCTGGCCTGGCCGCAACCTTCGCCAAGGGCGGGATGACGATCATCGAGCCGGACCTCGAAAGCTTCCGCAAGCCGGTCCTCGCCAAGGTCCCGGCGATGTTCGAGGCCAAGTGGGGCAAGGGCCTTTGGGACCGGATCCAGACCCTCTGACCGGCCGCTGATACTCCCCCGACCCGGGCGGCGGTGCCGCCCGGCACCCAATCTGGAGCCGGGACTATGCTACAGCGACTGCGATCCGCATCGGACCGCGTGATGGAGGCCGCCGCCGTTATGGCGATGGTGGCGATGCTCGGCTGCGTCATGCTGGGCGTGATCACCCGCGCCCTCGACGACCCGCTGATCTGGACCGACGAGATGGCCCGGCTGCTGCTCGTCTGGGTCGCCGCGCTCGGCTGGATGCTGGCGACGCGGCGCCGCGGCCACATCCGCATCCTGTTTCTCGTCGACCGGCTGCCCGACCGCTGGCGGCGCTCCGCCGAGGCAGTGATACAACTTATGATGTTCTTGTTCGGAGCGCTGCTCGCCCTGCGCGGGCTCGAGCTCGTCCAGCGCAATGCCGATCTCGAGGCCACCTCGGTGCCGATCTCGATCGCCTGGCTGTATCTGCCGATCGTGCTGTGCGGGATCACCGACGCCCTCCAGGCGGCAGGCGAGATCTGGATCGCCGCGACCCGGTCGGGCCCGCTGCCATCTGCCGACGAGGGGAGGGTGGAATGATTGCCCTGATGACGCAGATCGTCGTGGTCTGGCTCGCCGCCATCATGGTGGGCTTTCCGCTGTTCGCCGCCATGGGCCTGGCCGCCTTCGCCTTCACGATCTTTGGCGGCATGTCGGATTCCATCGTGGCGCAGAAGATCGCCCAGACGGCCAACTCCTTCCCGCTGCTGGCGGCGCCGCTGTTCATCCTGATGGGCAACATCCTGAACTCGGCCGGCATCACCCAGCGGATCTTCGATTTTGCCACCGCGGTCGTCGGCTGGATGCGCGGCGGCCTATGCCACGCCAACATCATCGCCAGCGTGATCTTTTCAGGCATGTCGGGATCGGCCGTTGCTGACGCGGCCGGCGTCGGCACCATCGAGATCAAGGCGATGAAGGACGAGGGATACGACGCCGAGACGGCGGCCGCTATCACCGCGGCCTCGGCCACCATCGGGCCGATCATTCCTCCCAGCCTGCCGATGGTCATCTACGGGGTCACCGCCGATGTCTCCATCGGCGGGCTGTTCCTGGCAGGCGTGGTGCCTGGCCTGCTGATGGCCGCCTCGCTGATGGCGATGGTCACGGTCGTTGCCCGCCGGCGCAACCTGCCGCGCCACAAGTTCCCCGGCATCATCGGGGTGTGGAAGGCGTTCCTGTCCGCGTTCTGGGCGCTGATGGCGCCGGTCGTGCTGTTCGGCGGCATGATGAGCGGCTATTTCACCGCCACCGAAGCCGCAGCAGTGGCCGCCTGCTACGCCCTGTTCCTCGGCCTCGTCGTCTATCGCGACTTCGACGTGCGCGAACTGCCCAAGATCATCGTCGACACGGTGGAGACGAGCGGCGTCGTGTTTGCGCTGGTGATGTGCGCCGGCGCGCTGGGCTGGTGCATGTCGATCTCGCGCGTGCCGCAGACTCTGGCGCCGCTGATCGTCGACAACATCTCCAGCCCGCTGATGTTCCTGTTCGTCTGTAACCTCATTTTGCTGGCCGTCGGCTGCTTCATGGAGGTGCTGGCAGCGATGCTGATCCTGATCCCGATCCTCGTGCCGGCCTCGATCGCTTACGGGATCGATCCGCTGCATTTCGGGCTGATGTTCGTCTTCAACCTCATCCTCGGCACGATCCATCCACCGATCGGCGTGGTGCTGTTCGTGACCTCGAAGATCGCCGGAATCAGTTTCGAGGCGATGTCGCGCGCCGTCCTGCCCTGGCTGGTCCCGCTGTTGCTGACGCTGGTCGCCATCACCGTCTGGCCGCCGCTGACAACAGCGTTGCCGCACTGGGTGATGGGTCGCTAGGCAGTTCGGACTGATCCGGGCGTCACGCGGTCGCCATCTCGTTCAACCGGCAGGCGCTGGCGTGGCCTGGCCCGACGTCCCGCAGCGGCGGCCGGCCCTCGAGGCAGGCGGGCATCGCCTGCGGGCAGCGCGGGTGGAAGTGGCAGCCGGCAGGCGGATGCAGCGGCGACGGGATCTCGCCCTTCAGGGCGGTGAAGCGGCGCTTGCGGACGTCCAGCCGCGGCACCTCGGCGAGCAGCGCGCGCGTGTAGGGATGGTTTGGCCTTGCGAACAGGGCGTCGGCCGGCGCCAGCTCGACGATCCGCCCGAGATACATCACCGCCACCCGGTCGGCGATGTGCTCGACGACGCCGAGATCGTGCGACACGAACAGGTAGGTCAGGTCGAGGTCGCGTCGCAGCTGCATGAACAGGTTCAGCACCTGCGCCTGGATCGAGACGTCGAGCGCCGCCACGGCCTCGTCGCAGACCAGCACCTTGGGCTGCACGGCGAGCGCCCGGGCAATGCCGATGCGGGCCCTCTGGCCGCCCGAGAACTGGTGCGGGTAGCGCCCCATCACCGCCGGGTCGAGGCCGACGCGGTCGAGCATCTCGGCGACATAGTCGCGCCGCCGCGCCGCGGTCACCAGCCCGTGCACCTCCGGCGCCTCGCCGACGATTTCCTCGACCCGCATGCGCGGGTTGAGAGACGCCATCGGGTCCTGGAAGATCATCTGGATGGCGAGGTCGGCCTCGCGCCGACGGGCGCCTGCCAGGGCCGACACGTCTTCGCCGCGGTAGCGGACCACGCCCTGCGTCGGGCTCATGATGCCCGCCACCATGCGGCCCAGCGTGGACTTGCCACAGCCCGACTCGCCGACAAGACCAAGCACCTCGCCCTGCGCGATGCTCAGGTCGACGCCGTCGACCGCACGCACCACCTGCTCGGTGAGGCCGGCTCCGAGCAGATTGGCGACCCGGCCGGCGAGATCCACGCCCTTGACGAAGCGCTTCGACACGCCCTCGATGCTGACGAGCGCATTGCTCATGCGGCGGCCTGCGCCGGGGGTGACAGCGGATGGATGCAGCGCCAGGCCCGGTCGCCGGCGCGCGCCTCCGCTGGCGGTGCGGTGCGGCAGTCGGCAGCGGCATGGGCGCAGCGCGGCGCGAAGGTGCAGCCCGGCGGCCGGCGGGCGAGCGACGGCGTCATGCCTGGGATCTGGGCGAGCGGCGTGCCCCGGCGGTTGCGGCTCGGCACCGAGCCGATCAGGCCGGCCGTGTAGGGATGGCGGGGCGCATCCAGCACGCCGTCCACCGGCCCCTCCTCGACGATGCGGCCCGCATACATCACGGCGACCCTGTCCGCGAGGCCGGCCACCACCGCGAGGTCGTGGGTGATCCACACCAGTGCCGTCCCGGTCTCGGCACACAGTTGCTGCACCTCGGCCAGGATCTGCGCCTGGATGGTCACGTCGAGCGCTGTTGTCGGCTCGTCGGCGACCAGCAGGGCAGGGCCGTGCAGCAGTGCGATGGCGATGGCGACGCGCTGGCGCATGCCTCCCGAGAACTGGTGCGGATAGGCGGTCAGCCGCTCCTTCGGCGAGGGAATGCCGACCCGCGACAGGGCCTCCACGGCCCGTGCTCGCGCCGCTGCCTCCGACACCCGCTCGTGGGCACGCACCGCCTCGATCATCTGCGTGTCGATGCGCAGCACCGGATTGAGCGTCGTCATCGGATCCTGGAAGATCATCGCCACGTGCCGGCCGCGCAGGGCCCTCAGCTCCGGCTCGGCGAGGCCGACGAGTTCGCGCCCGTCGAAGCGGATGGAGCCACCGGCAATGCGCCCCGGCGGGTCGATGAGTCCCATGATGGCAAGGCCGGTCACCGACTTGCCGGAGCCCGATTCCCCGACCAGCCCGAGCACCTGCCCGCGCTCCACCGTAAGGCTCACGCTGTCGACCGCGGTGAGTTCACCCTCGCGGGTGCCGAATGTCACCGCCAGGTCGCGGACCTCAAGGACTGCGCTCACGCCGGCCTCACTTGCTCAGCCGCGGATTGAGGACGTCGCGCAGCCGGTCGCCCACGAGGTTGATGGCGACGATGGCCAGCACCAGGGCGATGCCCGGATAGGTCGAGATCCAGTACTTGCCCGACAGGAGATAGTCGTAGCCGTTCTTGATCAGCATGCCGAGCGATGGCTCGGTCACCGGCACCCCGACGCCGAGGAAGGACAATGTCGCCTCCAGCGCAATGGCATGCGCGACCTGCACGGTGGCAACGACGATCAGCGGCGGCAGGCAGTTGGGCAGCAGGTGCCGGAACACGATGCGGCGGTGCGGCAATGCCAGGCAGCGTGCCGCCTCAATGTATTCCCGGTTGCGCTCGACCAGGGCCGACCCCCGGACCGTGCGGGCGTAATAGGCCCACTGCACGACCACCAGTGAAATCACGACCTTGTCGATGCCGCGGCCGAACACCGCCAGCAGCACCAGCGCGATCAGGATCGCCGGGAAGCTCAGTTGCAGGTCGACAGCACGCATGACCAGCGATTCAACCCGACCACCCGCATAGGCTGCCGCAACACCAACCGCGGCGCCGACCGTGCAGGCGATCACGGTCGCGGTCACGGCAACGAACATCGAGATGCGCAGCCCGTACAGGATGGCCGACAGCATGTCGCGCCCCTGCTCGTCGGTGCCGAGCCAGTAGGTGAAGCCGCCCAGCCCCATGCTGCCCGGCTTCAGCCTGCCGTCCATGATGTCGAGCTGGGCAAGATCATAGGGGTTTTGCGGCGCGATCCACGGCGCGCCGACGGCCACCACCAGCAGAACCAGGAACAGGCCAAGACCCACATAGGCGGTGGGGGCGGCAAAATAGTCCGAGAGATGCTGACGCCACAGGCTCTCGCCGCGCTCCGGCGCAGGCGGCGCGGTGATGGCCGGATCGTGCAGAACCTGGGTCATGACCGCGCATCCGACAGCCGCACCCGGGGATCGAGCGCCGCGTAGATCAGGTCGACGATGAAGTTGATGACAACGAACAGCACCACCACCAGCATCAGGTAGGCGACGATGATCGGCCGGTCGAGCCGGCCGATCGAGTCGATCAGCAGCTTGCCCATGCCCGGATAGGCGAACACCGTCTCGGTCACGACCGCAAAGGCGATCATCGAGCCAAGCTCGAGGCCCAGCACGGTGACGATCGGGATCAGGATGTTCTTCAGGATGTGCACCAGCACGATGCGGGACGGCGACAGGCCCTTGGCGCGGGCAAAGCGGACATAGTCCTGCATCACCGCCTCGCGCGTGCCGGCCCGCGCCAGGCGGATCACCAGTGCGGCCTTGTAAAGTGCCAGCGTGAAGGCGGGCAGCAGCAGGTGTCGCAGCCCGTCGACCGTGAGGAATGACACCGGCATACCGAGCACGTCCACGGTCTGGCCCCGCCCGCCGGAGGGAAGCCAGCGCAGTTCCACGGCAAACAGCAGGATCAGCATCAGGCCGATCCAGAAATTAGGCAGCGAGAAGCCGAGGATCGACCCCGACATGATCGAGCGCCCCGCAAGGCTGTCGGGCCGCAGCCCCGCATAGACGCCGAGCGGGATGCCGATCAGGATCGAGAAGATGAGAGCGACCAATGCCAGCTCGAGCGTGGCCGGCATCCGCTGGGCAATGAGCTTGAGGGCAGACTCGTTGTAGACGAAGGATCGGCCAAGGTCGCCGTGCAGCGCGTTCCAGACGAACAGGCCGAACTGCTCCCACAATGGCCGGTCGAGCCCGAGCCGCGCCGCAACCTCGGCCATTTCCTTCTGGTCGGCATTCGGATTGGCGAGGATGTCGACCGGGTTGCCCGCCGCGTAGATCGACAGGAACACGATCGTCGCCATCACGGCGACGACGATCAGGGCCTGTCCGAGCCGCCGGATGAGATAGACGAGCATGGGGCCTCCTGTGCCCGACGGCCGCGCCTGCGGCCGCCGGGCAAGTGCCTTACGGGGTCGGCTTGACCTCGAACGCGAGCGTGTACTGGTCGACGCGGGGCACGTAGCTCAGGCCCTTGCGGAACGCCCAGGGCGTCACCTCGAAGTGCAGCGGGATGATGCCGTAGTCCTCTTGCACCATCCGTGCCGCCTGCTGCAGCAGTGCCTCGCGGGCCTTGTCGTCGATCGTGGCGAGCGCCTTGCGCACCACGTCGTCCATGGCCTTGTTGGAGTAGCGGCCACGGTTGGTGTTGCCGAAGCTCGTCTGCGGATCGAAGGTCGCGACCAGAGCCACCAGCGAGTTCGACAATTCGCCCGTGTCGGCACCCCAGCCCGCCAGATAGGCCGAGAATTCCCACTTGTTGCGCCGCGTGAAGAAGGTCGAGGCCGTCATCGAGTCGACGCTGGTCTTGATGCCGATGCGTGTCAGCATCTGCGCCACGGCCTGCGCCACCTTCTCGTCATTGATGTAGCGGTCATTGGGCGAGCCCAACACCAGCTCGAAGCCGTTCGGGTAGCCGGCCTCCGCCAGCAGCTTCTTGGCACCGTCCGGATCGTACTTCTCCGGCTTCAGGTCCTTCGAGGTGCCGAACAGCGGCACCGGCAGCAGGTCGCCGGCCGCCACGGCAACGCCGCCCATGATGCGCTCGACGATGGCGTCACGGTTGATTGCCTTTGAGAAGGCCTGGCGCACGCGCTTGTCGAGGAAGGGGTTCTTGTCGGCGCCCTTCACTCCCGGCGTCTTCCAGTCGGGTCCGGTGAACTGGTCGAGATGGATGTAGATGATGCGGCTCGACAGGCCCTGCACGATGGTGAGGCCGGCCTGCTTGACCCGGTCGAAGTCCTGGATCGGCGGGTTCTCGACCATGTCGACATCGCCGGCCAGCAGCGCGGCGACGCGCGGTCCCGCGGCTGTGAGCGGCCGGATGTTGACGGTCTTCCAGTGCGGCTTGGTGCCCCAGTAGTCGTCCTTGCGCTCGAGCAGGATGCGGGTTCCGCGGGTGTACTCGCCGAGCTTGTAGGGGCCGGTGCCCACCACGTTGGCGGGATTGTTGAAATCCACCGACTTCGGCGGCGTACCGAGACCCGGGCAGCCGCCCTTCTTGAAGGCCAGGTCCGGACCCGCCCCGTGGAAGCTGGCCGAGAGAATGCCCGGCACCGCCATGTCGAGCGGCAGCAGCGGATACGGCGTGCTGGTCTTGATGACCAGCGTCAGCGGATCGGGCGCCGACATTTCGGCGATGCTCTTGGTCGCGCTGGTGAACAGCGCCGGGGAGTTCTCCACCGTCGGGATCCGGCAGACGGTGTAGATCACGTCCCGTGCGGTGAAGTCGGCGCCGTTGGAGAATTTCACGCCGGGTCGAAGCTTGAACTCCCAGGTGGTCTCGTCGAGCGTCTTCCACGACGTCGCCAGGCCGGGGACCGGCTTCTGGTCGGCATCGCTGGCCAGCAGCGACTCGAAGATGTGCCGGCGCACCGCGTTATTCTGGCCGACATTGTGGAAATGCGGGTCGATCGACGTCGCCTCGGAGGCGACCCCGATCTTGAGGTCCTGCGCGAACGACGCGCCCGAAACGAGACCGAGTGCTGCAAGGCTCGACGCGAAACCGACCGCGGCGCGCGCGGTCCTCGAACGGATCATCTGACTGCTCCTCCCGCCGCCTTCTCGCCCACCCCCGGGCCGTGCGGCATCCACCTGCAGTGTAGGGAACACGTCAGCACACGCAAGCGGCGGTGGCGCCCTCGTGTCCCGGCGGGCGTGACGCCCGCCTGCGGCTTGTGTAGGGTCCGGAAATCACCGGGACAGGACCGCGATGCAGACCTTCTTCGTCGAGATCAAGTGCAAGCTGGGCAAGACCTACGATGTCGCGAGCCGCCTCGCCGACGCCGAGATCGCCTCGGAGATTTACTCCACCGCCGGCACCTACGACATCCTCGCCAAGTTCCACGTCGACGACGGCACCGATATCGGCCATTTCGTCGGCCAGAAGGTGCAGGTCATCCCCGACATCGTCGACACCCACACGATCATCACCTTCAAGGCGTTCTGAGCAGTCGTTTCGGCGCTCCAGAATTCTGCGGATCGACGCTGCAGGCCGACGCTGCGCGTCCGGCCACGTCTTCGCTCACACGTGCAGATAGGCCTCGACCCGGTCGCGCTCCGCGGCGAGCGCCGCGCCGGTGCCGCTCCACACGATCCGGCCCTTCTCGATCACCACGTGCCGGTCGGCGAGCGCCATGAGCGCCGACAGGTTCTTGTCGATGACGAGAATGGCCTCGCCCTCGGCCTTCAGCGTGCGCACGCAGGCCCAGATCTCCTCGCGGATCAGCGGGGCCAGCCCCTCGGTGGCCTCGTCGAGGATCACCAGCCGGGGATTGGTCATCAGCGCCCGGCCGATCGCCAGCATCTGCTGCTCGCCGCCCGACAGCTGGCTGCCGGCATTGCGCCGCCGCTCCGCCAGCCGCGGGAACAGGCCGAAGACGCGCTCCAGCGTCCACCGTGCGGTGCCGAAGCGGGCGGCCGCGGTGGCGATGAGGTTTTCCTCGACGCTCAGCGTCGGGAACACCTGCCGGCCCTCCGGCACCAGCCCGATGCCGGCCTGCGCCACCCGGTAGGGCGGCAGCCCATCGAGCCGCGTGCCATCGAAGCGGATGTGGCCGGCGCTGGCGCGCAGCAGCCCCATGACGGTCTTGACCGTCGTCGTCTTGCCCATGCCGTTGCGCCCGAGCAGCGCCACGACCTCGCCGTTGCCGACCACAAAGCTGACCCCGTACAGCACCTGCGCCGCGTCGTACCCGGCCTCGACCCCCTCGAGCTCCAGCATCAGCCCGCCTCCTCGCCCAGATAGGCGGCGCGCACGGCCGGGTCGGCCCGCACCGCGTCCGGCGAGCCACAGGCGATCACCCGGCCGTAGACCAGCACCGATACGCGGTCGGCGAGGGCGAAGACGGCGTCCATGTCGTGCTCGACCAGCAGGATGGCGACGCGGCGCTTCAGCCCTTGCAGGATTTCCACCAGCCGCCGGCTTTCGTCATGGCCGGTGCCGGCCATCGGCTCATCGAGCACCATCAGCGTCGGCTCCAGCGCCAGCGCAATGGCGAGCTCCCGCGCGCGGCGCTCGCCATGCGACAGCTCCCCCGCCGGCTTGTCGGCGCGGGCCGAAAGCCCGAGCTCCGCCAGCGCCTCGCGCGTGCGGCCGTCGAGCTCCGGGTCCCGCCGCGCCAGCCGCAGCGGCGACAGCGGCTGCCCGCTGCGCGACTGCGCGGCGAGCGCGACATTGTCGTAGGCCGAGAAAGACGGGATCACCGAGGAAATTTGGAATGACCGCGCCAGGCCCAGCCGGGCGCGCGCATGCGCCGGCAGCTGCGTCACGTCGCGGCCATTGAACAGAATTCGGCCGCTGTCGGGCGCCAGCGCGCCGGCGATCTGCCCGATCAGCGTCGTCTTGCCGGCGCCGTTGGGGCCGATGACTGCGTGCAGCTCGCCCGGCGCGATGGTCAGCGACACCGCGTCGGAGACCAGCAGGGCGCCAAAGCGCTTGGTCAGGCTCTCGAGGGCGAGGATGGGCTCAGCCACGGCCACCTCCCCGCAGGAACCCCATCAGGCCGCCGCGCCCCAGCAGCACCACGAGCACGAGAAACGGACCGAACACCAGTTTCCAGTGCACGGTGACGAGCGACAGCAACTCCTCCAGCAGCAGGAACGCGAATGCGCCGACGATGGCGCCCGCGACCGTTCCCATGCCGCCCAGCACCACCATGACGATCAGCTCGCCCGAGCGCTGCCACGACATCACCCCGGGGCTGACGAAGCTCGACTGGTTGGCGAGCAGGAATCCCGCCACGGCGCACAGCATGGCGCTGACCACATAGGCGGCGAGGCGGATGCGATCGACATCGTAGCCCAGCGCCGCCACCCGGGCTGGGTTCTCGCGGCTCGCCCGCAGGGCCCGCCCGAACCGCGAGCCCGTCAGCGCCAGCACCAGCGCCGTGCAGGCAACGAGGCAGCCCAGCACCACATAGTAGAACACGGTCTCGGACTTGAGGAGCTTCTGGCCGAACACGGTCGAGCGCGTCCACAGCGTCAGCCCGTCCGATCCGCCATATTCGCTCAGCGCATTGGCGACGAAATAGGCCATCTGGCCGAACGCCAGGGTGATCATGATGAAGGCGACGCCCTTGGTGCGCATGGCGACCGCCCCTGTTGCCGCCGCGAAGCCCGCCGCGACGAGGAGCGCCACCGCCAGACCCAGGAGGGCGTCCTCCTGGCCCTCCGCCACCAGGATGCCGGCCGCATAGGCGCCGATACCCATATAGGCGGCGTGGCCGAAGCTGACGAGCCCGCCAAAGCCGAGGATGAAATCCAGCGACACGGCGGCGATGGCGAAGATCATCATCCGGGTCGCAAAGGACAGGACGTAACCCTTCACGCCGAGCGCGCCCAGCCAGGGCAGCGCCGCCAGCACGGCGAACAGGATCACCAGCGTCACCAGCACGGCTGCGCGCCTCGGGGCGGGAGGGGCTGTCCGCTCATGCGCGCCCCCGTGCCGGGAACAGGCCGGCCGGCCGGAAGAACAGCACCGCCGCCATGACGATGTAGATCAGCATCGAGGCCAGCGCCGGGCCGACCCGCGTCGCCGCGGAGGCCCCCAGCGCCGCTTTCAGCAGATCCGTGCCGAACGATCGCCCGAGCGTATCGGCGAGTCCGACCACAAGCGCACCGATGAAGGCGCCGCGCACCGAGCCGATGCCGCCGATGACAATCACGACGAAGGCGAGGATCAGCACGCCGTCGCCCATCCCAGGCTCGACCGACAGGATCGGCGACACCATGGCGCCGGCAAAGCCCGCCAGCATGGCGCCGAAGCCGGCAACCAGCATGAACAGTCGCTGCACGTCGACGCCCAGCGCCGACACCATCGGTGCATTCGTGGCGCCGGCCCGCACCAGCATGCCAAAGCGCGTCCGCTCCACCACGATCCACAGCAGCAGCGCGGTGCCCAGCCCCGCGGCGATGATGGCCAGGCGGTCGACCGGATAGAGCAGGCCGTCGGCGATGCGGAACGAGCCCGACAGCCAGTCGGGCATCGGTACGCTCAGCGGAGCGGCGCCGAACGCCACCTTCACCCCCTCGTTGAGGAACAGGATGATGCCGAACGTCGCCAGCACCTGGTCGAGATGGTCGCGCCCGTAGAGCCGCCGAAAGACCAGCGCCTCCAGCAGCAGCCCGCAGGCGAGCGCCGCCGGCAGGGCGAGCAGGAGGCCGAGACCGAAACTGCCGGTGAGGCCGGCAAACAGCGCCATCAGATAGGCGCCGAGCATGTACTGCACGCCATGCGCGAGGTTGATGAAGTCCATGACGCCGAACACAAGCGTCAGGCCGGCGGCGACGAGAAACAGCATCAGGCCGAACTGCAGGCCGTTCAGTGTCTGGACGATCAGGAGCGTGCTCATGGCGGCGGGCTCAGGCGGCGCGGTGGTGGTGCAGGACGGGGCAAGGGCCGTACCGAACCGAGTCCGGCTTCACCATCGCGCACGATTCCTGCGCCCAAGCTCTTGGCTTTGCGACCGATATCGGCTGCAGTGCAGGCTCTGACGGCCCGTGTGCGGGGCTGCTGGGGAGGGTGTGATGAAGGTCATCATCGTGGGCGGCGGCATCGGCGGCCTGGCGACGGCGCTGATGTGCCACGCCCGTGGCATCGACTGCGAGGTCTTCGAGCAGGCCGAGCAGATCCGCGAACTCGGCGTTGGCATCAACACGCTGCCGCACGCGATCCGCGAGCTGGCGGGTCTCGGCCTGCTGGATGGGCTCGACCGGGTCGGCATCCGCACGCACGAGCTCATCTACATGAACCGCCTTGGCCAGGAGATCTGGCGCGAGCCGCGCGGCATGGATGCGGGCTTCGATGTGCCGCAGTTCTCCATCCACCGCGGCCGCCTGCAGGCGGTGATCCACCAGGCGGTCCGTGCCCGCCTCGGCGAAAGTCGCCTCCGCACCGGCCTGCGGCTCGGCTCGTTCCGACAGGACGAGGCCGGCGTCACGGCCTGGTTTTTCGATCGCACCGGCGCCCATGCCCACACCGCGCGCGGCGACGTGCTGGTCGGTGCCGACGGCATCCACTCGCTCGTCCGCGGCACGCTGGTGCCGCAGGAGGGCCCACCGGCCTGGAACGGCATCATGCTGTGGCGTGGCGCCATCGACTGGCCGGCCTTCCTCGACGGCCGCTCGATGCTGATCGCCGGCGGCATGGGCGCCAAGGCGGTGGTCTATCCGATCGCCGAGGGCCAGCGGCCCGGCCATCGCCTCACCAACTGGGCGGTCGCTGTCCGCCAGGGCGACGGCAGCGCCCCGCCGCCGCGGCGCGAGGACTGGTCGCGGCCGGGCCGCATGGAGGAGCTGATGCCGCATGTGCGCCGCTTCGCCGTTCCGCAGATCGACATCGCCCGGCTGATCGAGGCGACGCCGGAATTCTGGGAGTACCCCATGTGTGACCGCGACCCGCTGCCGCGCTGGTCGCAGGGCCGTGTCACGCTCCTGGGCGATGCCGCCCACCCGATGTATCCGGTCGGCTCCAACGGCGCGTCGCAGGCCATTCTCGATGCCCGCTGCCTCGCCGACTGGCTGGTCGCCGCCGACCATCCGGTCCATGCGCTGTGGGCCTATGAGCGCGACCGTCTGCCGGTGACGGCAGACATCGTCCGCACCAACCGGCGCGGCGGGCCCGAAGGCGTCATCGACGCCGTCGAGACGCTGGCTCCCGACGGCTTTGCCGATATCGAGGCCGTGCTGCCCTATGAGCAGCGCAAGGCGATCGTGCGCGGTTATGCGGCCATGGCCGGCTTCGCCCGCGAGCAGGTCAACCGCGCCGCCGGGCTGCGCGCCGCCTGATCGCCGGTCGCCAGGGGCGACGGACGGGCTTCTCACCCCTCGGCCGGCGGCGGCAGGAACACGACCTCGTGCTTGGCCGACAGCGCCACCACGTCCGGCGGGTTCTGCTCCTTCATGGAGTGGATCGCCCAGAACAGGTCGTAGAGCCGGCGCGTCGGCGACACCCAGAACAGGCACTTCACCGTCTGGTCGGTCTTGTTGAAGATGCCATGCGCGATGCCCATCGGCAGGCGGATCAGGTCGCCGGTGGTGGCAACGAAGTCCTTGCCGTCGAGCATCAGGTCGAACCGCCCGTCGAGCATGTAGATGTACTCGTCCTGGGTCGGGTGGATATGCGGCGGCACGAAAGTGCCGGGCGGGAAGGTGGCGTGCCAGGAGAACGCGTTCTCGGCGACGCTCTTGGGCACATAGGTCTGCCCGAGAATGGTCCAGGAGATGCCGTCGAGGCCGGTCGCGGCCTTGGTGATCCCGGCGGTTTCAGCCTTCATGTCGTCCCCCCTTGCTGTGAGTGGGCAGGGCTGCACGCCCCGCCCGGCCGGCCGGATCGTGCCGCTTACTTCAGCGGGCAGTCCTTGGCGTAGCCGTCGCCGTAGTCGGCGAACACCTTCTCGGCGATCTCGGTCTGGTACTTGCCGTCGGCCCGCTTGGCGGCCTTGACAACGTAGAAGTCCTGGATCGGGAAGCCGTTGGTATTGAACTTGAAGTTGCCGCGCAGCGACTTGAAGTCCGCCTTCTTCAGCGCCGCCCGCAGCGCGTCCTTGTCGGCGGTCTTGCCGCCGGTGGCCTTCAGCGCGCTGTCGATCAGCTGGCCGGCATCATAGGCCTGCATGGCGTAGGAGCCAGGCACGCTGCCATAGGCCGCCTCGTAGGCCGCCACGAAGGCCTTGCTCTGCGGGTTGTCCATGTTGGGCGCCCAGGTCATGCCACTGACCAGGCCCAACGCCGCGTCCTGCTGCGCCGGCAGGGTCGACTCGTCCACCGTGAAGGCCGACAGGAACGGCAGCGAGCCGGCAAGGCCGGCCTGCTTGTACTGCTTGACCAGGTTCACACCCATGCCGCCCGGCATGAAGGTGAACAGCGCATCCGGCTTGGCGGCGGCGATCTTGGTCAGCTCGGCCGAGAAGTCGAGCTGGTTCAGCGGCACGAAGATCTCGTCCGCCACCTCGCCCTTGAAGCTGCGCTTGAAGCCGGCCATGGAGTCCTTGCCGGCCTGGTAGTTCGGCGTCATCAGGACGACTTTCTTGTAGCCCTTGTCCTGGGCGTATTTGCCCATGACCTCGTGCACCTGGTCGTTCTGGTAGGAGGTGACGAAGAAGTTCGGGCTGCACTGCCTGCCGGCCATCGGCGAGCCGCCGGCGTTCGGGCTGATCAGGATCGCCCCACTCTCGGTCACCGGCTTGAAGATCGCCGCCAGCACGTTGGAGAAGATCGGCCCGACGACGAAGTCGACCTTGTCGCGCTCGATCAGGGCCTGGGCCTTCTGCACGGCCACGTCGGGCTTGAGCTCGTCATCGGCGACCACGATCTCGACCTCGCGGCCGCCGAACTTGCCGCCCATCTGCTTGACCGCGAGGGCAAGCCCGTCGCGGGCTTGCTGGCCGAGCACGGCGGAGGGGCCCGAGAGCGTCACCAAGACGCCGATCTTGAACTTCTCCTGGGCTGCGGCCGATCCTGCGAAAAGCGCGGCCGCGGCGGTGAGGCCGAGCGAAAACACGAGGTTCTTCATGGTGTTTCTCCTGTCGGACGCTGTGCGTCCCCCTCTCCGGACAGCAGGTGACGGCGTTCCGCCTTACCCTGCAATTTATTTTAGACCTAAAATAATTTCCTTGTGAAGCGGACTCCAATCATGGGTTGCCGGCCGCATCGGCCAGTGCCGCCAGACGCCGCGTCATGGCGCTGTCGGGATCGGCCAGCGGCGCCACCACGGTAAAGTGGTTGGCGCCCTCGACCACCTCGCAGCGGGTCCGCACCCCGGCCTCGGCCCATGCTGCCGCGATGGTGCGCGACTGGCGCAGATATTCGTCGCTCTCCGCCCCGCCCACAACCGCGTCGAGCACCAGCCCGCGCGGCGGCGGCCAGCGTAGAGGCGACAACCGGCGGGCCTCGGCCCCGTCCAGACGCAGCGCGCCGTTGATGCTGGTCCCGACCAGCGGCTCGAGATCGAACAGCCCCGACAGCGCGTAGGCCGCCCGCACCGGGGACGCCGGCAGGGCGGGGTCGACGGTGGTCCAGTCGGTCGCCAGCATGCAGGCCGCCAGATGCCCGCCGGCCGAATGCCCGGCCACCACCATCGGCCGCTCGAAGCGCCGCCACAGATGGGCGCAGGCTGACCGGATCTGATCGACGATCGCCACCATGGGGACAGCCGGACACAGACCATAGGACGGCACCGCCACCGTGACGCCGCGGGCGTTCAGCCCGCGCGCCAGATGGCTGAAAAAGCTGCGGTCGAGACCCTGCCAGTAGCCGCCATGCACGAACATCGCGACCGGGCCGCCGCCATCACCAAACAGGTCGTAGCGCTGGCGGTCGGAGGGGCCGTACGCGACATCAAGGGTTGCAGCCATCTGCGGCTGCGCCCTGTAGGCAGCCGCATCGGCCGACCAGCCGGCAATCAGCCCCGGGTGCTCGGGAACCCGGGCCCGGTTGTTGTACTCGACCTCGTAGTCGACGCCACTCATCGCAACCCCGTTCGCTGCGGCGAAGAATGGGACGGAACACGGACCTTCGGCAAGCGGCTTTGCAGCTGGATCGGGGCTGGCGTGCAGGTCGCCTGTCTGGCATGGTCCGCCGCCTTTCGGGGGAGCAAGCACATGGCCAATCCGGTCCTGGTCGAGGTGACACGCGGCGGGAGGGTCGAATCCCGCCACCGCGGGGCGATCTGTGTCATGGATGCCGACGGCGCAGTCGTCCTGTCGCTCGGTGACGTGGATCTGCCGGTCTACCCGCGCTCCGCGGTGAAGGCTTTCCAGGCCCTGCCGCTTCTGGAGAGCGGGGCGGCGGACCGGTTCGGGCTCAGCGACGCCGAGATCGCCCAGGCCTGCGCGTCCCACTCCGGCGAGCCCCTCCATGTCGAGACGTCTGCGGCGATGCTCCGCAAGGCGGGCAGGGACGTCTCGTGCCTGGAATGCGGCGCCCACTGGCCGCGCGACGAGTCGGCCCGCGCGCTGGCCGCGGCGGGCGCCACGCCCTCCGCCCTGCACAACAACTGTTCGGGCAAGCATGCCGGTTTTGTCTGCCTTTCCTGCGGACTGGATGAGGATCCGGCCGGCTATGTCCGCGCCAGCCATCCGGTGCAGGTTGCCGTCGCACAGGCCGTCGAGGACATGACCGGAGCGGCGCTCGACCCCACGGACTGCGGGACCGACGGGTGCTCGATCCCGACCTACGCGATCCCGCTGCCGGCACTGGCCCATGGCTTTGCCCGGTTCGGCACCGGTGTCGGCCTGCCACCGATCCGGGCCGCGGCGGCATCCCGAATCCGCGCCGCCGTCGCCGCCCATCCCTGGCACGTGGCGGGCACCGGCCGGTTCGACACGGTCATGATGAGCCTGCTGCGCGCCCGCGCCTTCACCAAGACCGGCGCCGAGGGCGTCTATTGCGCCGCGCTGCCCGGCGAGGGGCTCGGCATCGCACTCAAATGCGATGACGGCAATGGCCGCGGCGCCGAAGTCATGCTTGCCGCGCTGGTCGACCGGTTCCTGCCGATGGACGAGGCCGAGCGCGCCGCCATGGCGGCGCTTGCCCGGCCGGTGCTGCGCAACTGGAACCAGACCGTCGTCGGCAATCTGCAGCCAGCCGGCCCGCTGGCCTGATCGGGCGGGCAGGATCAGGAAACGAGACCGACGATCTCCTCGGCGGCCAGCGTGGCAGACAGCGTGCCGGCCGCCACCTGCGCCTCCAGCGCTGGAATACGCGCCCGGACCGTGGCATCGCCGCGCAGCCGCGACAGCATCCTGTCCTCCACCAGCGCCCACATCCACTTCACCTGCTGCGCCCGCCGCCTCGCGGCCAGCTCACCGCTGGCGGTGAGCCGGCGCCGATGCTCCAGGATCTGCTGCCACATCGCCTCGAGCCCCTCATTGGCGAGGCCCGACACGGTGACGACCGGCGGCGTCCAGGTTGGCGAGGCCGGCGCAAGAATATGCAACGCTGCCCTGTACTCGGCTGCCGCTGCTCTTGCCCGGATGGCGCCATCGCCATCGGCCTTGTTGACGGCGATCATGTCGGCGATCTCGAGCACGCCCTTCTTGATCCCCTGCAGCTCGTCGCCGGCGCCCGGCAGCATCAGCACCAGGAAGAAGTCGGTCATGTCCGAAACGGCAGTTTCGGACTGGCCGATGCCGACGGTCTCAACCAGCACCACGTCGAAGCCCGCTGCCTCGCACAGCAGCATCGTCTCGCGCGTCTTCGCCGCCACCCCGCCGAGCGTCCCCGACGAGGGCGAGGGCCGGATGAACGCCGCCGGGTCGACGGCGAGGCGCGCCATGCGGGTCTTGTCGCCGAGGATCGACCCACCGGTGCGGCTGGACGACGGGTCCACTGCCAGCACCGCAACCCTGTGGCCGGCCGCCGTCAGGTTCGCGCCGAGCGTGTCGATGGTGGTCGACTTGCCGACCCCCGGCACGCCGGTGATGCCCACCCGCATCGCCGTGCCCGTCCGCGGCAGGAGCAGCTGGACGAGCTGCAGCGCCGCCGCGCGATGATCGGCCCTCCGGGATTCGACCAGCGTGATGCCGCGCGCCAGCGCCGCGCGGTCGCCCGCCGCGATGCGCGCGGCGAAGGCCTGGATGTCATCGATGGTCGGGAGGGACTGGGCAGGCGGCATGGTCCGGGAGTGTGCCGCAGCCGGGGCGGGCGCGGCACCACAAAAGCGGTCCTGCAAACAGGAAATGTCGGCGGCCGGTGTCAGGGGCGCCCGCCCCGACCATGGCCGCACCGCAACAGCTTGCTCGAAAGCGCCAACCGGGGGCGGTGGAGGTTTGACCATGTCGTCTGGCGCCTGTAACCGTCAGCGCGATGGGGGATGGACGTGTGCGCATGATCGGTCAGTGGATAGGACGCGGCTTGGCCTTGGCAATCGTTGCTACGGGCCTGTCAGCCTGCGGGGGACGCCCGCCGAAGGGTGTGATGGAGCCTGTCACGACGCCGTTGCCGGCAGGCGCCAAGCCGGTGCCGATGTTCGTGGCGACCACCCGCGCCCGGCCGAAGGACCCGTTGCTGATGTTTGCCGGCGAGCGGTCCCGCTCGCTCGACTTCGCCCGCATCGTCATTTCCGTTCCGCCTGACCATGTCGCCGGCGAGATCGAATGGCCGCGCTCGGCTGTCGGCGATCCCGCCCAGCATTTCGTCACCACCGACCGCTCCTTCCTCAAGGACGAGACGTTCATTGATGGCATTCGCAAGGCTGTTGCCTTGCGCCCGCCTGGCGAGCGGACCGTGCTGCTGTTCATCCACGGCTACAACACGATGTTCGAGGAGGCGGTCTACCGCCTCGCCCAGATCGTCAACGATTCCGGCTTCAAGGGCGTGCCGGTGCTGTTCACCTGGCCGTCCCGCGGCCAGGTCCTGCAGTATCCCTATGATCGCGAGAGCGCGATCTTCTCGCGCGACGAGCTCGAGGAGATCATGAACCAGATCGCCCGCAAGTCGGGCGCGACCAAGTTCGACGTGCTGGCCCACTCCATGGGCAACATGCTGTTCATGGAGACGCTGCGGCAGGCGGCCATCCGTGGCAACGGCACCTTTGGCGGCAAGCTCGGCGAGGTCATGCTGGCGGCGCCCGACATCGACCTCGACGTGTTCCGCAAGCAGATCCGCACCGTGCTGCCGCTGCGCATACCCATAACCATCTTCGTCTCTGCCGACGACAAGGCGCTGGGGATCTCGAAACTCGTGTGGGGCGACGAGGCCCGCGCCGGCGCCACCACGATCAGCGACCCGGAGGTTCTCGCCCGTCTGGAGAAGAACAACATCGTTGTTGTCGACCTCTCCGACGTGAAGACCGACGATCGCACCAACCATGGCAAGTTCGCGGCGTCGCCGCAGGTCGTGCAGCTGATCGGCAAGCGCCTGGCCGCCGACGGTGGCGTCAAGAGCCGCGGCGCCGGGGTGGGTGAATCGCTGGCGATCTTCGGCGGCGCGCTTGGCCGCACCGTCGGTGGCGCGGTGGCGTTGCCCGCCACGATCGTCGGCGGAGCCGTCGAGACCGCCACGCAGGGCCATACCGGGCACAACCCGGAAGAGTAGGGGCGGCGGATGCCGTCCCATTGCCGACATGATCGGCTGTCACTGCGGGCCGCGTCGGGGCATGTGACGCGCCGATCCGCGTTTACCCCCTCTTAACCGGCAGGGCGTCAGGTCGCCCGTCCACGGCGACCATGCCGCAGGAGGTCGCCGTTGGCCGCAGTCCGTCTCCCCCGCTGCCTGTCTCGGGCACGACTCGCGCTGGCTCTCGTCGCGCCGCTGGCCCTGTCGGCCTGCGCCGGCCGCGGGCTCGAGATCACCGGCACGACCGGGCTGGCCGCGACCGACCAGCCCCGGCTGGTGCGGATGTATGTCGCCTCGACACGGCCCGCCAGTGGCGAGGCCGCAGCCACGCGCGCCAGTTTCGCCGCCGCCACCGTCAGCCTGCCGCCCGGCCACCGCCCCGGTGTCATCGAGCGGCCGGAATTCACCCCCGAAAGCCGCAGTCGCCATGTCGTCGCCCTGCCGGATCGCCGGCTTGATGGCGCGCGGCTGCAGCAGGAGGTGGCCACCCAGCTCTCGGGCCGGGTCGGGACCGGCCGCGACGTGCTGGTCTTCGTCCACGGCTACAATGTCGGCTATGACGAGGCCCGCTGGCGGCTGGCCCAGATCGTCGCCGACAGCGGCTTTTCCGGCGTCCCCGTGCTGTTCACCTGGCCGTCGCGTAGCCAGATCCTCGCCTACGGGTCGGACCGCGAGACCGCCACCGCGTCCCGCGACGAGCTGGAGCGGCTGCTGCAGGAGCTCGGCGGCACAACGGGTGTCGGCCGTGTCCATGTGCTCGCCCACTCGATGGGCACCTGGCTGGCCATGGAGGCGCTCCGCCAGAGCGCCATCGGCGGCAAGCCGGACCTGAATGGCCACCTCGGCGAGGTGATGCTGGCCGCGCCCGACATCGACATGGCCGTATTCCGGTCGCAGATGATGCGGCTCGGCGGTCGCGCCCGCGTCTCGGTGTTCACCGCCTCCGACGACCGCGCGCTGTCGATGTCGCAGCGTCTCGCCGGGGATCGCGTCCGGCTCGGTGGTCTCGACCTCGCCAACAAGCAGCACCGCGACGAGCTCGCCGGCCTCGATGTGCGGGTCATCGATCTCAGCCGCACCGACACCGCCGACATGTTCCGCCACGTCACTTTCGCCGAGGCGCCTGCCGTGGTCCGCGGCATCGGCGCCCGCCTGGCTGAACCGTCCGCCACCGACGCGCCGGACGCCGCAGGCCAGGCCGAATCCTTCGTTGACCCCGCGGCCCGTCCCGCCCCGTCGCCGCCGCCCGGCGGCCCGGTCGGCCGCGTCGACAGCGCCCCGCTGGGCCCGCCGGCCTCTTGAGCGAACTACTCCGCCCCGCGCGCCGCTGCCGGCGTCACGAACGGCCCGGCTGGCAGGCCGAGGCGGCCGAAGCCGGGGACCTTGAGCGCCGGTCGGCGCAGGTCCAGGCCGGCGACGAGCCCGAGGATGTTGACCTCGACTCCCTCGACCCAGCCGACCGTCACCCCGATGAGGCCGCCGGCAGCGAGCTGTACGCCGGTGCGGCTCGGCGTCAGCCCGGCAGCGCGACCATCGCTGCGGTAGTCCTTGCCGAGTGCCGTCGGCGGCAGGGCGATGCCGGCCTCCGGGATGGCGGCCAGCAGGTGCTGCACGAACGTGTTCGAGTTCGGCCCCGGCCATGCCTGGTAGGTGCCGGCCTCGACAAACGGATATCTGGCGACCGCCGCCCTGATCCGCGGGATCAGCGGCTCGGCTGCCGGTCCCTCGATGGCGGCCACGAGCTGCGGCACCTCGCCGAACCAGCGCCCGTCCGCCGCCCAGTTGTCGGTGCGCACCGGCCGGCCCCAGCCGACCACGTCGAAGCGGCTGTAGCGCGGCGCGCCACGCTCCTTGACGACGATCCAGGTGTGGTGCGCGAAGATCCCGCGCCATCGCCCGGCCCGCCCCGCATAGACGTGCACCAGAGCCTCCGGCTTGGCCATCGGTGCGGGCAGCAGGCCGGTGCTGCCCCAGCTCGCCTGCGACCAGGAGGAGGGACGATCCTGGAACGAGTACCAGGCCGCGTGCAGCAGCAGCGGCACCACGAAGACGACAAGAGTTGCGATCAGCACGCGGCGGGATCCGGCCATGATGGCGCTATCAACAAGGCGATCGTGGCGGATTTGGGCTGGGTCCATCCGGCCGCTGGATCAGCGCATGAAAGCGGCGGCGCGGGACTCGGTCAGCCCAGGTTCGTCCGAGAACCGGGCACTGGTGATATCATCGTCCGTCAGAGCGCCACCCGTCGCACCGGGGAGGACGCGGCGGCAGTGCGCGCCAATCCTGTCCGGTCCGCCAGGTCCTACTCGGCGGCCTGGCGCGGGGCGTAGCCGAGCCGGCGGGAGAGCTCGCGCAGCAGGTCGGCCGCCGCATCGGCGATGACCGTTCCGGGCGGGAAGATGGCGCTGGCGCCGGCCGCCTTCAGCGCCTCGAAATCCTGCTGCGGGATGACACCGCCGACCACGATCATGATGTCGGGCCGGCCTGCGGCCTCGAGCGCGGCGCGCAGCTCCGGCACCAGGGTCAGGTGCCCGGCCGCCAGCGACGAGACGCCAACGATGTGCACGTCATTTTCCACCGCCTGCCGGGCCGCCTCGTCGGGCGTGGCGAACAGCGGCCCGATATCGACGTCGAAGCCGAGATCGGCGAACGCCGAGGCGATCACCTTCTGGCCCCGGTCATGCCCGTCCTGGCCCATCTTGGCGACCAGGATGCGCGGGCGCCGGCCGTCTGCGTCCTGGAAATCCTGCACCAGGCCCTGCACGCGCTGGACGGCGTCCGACATAGTCCCGACCTCCCGCTTGTAGACACCCGAGATCGAGCGGATCTCGGCCCGGTGGCGGCCGAACACGCGCTCCAGCGCCAGCGAGATCTCGCCGACCGTCGCCTTGGCGCGCGCCGCGTCGATCGCCAGCGCCAGCAGGTTGCCGTCGCCCTTCGCCCCGGCCGACAGCGCATCGAGCGCCGCCTCCACCGCCGCGGGGTCGCGCTCGGCGCGCAGCCGCGCCAGCTTGTCGAGCTGCTGCGCCCGCACGGAGGAGTTGTCCACCTTGAGCACGTCGATCGGCCGCTCGTCGGTGGGCTTGAAGCGGTTGACGCCGATCACCGACTGGGTGCCGCCGTCGATGCGCGCCTGCGTCTTGGCGGCGGCCTCCTCGATGCGCAGCTTGGGGATGCCGGCCTCGATCGCCTTGGCCATGCCGCCCAGCGCCTCGACCTCGCGGATATGGCCCCACGCCTTCTGGGCGAGTTCCTCGGTCAGCCGCTCGACATAGTAGGAGCCGCCCCACGGGTCGATGATCCGCGTCGTGCCGCTCTCCTGCTGCAGGAACAGCTGGGTGTTGCGGGCGATGCGGGCGGAGAAATCGGAGGGCAGCGCCAGCGCCTCGTCCAGCGCATTGGTGTGCAGCGACTGGGTGTGGCCCTGGGTGGCGGCCATCGCCTCCACCTGGGTGCGCATGACGTTGTTGAACACGTCCTGGGCGGTCAGCGACCAGCCCGAGGTCTGCGAATGGGTGCGCAGCGGCAGCGACTTGTCGGAGGTCGGGTTGAAGCCCTTCACCAGCTCGGCCCAAATCAGCCGTGCGGCGCGCAGCTTCGCCACCTCCATGAAGAAGTTCATGCCGATGGCCCAGAAGAAGCTCAGCCGCGGCGCGAAGCGGTCGACATCGAGCCCTGTCGCAATGCCGGCGCGCAGATACTCGACGCCGTCGGCGAGCGTATAGGCCAGCTCCAGGTCCTGCGTCGCCCCCGCCTCCTGCATGTGATAGCCGGAGATCGAGATCGAGTTGAACTTCGGCATGTTTTGCGAGGTGTAGGCGAAGATGTCGGAGATGATCCGCATCGAGGGCGCCGGCGGATAGATATAGGTGTTGCGGACCATGAACTCCTTGAGGATGTCGTTCTGGATGGTCCCCGACAGCTTGGCGGCCGGAACGCCCTGTTCCTCGGCGGCCACGATGAACAGCGCCAGCACCGGCAGCACGGCGCCGTTCATGGTCATCGACACGCTCATCTGGTCGAGCGGGATGCCCGAAAACAGGGTGCGCATGTCGTAGATCGAGTCGATCGCCACGCCGGCCATGCCGACATCGCCGGACACCCGCGGGTGGTCGCTGTCATAGCCACGGTGGGTGGCCAGATCGAACGCCACCGACAGGCCCTTCTGCCCGGCGGCAAGGTTGCGCCGGTAGAAGGCGTTGGAATCCTCTGCCGTCGAGAACCCCGCATACTGCCGCACGGTCCAGGGCTGGTTGACATACATGGTCGGATAGGGCCCGCGCAGGTAGGGCGGCAGGCCCGGCAGGCTGTCGACCGTCGCCAGTCCGTCCCGGTCGGCCGGACCATAAACCGGCTTCACCGGAATGCCCTCCGGTGTCATCCAGGGCTCGCCGCCGGCCGGTGCCGGGACGGCCACGTCGCCGAACGCGACGGTGCTGAAATCGGGAATGCGGCTCATCGCTCACCCTCACAGACGGCAGCCTGGACGCCGGCCCCGGAGCCGGACCGCCGTCCTGCCTTGGTCGCAGCACCACCGCAACGCGACCATGATACGCCGGGTTGTCCGGCACGAAAACGCATCAGGCGGCCGCCAGCGTGTCGGACAGCGCCGCCACCGCGTCGATGCCGACATAGACGAACGTGTCGATGCCGCCCGCCCGAAGGGCCGCCTCGCCCTCGCCGGGACGTCCTGCCATCTCGATCCGACTCGCGCCGGCCGCCTTCAGGGCAGCCGCAGCGGCTACGGCTTCTGCCGCATAGGCCTCGTCGCTGCCACACAGGCAGGCGATGCGGGCGCCTGACGCGCGACATGCCGATGCCAGAGCCTCGAGGTCGGTGGTGCCGTCGGCGCGCGCGAACCCGTCATGGCCGGGCGCCGCAATGCCGCCCGCCTCGTAGAGATTGCGTGCAAAACCGGCCCGCGCTGAAAACGCGGCAAGTGGGCCCAGTGTCGCGAGAAAGATCGAGGGACGCGCCGGCCGTGCCTCGGCGGCATCGCGCAGCGCCTCGAACGGGACCGCCAGCCGTACCGCGGGCAGCGGCGTAATCCGCACCGAATCGTCGCCGCCCGATCCCTGGTGCACCGGCGCCACCGGCAGCACCGCCACCGGCACCTCGGCCAGGTGCGGAAACTCGCTGGTGCCGGTGATCGCATCGCGCCGACGCGCCACCGCAGTCTCGCGGGCCAATCGGACAGTCGCAATCTGCGCCTGCAGCCAGCCATCGCCGAGCGCGCCGGCCAACCCGCCGCGGCCCTCAATGGCCTGCAGCAACGCCCAGGCCTCGCGGTCCAGCCCGTCGGTCAGAGCCTCGATCCCACCCGCTCCGGCTGCCGGATCGGCCACCTTCGCCAGATGCGCCTCCTCCAGCAGCACCAGCGGGGTGTTGCGTGCGATGCGCCGGGCGAAGGCATCCGGCAGGCCGATGGCCTGGGTGAAGGGCAGCACCGTCACCGCATCGGCACCGCCGATCCCGGCCGCAAACACCGCCACGGTCTGGCGCAGCAGGTTCACCCACGGGTCGCGCTGCGTCATCATCCGCCACGCCGTCTCGGCCTCGACAAAGACCGGGGAGGGCGTCAGGCCGCACGCGGCCTCGACCCGCGCCCAGGCGCGCCGAAGCGCCCGCAGCTTGGCGGTCGTCAGAAACTGGTCGGCGTCCGCCACCACCTTGAAGGCGATGGCCGCGCGTGCCACTTCAAGCGAGAAGCCGCCGGCCTCCAGCGCCCGCAGATAGGCGAGGCCCGCCGCCAGCGCGAAGGCGATCTCCTGCGCCTCGGAGCCGCCGGCCGCATGCACCCGGCGCGCATCGGCCGTCACCAGCGGGCCGGCAAAGCCCTGCCCGGCGAGGTCTGTCGCGGCAGCGGCGACGCGGCCCGCCACATCGGTCCACGGCGCCGCCATGTGCCCCTTGGCGGCGAACACGCCGAGCGGGTCGAGCCCGAAGCGGATGCGCGTGGCGGCCGGATCAATCCCGCGCTCGCGCACCAGGCCGACGATGGCCTGCGCAGCATCGCGTCCCCGCGGCCCGACTTCGAGCGCGATGTCGACGCCGGCATCCAGATAGACGCCATCGAGCGCCGTCCGCACGGCGCCAGGCGTTGCCGCGAGGCCGTAGCCATGGGCGCTGGACGATCCCTGGAAGACGAGCGCGAGGCCGGTGGCGCCGTTCTCCAGATCGGTGAGGGCGAGGTCGCGGGCGGCAGCCGGATCGGGATGGTCGACGCGCGCCATGATCCGCCAGGCGGCGCCCGGCGCGCGGCCCAGGATGGCCGGCCGGTCCTCGGCCTTGGCATAGAGCGGCTCGATCCGCAGCCCGTCATGGCTGCGGCCGACCAGCGTCCTGTCGAAGTCCTTGCCCTTCAGCACGCCATCGACCAACGCACGCCATTGCGGCCTGGCCGGCAGGGGGAAGCTGGAGGAAAACACGTCGGACATGGCGATCTCGCGACTGCGAAGGCGTCACGCGACCATTGCACGATCGCCTCGAAATGCGCCACCCTCCGTTCGACGGACCGCGGGGGCGCACGCATGACCACTCGACAGGACACGCCGCGGCGCCAGTTGCCACTGGCCGGCAGCGCCGCCATGGCGGCGATGGGCGTGGCTCTCCTCACCGGGGCAGCGCAGGCCGAGCCGGCGGTGGACCGGTTCCGGACCGGCAACACCGTGAGCTGCCTGTTCGAGGGGTTCTCCGTCGATCCCGATCCCGCCGGCCTGCCGGTGCGGACCGAGCCGCGCACGGACGCGCCGTCCTACAACCGCCTGCCGCCGCCCCGCGTGGTGGGAGTCGACGAGATCGCCGTCGTGGTGCGGGTGGTCGGCTTTCGCGACGGCTGGTTCCGCATCGACAGCGCCTGGTTCCCGGGCGAATCGAAACCGGGCGGCGGGGCGGCGTCCGCACCCGCCTATCGCGGCGGCGGCTGGGTGCCGGTGCCGACCATCAAGGCGACGCTTGCCGGCAAGGCCCTGCGCACGGCCCCGCAGGCCGACGCACCGGTGCGCGCCAGCCTGTCCGGACGGCGGGGCGGATTTCCACTGACACCCGACGGCGTGGCCGTCCGGCGCCTGCTCGGCTGCCGGGGCGCCTGGGTGGAGGTCGATACCGAATTCGGCATCGGCTGGGTCGACAGGGTGTGTGGCCGTCAGCTCGAACCGTGCAGCTGAAACGCTCGCCGCCGGTCTGCCACGCAAAGACCGATCAGGCGCCGGATGCTCTCCTGCGCCTGCCCGGCCAAAGCCGCCACGTCGCCGTCGTTCAGTAGGTCATCATCGGCGGCAGGGTCTTGGCCTGCTCAACCCATTTGGTGACGGCGCTCAGGCTCGGCAGCAGCCGCACCATCTTGCGCTTGGCATTGGCCTCGACCATCGCCTTGGTCAGGTTGGCGGCGTTGCGGGTGCGCAGCTCCTTGACGGTGTCGACGCCGGCGGCCTCGAGCAGCTCGGAATACTCCTCGCCGACGCCCTTGATCCGCATCAGGTCGGCCATGTTGGCCCATTTGAGGATCAGGGTCTGGTCGATGTCGGCCGCTGCAGCGACATCCTTGCGGCCCTTCGGGTCCTTGGCGCGCGTCAGCAGCGCTGCCGTGGTCCGGATCCCGGCCTTCTTCAGCTTGTCCGAGTAAACCGGACCGATCCCCTCGATCGTTGCGATCGGATACGACATTCCTCTCCCCCTCTTCCGTAGGGCCGCGGCTGCCGGTTTCCTGTCTTGCGCCGCGGCGGGTTGAAGGCCTCAGACGAACTGTCCGAGACCCGGCACGGCGCCCACAATGGCGCCCATGGTGTCCTCGCCGGCCTTTTCGCGGCCATAGGCGAACAGCTCGTTGCCGAGCCCCTGCATCTGGCCCATGCCGACGCCCGCGCCGGTGAGCTTGCCGGCGAGCGCCATCAGGCCGCCGCCGCCCATCATGCCGCCGATGGCGCCCATTAGGCCGCCACCGCCGCCCGAGTCGGCATTCGCCGTGGCCAGCGCCTCGGCGCCGGGAAGCGCCGCAAACATCTTGGTCACCTCCTCGGCCGGCGCTTCCTTCTGCAGGAAGGCGAAGATGATGCCAACGGCCTTGCTGGCCAGTTCGGGGTCGAGCCCGGTTCGAGCGACGACGCGTGCAATGAGCTCTTCCATGGAATCTCCCGCGGGGTCCCGCCCGTTCCGCTGCATTGTCGTGAGCGAATCCGGGAAACACAAGCGGGTTCCGGTGCATGGAGGCCCCCGCGCTGTTGGAATCCCCCGGTTCTGCAAGCTATATCTCGCCCGCACACGGGCGAGGACGAGCGCATGACGGACGACGGCACGATCCTGATCGGCAAGAGCACCAAGCCCGAGGTGCTGACGCTGCGCCTCGCCAACCGCCACGGGCTGATCACCGGCGCAACCGGAACCGGCAAGACGGTCACCCTGCAGGTGCTGGCCGAGGGCTTTTCAGCCGCCGGGGTCCCGGTCTTCGCCGCCGACGTCAAGGGGGACCTCTCCGGGATCGGCGCCATGGGCGAGCCCAAGGAACATTTCGTCAGCCGCGCCAAGCAGATGGGCTACGACTACCGGCCCGGCAAGTTCCCCACCATGTTCTGGGACCTGTTCGGCCAGCAGGGCCACCCCATCCGCGCCACGGTCCTCGAGATGGGCCCGCTGCTGATGGCGCGCCTGCTCGAGCTCAACGACACCCAGGAGGGCGTGCTCAACATCGCCTTCCGGATCTCCGATGAGCACAAGCTGCCGCTCGTCGACATGAAGGACCTGCGGCTTCTGCTCAACGAGATGACCAAGACCGACGAGCACGGTCTCAACCAGTTCGCCATGCAGTACGGCAACGTGGCGCCCGCAACGGTCGGCTCGATCCTGCGCCAGCTGCTGGTTCTGGAAAACCAGGGCGGCGCCAGCTTCTTCGGAGAGCCTGCGCTCGACATCGCCGATTTCATCCGCGCCGACGCCGGCGGCAACGGCATCATCAACGTGCTGGCGGCTGACAGGCTGATGTCCAGCCCGCGGCTCTACGCCACCTTCCTGCTGTGGCTGCTGTCCGAGCTGTTCGAGAAGCTGCCCGAGGTCGGCGATCTCGCCCAGCCCAAGCTGGTGTTCTTCTTCGACGAGGCGCACCTGCTGTTCAACAACGCCCCCAAGCCCCTGCTCGAGGCGGTGGAGCAGGTGGTGCGGCTCATCCGCTCCAAGGGCGTCGGCATCTATTTCGTCACGCAGAACCCGCTCGACGTGCCCGACACCGTGCTGGCACAGCTCGGCAACCGTGTCCAGCACGCCCTGCGCGCCTTCACGCCGCGCGACCAGAAGGCGGTGAAGGCGGCGGCCACCACCTTCCGCCAGAACCCCAAGTTCAAGACCGAGGAGGTCATCACCCAGCTCGGCGTCGGCGAGGCGCTGGTGTCGATGCTGGAGGGCAAGGGCGTGCCTGAGATTGTGCAGCGCACCCTGATTCGCCCGCCCGACGCCCGCGTCGGCCCGCTGACCGCCGACGAGCGCAACGCCATCATCGCCGCCAGCTCGCTGCGCGGACGCTACGAGACCACCATCGACCGCGAATCCGCCTACGAGATCCTGATGAAGCGCCGCGGCCTGTCGCCCGTGCCCGGCCAACCGGGCCAGGTGCCCGGCGGTCAGGTGCCGCAGCAGGCCGGCGCCGGCGGTGGCCTGCTGAACGACATTCTCGGCTCGGTGCTCGGCACCGGCGCGCCGGCCGGCAAGGGCGGCCGTCGCACCGCCAGCCCGGCCGAGAAGGTGCTGACCAGCGCCGCCACCTCGGCGGCCCGCACCATCGGCACCCAGCTCGGCCGCGCCATCATGCGCGGGATGTTCGGCAACATGCGGTGATCCCCGGCCAGGCCCCCGGCGTCGGCTGCGGCGCCTGGATCGAAGACGGCGGCCGCGTCCTGCTCGTGCTGCGGCTGAAAAGCCCCGAGCAGGGCTGCTGGAACCTGCCGGGCGGCAAAATCGGCTGGGACGAACCGGTGGCCGACGCGATCCTGCGCGAGGTGGCCGAGGAGACCGGCGCCACCATCGCACTTACCGGCCTGCTCTGCCTCACCGAGATGCGCGAGCCCGGCCACCACTGGGTCGCCCCGGTCTACACCGCCCGTCTTGTCGCCGGCGAACCGCACAACCGCGAGCCCGCCAAGCACGGCGCCGTTGCCTGGTGGCCGCTCGACGCCTTGCCGGCCCCGCTCGGCCAGGCCGCCCGCGATGGTCGCGCGGCGCGGGGAGGGGGGTCGGCGCAGCCGGGGCAGTCGGTCCGTCCGTAATCGTGCGCGCCAGCGACACCCGACCCGCGATGCCCGGCGTCCCGAAGGCCAGGCGGGCGCGAGGTGGCGTGGCAGTCCGCTCCGGTGTCTGGGTGACATTCATCAACAAGCATGCGTTTTTTCGCGCAATGACAATGTCCTTCATGACAAAAATCACATTTATTTTTAATGTCTTAGAGTAATCAAGCCTGGCTGCGGGTATCGCGCGCCGCGGCGCTGTTAACGCTCCGGCAAGCCTGCCGCGGTAAGGCTGATAGGGGCTGCGCGGTCACGTTGCAGCCCGGTGTAGTGAGTTGAAGGCGTACGTCATGGCGGCCACCCAGGTGCACATCATCGATCCCTGCGCCGGCGGCATGGTGGTTGTGATGTGCGAGGATGGCTCGCGGGTGCTGTTTGGCGCCAGCGTTCATGGCTGCACCCACAATGACATCGCCCAGCGCCTGTTCGAGGTGCTTGAGGACGGCCAGATCGACTATTTCATCCATCCGGGCATCGAGCCCGCGGGCCGCGTTGACCTTTCGGCCATCAACGAGTTCTTCCCCATCAAGGCCTGCGTCGAGCTCGCCGGCAAGGACATCGCCTATCCGCAGGCCTATCTCGATTTCCGCGGCAGCCGCGAGGTCGAGACCATGGAGATCGACGACGTGCTTGGCTTCGGCAAGACGTCGATCCGCCTGATCGGCGCCGCCGAAACCCGCATGATCGGCGGCCAGCCGCGCCGGCCTGTCGCGCTCCACATCTCCCATGAGGAGGACGAGGACACGGTCAACGCGGTCGTCGTCCTCGGCGCCACCGGCGGCGGCGACTGGCGCGATGCCGAGGCGCTCGGCGCCGACCCGGCCAAGGCCTTTTGCCTCGTTGTCGATGGCCGCCGTCCACTCGATATCGTCATCACCACCGGCGACCGGCCCGATGTCGGCATCGACCATCTGGCCGCCATCGCGCCGTCGACCATCGTCATGGGATCGGCGCCCTCAGGCGCGCCCGATCCGCTTCGCGGGGCAGCGCGGGCGCTCTACGACCTGTTCACCCGCCAGACCGGCGATGGCCACGGCGTGGTCGAGATCGGCGCCGAATGGTTGGGTCTCATCATCGACGGCAGCACGCTGCGCTTCGATCGCGAGCCGCGCGCCATCCCGCAGGCTCAGATCGCCTGAGGCAGGCCGGCTGCGGAACTCCGGCTCGGGCAGTCCCGCTGACGCGATCAGGTTCAGGCAGTCGGGCGGAGGATCCGTCCGGCACGAATGTCGCTGCGGTGGCCCCTTCGCGCACCGCAGTTGGGCTGTGTCCGGTTGGGGTCAAGTCCCGGACGATCAGGCCGCCTTCAGCACCGTGCGGACGCGCGCCTGCAGGGCCGCGGCCTCGACCGGCTTCAGGATGAACGCGTCGACACCCGCGCCCTTGGCCTGCCGCACCGTATCGGACGAGGTCTCGCTGGTGGCCATGATCACCGGCGTGGCGCGCAGCACCGGGTGCGAGGGGATGGCCTTCAGGAGCCCCAGCCCCGAGATGCCGCCCATGTGCATGTCGGTGATGACGAGGTCATTGCGCTTGGTTGTCCGGCGCTTGATCGCCTCCTCGCCGCTCTCGGCGCCGTCGATGGTCTCGATGCCTGTCTGCCGCAGGGCGAATCGCACGAGGCCGCATGCTTTTCTGGTCGTCGACGACCAGGACTTTTTTTGTTCTTCAGCTCCGACATGGCAGGCCCCGCAGTCTCGTGGGTCCGCACACCGGCCCCCTGGCCTCGTGAAGACAATCGCGGAAACAGAGCCTTCCGTTCCGCGGTCCCATCGTCCGTAGCGTCCGAATGGATCACGGAAAATCATGGAGCCAAGCCGCGGGGATTCGTTGACTGGATGGGGCAGTCTCGTCTTCGATGCGGGTTCAAAGGTTGACCTGGAAGGAATGACGATGGCCGCGTGGTCGCAGACCTGGACGTTTTTTGACGGGGCCTGGCTGGAGGGCAATCCCGGCATCTTCGGGCCGCGCACCCATGCGGTCTGGCTCGGCTCCTCGGTGTTCGACGGCGGCCGCGCCTTCGAGGGCGTGACCCCGGACATCGATCTCCACCTCGCCCGCGTTAACCGCTCCGCCGTGGCGCTCAAGCTCAAGCCCACCATGACGGTGGAGGCGATGGCCGAGCTGGTGCGCGAGGGCGTCGCCAAGTTCGGGCCGAAGGCCGAGCTCTACATCCGGCCGATGTACTGGCCTGAGGCGGGGGCATGGAGCGCCGTTGCGCCCGATCCGGAGACGACGCGCTTCTGCCTGTGCATCCACGAGGCGCCGATGCCGATCGGTCCCGGCTCCGCCATCACCCTGTCGCCCTATCGCCGGCCGACGCCCGAGACCGCGCCGCTCGACGCCAAGGCCGGCTGCCTCTACCCCAACAATGCCCGGGCGCTGATCGAGGCGCGCGAGCGCGGCTTCGACAACTGCCTGCTCAACGACATGCTGGGCAATGTCGCCGAGCTCGCCACCGCCAACGTGTTCATGGCCCGCGACGGCGTGGTGATGACGCCGATGGCCAACGGCTCCTTCCTCAACGGCATCACCCGCCAGCGGGTCGCCAGGCTCCTGAAGGAGGCCGGCGTCCCCATGGTCGAGGGCACGCTGAGCTATCGCGACTTCCAGCAGGCCGACGAGATCTTCTCCGTCGGCAATTACGGCAAGGTTCAGCCTGTCATCCGCATCGACGACCGCGACCTGCAGCCCGGCCCGTTCTATCGTCGGGCGCGGGAGCTGTACTGGGCGTTTGCCCACGCCTGAGGCGTCCATCGCCCTGCGGCGCAATTCTTGGCATCCTGCCCGGGTGATTCGCCCGTCCGGGCAGGGGAACGCCGATGCGGCTCTCGATCGCGCTTCTGGCGCTTGTGGTGGCGGCTCCGGCCGAGGCCGACTACCGCATGCGCTATTCCCGCGAGCGCGGCGGCGACTGCACTGTGATGATCCCCTATTACGGCCCCCAGGCCCTGTGGATCGCCCGCTTTGCCGGTGGCCGGCCGCTCGACACCTCGGCCGACCGGGTGTTCAGCGATTTCCGTGACGCGCAGGTCTGCTTCTTCGAGCACGGCGATTGCGAGCGCTATCTCAAGCGGGTCACTGCGGCCTATCCGATGCCTCCGGGTTATGCCTTTTGCCTGGCGCTGGGCGCCGCACCCCGGGCGCCGCTCAGATCCGACCCAGGCGCAGTCGTAAAGCCCTGAACAGCCCGAGCAGCACGGCCGCATAGGCGACGATGCCGATGCTGCCCAGAATGGCGAGCTCGGCCTCGGTGCGCAGAGATGGCAGGCCCGCCGCGAACCGCGTCACCACCGGCCCGAGCCCGAGCGCCACGCCCGCCAGCGCGAACGCTGCAACCGCCACGGCCAGCAGGGTCCGCCACAGGGTCGGATCCGGCACGAAGGCGTCGCGGCGATGCGCCAAGGCCAGCAACAGCGCGACATTCACCCATGCCCCCACCGCCGTCGCCAGCGCCAGCCCGGCCGCGCCGAGCGGCTGCCACAGCACCAGCTTCAGGGCGATATTGACGCCGATGCCGGCAAACGACGCGATCAGCGGCGTCGCCGTGTCCTGCCGGCTGTAGAAGCTCGCCACCGCGGAGCGGATCAGCACCACCGCCGGCAGGCCGACACCATACGCCGCCAGCACCGCGGCCGAGGCCCGCGCCGAGGCCTCGTCGAAGGCGCCGCGCATGAACAACGCCCGCATGATCAGCTCGGGGATCGCCAGGAACGCCACCAGGAACGGTGCCGACAGCACCAGCGTGAACGCCATCGCCCGGTTCTGCGCCCGGCTGGCCCCGGCTGCGTCGCCGGCGGCAATGCGCTGGGTCATGGTTGGCAGCAGCACCGTCCCGGCGGCGATGCCGATCACGCCGACCGGCAGCTGGTAGAGCCGGTCGGCAAAATAGAGCGCAGAAACCGCGCCGGTGGGCAGCAGCGACGCGATGATCGTGTCGGCGAACATGGCGATCTGTACGCCGGCCGAGCCGATGACGGCCGGTCCCAGCGTGCGAAAGAACCGCTTTGTGTCGGCATCGAGCGTCGGGCGCCGCGGCATTGGAAGGATGCGGGCGTGCCGCGCCGCCGCTGCCACCAGCAGCAGTTCGAGCACGCCCGCGGCAGCGACACCCCACGCCGCCGCGTGGCCGGCGGAGGGAAACAGGAAGGCGATGCCCAATGCCGCCACGATGGCGACGTTAAGCAGGATCGGCGCGGCGGCGGCGGCGGCGAAGCGGCCATGGGCGTTGAGCACGCCAGACAGCAGCGTCACCAGCACGATGAACATCAGGTACGGAAAGGTGATCCGCGTCAGCGTCACCGCCAGCGCGAACCGCTCGGCCGTCGCCGGAAAGCCCGGGGCCAGCAGCGCCACGAGCTGCGGCATGAAGGCGATCGCAAGACCCGTCAGCACCGTCAGCACGATCACCAGAAGGGTCGTCAGCCCGCCCGCCAGCCGCTGGGCCGCCGGCGCGCCGCGCTGCTCCAGCACCGTCGTGTAGGTCGGCACGAAGGCGGCATTGAACGCACCCTCGCCGAAGATCGCCCGGACATGGTTGGGCAGGCGCTGGGCCACCACGAAGGCGTCGGCGACGAGCCCGGTGCCCATCACCGCGGCCATCACCACGTCGCGGATGAACCCTGTGATCCGCGAGAGAAGGGTGAAGCCGCCGACCGAGAGGATGGAGCGCAGCACGTCAGGCCCGGCGCCGCTCGGCGCCGGCGGGACGCTCCGCCGGGAGAGCCGTCACCTGCTCCTCGAAGCCGACCTGGTCGCCGACAATGTAGAGTGGGCGCCGCTTCACCTCGGCGAAGATGCGGCCGATATATTCGCCGATGACGCCGAGCGAGATCAGCTGCACGCCGGCCAGGAATGTGACGGCGACGATCAGCGAGGCATAGCCCGGCACGTCGACGCCCGACACGACCGTGCGCAGCACGAAGAACACCGCAAATGCCAGCGATAGCGCCGACACGCTCACCCCCACATAGGTCCACAGTTTCAGCGGCAGGGTCGAGAACGAGGTGATGCCGTCGAAGGCGAAGCGGAACAGCTTGCGGGTCGAGAACTTGCTGGTGCCATGCGCCCGCTCGGCCACAGCGAACGGCACGCCCACCGACGGGAACCCGATCCACGCATAGAGCCCCTTGGAGAAGCGCGCCCGCTCGCCGAGCTGCCGCAGCGCCTCGACCGCCCGCCGGTCCAGCAGGCGAAAGTCGCCCGCACCTTCGGGCAGCGGCGTCTCGCCGAAGGCCTGGAACAGCCGGTAGAAGGTCTGTGTGAACCAGCGGCGCAGCGGCCCGTCGGTGCCGCGATCGACGCGCTGTCCGTACACCATGGCCCAGCCCTCGCGCCATTTCTGCACGAAGGTGGCGATCATCTCGGGCGGGTGCTGCAGGTCAGCGTCCATGATCACCGTGGCCCGGCCGCGCACATGGTCGAGCCCTGCCGCGATCGCGATCTCCTTGCCGAAATTGCGGCTGAACGACACCGCCCGCAACCGCGGGTCGGTCTTGTTCAACCTGCGGATGCGATCGAGCGTATCGTCGCGCGATCCGTCGTCGACGAACACCACCTCCCAGGCGGGCGAGATCCCGTCCAGCACGGGGCGCAGCCGCGCCAGCAGCATGTCGACATTGGCACCCTCGTTGAACACGGGGATCACCACGGACAGTTCGGGAGAGGTGTCGCTCACGGCGCGGGACCAGCATCTGGCGGGAGGGGAACGCGCCGGGCTTGCCGGAGCGCCCGGGTTGTCGCAGTGAAAAGAGCCGACAATATGCTCGCGCGCAACCCTGTGAGGCTCCGTGGCGCGTCTTCCACCCCGTCCAACCGGTTTTGTTCTGGCCGCCGACGATTTCGGCCTCACCGGCCCGGTGAGCCGGGCGATCCTGACGCTGGGCGAGACCGGCCGCCTCTCGGGTGCAGGCGCGATGACGGGCCTGCCGGCCTTTGCGCCGCACGCCCGTGCCTTTGCCGACCTTGCCGGCGCCATGGACCTTGGCCTGCACGTGACCCTGACGCTGGGCGCACCGCTGGGGCCGATGCCGATCATCGCCCCCGGCGGGGTCCTGCCGTCGTTCCGCGATCTGGCACGCCGCGCACTTGCCGCCCACCTGCCGGGCCGCGAGGTCGAGGACGAGATTGTGCGCCAGCTCGACGCGTTCACGGCCGCCACCGGCCGTCTGCCGGACTATCTCGACGGCCACCAGCACGTCCACGTGCTGCCGGGCGTGCGCGGCGCCCTGTTCCGGGCCGTGGAGAAAGTCTGGCCGGCCGGGTCGCCGCGCCCCTGGGTGCGCGATCCGTTCGAGACGCCGGGCGCCATCCTGGCGCGCGGGGTCGCCACCGCCAAGGCCGGGGTCATCGCCGGCCTGTCGGTCGGCTTCGGCCGCAGCCTGTCGGGCCGCGGGCTCGCCGCCAATCGCGGCTTTGCCGGCGTGTCGCCCTTTGATCCCGGGCGCGATTTCGCCACCGACTTCCGGCGGTTTCTGCTGGCGCCGGGCCCTGCCCACCTGGTGATGGTGCATCCCGGTGGACCCGACGATACCGAGCTGGCGCGCCTCGATCCCGTTGTGGCGACCCGCCCTCAGGAGTTTGCCTACCTGTCTGGGCCAAGCCTTTTGGAGGACCTCGCGGAGGCGCGGATGCGCATCATCCGGCTGGGCGATCTCACCTGAAGCCAGGCATTGGTTGACCCGACCTTAGTCCCGCCCTGCCAGTCTGGCGCATCGATCCTCAAGCTGTCTGGCGTCCTGTGATCCATCCCGATCAGCGCTTTGTGCGGACCTGCCTGCTGGCGGTCGCCGGTGCGCTGGTCCTGTCTGTGCCGGGCATTGCCATGGCCACGGCGCAATGGCCCGGCCCTGGCTCCGTCGAAGCAGTGTTCACGGCCAAGAACCGGATCCTGGCCGACGCCATGGTCCCGGGGTTGGCCTATGCGCTGGTCAGCCCTGACACCGAGTCCGCCCTTGGCGTCCTGCGCGGCCTCGACGCCGATGCCGATGTGCGCACCGCGACCCTCGTAGACGCCGCCGGCAAGGTCATCGCCGCCATCGACCGCCGGAGCATCACGCCGGTCGAAGCCGCCACGGCGGGCGAGAGCGCTTCCACGGTCGTCGTCAAGGTGCCCGGACCGCCGTCGGGTCAGGCGACACTGATGGTTCGGTTCTCCCACGCGGCCATTGATGCCGCGTTGTGGCGCTCGACCCTGTGGGCAGGCCTTGCGGGATTCTGCGCGGCGCTCGCGCTGGCGGGCCTCATGACATTGGCGGTCTACCGCGCCTGGCGACCAATGCGATCCTTCCTTGCGGTGACCCGTCGCCTGGCCGCCGGCGATCTCGACGTGCCGGTCCCTGATGTTTCGCGCCGCGACAAACTGGGCGCCCTGGCCCGCGCCGTCCAGACCCTGAGGGACTTCACCCAGAGCATCGTCGCGGCCGTCGAGCAGCAGGCCGAAGCCGCGGCCGAAATCGCCACCGGTGTCGCCAGCGCATCAGCCGTCACCCACAGCGCCGCCGCCGACATGAAGCTGCTCGATGCGGCCGTCGGTGAGACGGATCAGTCCGCTGCCCAGGTCAACCAGGCGGCCATGGACGCGGCCGAACAGGTGCGCCACCGGCATGCGTCGGTCGATGTTTTCCTGTCGCGGGTGTCGGCAGCCTGATCGGGGGCGATGCGCGGCTGCGTGCCGCTCAATCGCGACACGCCGGCGCGTGCAACAAAAAGGCCTCCGGATCGCTCCGGAGGCCCTGGCTGCGAAGCACGCGTGAGGCTTAGGCGGCGGCGTGCAGCGCGGCCACGTGCTCCCAGTTGACCAGATTGTCGATGAAGGCCTTCAGGTAGTCGGGACGGCGGTTGCGATAATCGATGTAGTAGGAGTGCTCCCACACGTCGACGCCGAGGATCGGCGTCGCGCCATGCACCAGCGGGCTCTCGCCGTTCGGCGTCTTCATCGTCACGACCTTGCCGTCCTTGACGGCGAGCCATCCCCAGCCCGAGCCGAACTGCGTCGTGCCGGCGGCGATGAACTCCTCCTTCATCTTGTCGACCGACCCGAAGGATTCGATCACCGCCTTCTCGAGCGTGCCCGGCAGGCTGCCGCCGCCATTCGGCTTCATCCACTGCCAGAAATGCAGGTGGTTGTAGTGCTGGCCGGCATTGTTGAAGAGCCCGGCATTCTTGCCGAACGAACCCTTGACGATGGCCTCGAGCGACTGGCCTTCCCACTCGGTGCCCTTGAGCAGGTTGTTGCCGTTGTTCACATAGGCCAGGTGATGCTTGTCGTGGTGGTACTCCAGTGTCTCGCGCGACATGAAGGGCTGAAGCGCGTCGTGCGCGTAGGGCAGGTCGGGGAGCGTGAAGGACATGGAGCGTCTCCTGGGTGTGGGCGGCGGGGCCGTGCACCGGGCCCGCGTCGGCGGAACTTAGGCAGCAGTGCCGCCGGCTTCAACGGCCGACTGACGGAATGGCTGCATTCCATGCCACAGATCAGGAGCCGGAGATGATCCGTGCCGATTTGGCATGACGCCCGTCTGACACTAGTGTGCCGCCGCAAATCCTGTCGAGCCAAGGCGTCCGATGATCGTGCTCCTCTATTGCGTTGCGGTGCTGCTGGTGCTGGGGGGCGGCGCGGCGGCCCTGTTTGGCGCAGACACCATCCGCAACGAGAGTGGCGCGGCCTGGTTGCAGGCTGGAGCGGTCTGTGCGGCGTCCGGCGTCCTGCTGATGGCGCTCGCCGCCATCCTCGCCGAATTGCGCCGGATCCGCCGCAGTCTCGCCGACATGGCGATCGAGGTGCAGGATCTCCCCACAGCTGCCGCGCCGCCACCACCGCCGCCGCCGCCTTATGGCGCCCCTGTGGCGATCGCCGCCGGGGCGGGCGCCGTGCTGGGCGGCGCCGCACTGGCCGCCGCCATGGCCGCACAGCCGGCCGGGACGGCCACCTCCGAGCCGCCGGCCGAGGCTCAGGACGACCTCAGGGAGCTGGGCGATCCTGACGATCACATCGCCAGTGCGGGTCTCCCCGATCCCACGCCAGGCATCCCGGAACAGGCCGGTGGTGCGCCCGCGCTGGACGAACCGATCGACCGCGACGAACCGATCGACCTGGACGATCCCGAACTGGCCAACCCCGACCCGGATCTCTTCGATGATCTCGCGGCCGGCGCCGGCCCCGACAGCACCCCGCACCTGGTGCGGACCTATGCGTCAGGGGGCAACACCTACCTGATGTATTCGGACGGCAGCATCGAGGCCGAGATGGACGACGGCCGCCACCGCTTCCCCTCGATGGCGGCGCTGCGCCATTTCGTCGAGACCGGAGAGGGTGGCGAGCGCATCGGGCCGACCGATCAGCCTTCGAGCTTGCCCCCGACGGCGCCGACCGCGAACGCATAGGACAATGCCACCTCGTGCAGCCGGTCAAACCGGCCGGACGCGCCGGCATGGCCCGATTCCATGTCGATGCGCAGCACGAAGGGCCCGCCGCCCGTGGCGGTCGCCCGCAGCCGCGCAATCCACTTGGCCGGCTCCCAATAGGTGACGCGGGGGTCGGTGAGTCCGCCGACGGCGAGGATCGCCGGATAGGACTGGGCCGCGACCCTGTCGACCGGCGAATAGGCAGCGATGGTAGCGAAATCCTCCACGCTGGCGCCGGGATTGCCCCATTCGGGCCACTCCGGCGGGGTCAGCGGCAGGTTGCCGTCCAGCATCGTCGTCAGCACGTCGACGAACGGCACTTCGGCGATCACCGCGGCGAACAGGTCCGGCGCCATATTGGCGATGGCGCCCATCAGCATGCCGCCGGCGCTGCGCCCCTGGGCGACGATACGGCCGCGGCGGGTGAACCCCGCGGATGCAAGGAGCTCTCCGGCCGCGATGAAGTCGCGGAACGTGTTGGTCTTCTGCGCCCGTCGGCCGGTGGTGTACCAGCTCCAGCCCTTCTCCGTGCCGCCGCGCACATGCGCGACAGCGAACACGAACCCGCGGTCGACCAGCGACAGCACGCGGTGGTCGAAATCGGCATCAAGCCCGTAGCCGTAGGACCCGTAGCCGTAGAGCAGGCAGGGCGCTGAATGGTCCAGCACCAGGCCGCGCCGATGCAGCACCGACACGGGCACCTGCGCGCCGTCATGCGACACGGCGACCAGCCGCCGCGTGACGTAGTCCTGCGGGTCGTGGCCCGATGGCACGTCCTGCCGCTTCAAGAGCCGGCGGGTGCGGGTGGTCATGTCGTAGTCGAACGTCTCGGCCGGCGTCGTCATCGATGAGTAGCCGAACCGCAGCTGGTCGGTTTCGTATTCGAGGCCCGGCTGGACACGCAGCGCATAGGCCTCCTCCGCCACCGCGATGGAGTGTTCCGAGCCCGAGGCTTCGCGGATCACGATTCGTGGCAGCGCGTCCTCGCGCTCGCTGCGCACCAGTCGCTGCCCGAGCGGCAGGATCGACAGGATCATCCGGCCCTTGTGGTGACCGACGAGATCGCGCCACTGCGCCCGGCCAGGGGAATCCAGCGGCGCTGTGACGATCTTGAAGTCCTCGGCCCCGTCCGCATTGGTCAGGATCACGAAGTCGGGGCCGAGATGCTCCACCTCGTAGCGCAGGCCCGGCGTGCGCGGCTCGATCAGCCGCACCGGGCCGTCCGGCGCGTCGCGGTCGATGGCGCGGACCTCGGTGGTGTCGGGATCGCTGGTCTCGATGAAGCAAAAGCGTCCCGATTGCGAGCGATCGAGCGACACGAACCAGCCCGGCGCGGTCTCTTCGTAGATGAGGGCGTCGGTTGCCGCCTCTGTGCCCAGCACGTGGCGGAACACCCGTCTGGGTCGGTGATGCTCGTCCAGGCGCACATACAGAAAGCTCTCGCCGCGCGCGTCCCAGACGATCCGGCCGCTGGCCTCCGGCACCACATCCGGCCGGTCCTGCAGCGTAGCGGTGTCGCGGACGCGGATCGTGTAGAATTCCGACCCCGTCGCGTCGCTGCTCCACGCCAGCAGCCGGTGGTCATCGGTGTGGGCGCGGGCACCGAGATGGTAAAACGGCTGCCCAGCCGCCAGCGCATCGCCGTCGAGCAGCACCGTCTCGTCGGATCCGTCGCGCCGGCTGCGCATCACCAGCGGCCGCTGTCCGCCGGTGCGGAAGCGGTTGAAATAGGCGAACGGCCCGTCGAGCACAGGGACGCTGCTGTCGTCCTCGCGCATGCGGCCGCGCATCTCGCCGATCAACGCCTCCTGCAGGCCGGCAAACGGCGACAGCACCTCTTCCGCATAGCGGTTCTCCGCCACCAGATGGGCGCGGATGTCGGTGGGCAACCGACCGGGATCGCGCAACACCTCCTGCCAGTTCGGCGCGCGGAGCCAACCATAGTCATCCCGCAGGACCTGGCCGTGGACGGTCGTTTCGACCGGGCGACGCTCGGCCTGCGGCGGGATGCTGCGCGTCATCTCAGGCCTTGGGCTCGAAGCGCAGGGCGTGGCCATTCATGCAGAAACGCTGGCCAGTCGGCTGCGGTCCATCCGGAAAGACGTGTCCCAGATGGGCATCACAGGCCGCGCAGCGGATTTCGGTGCGCCGCATCATGAAGGAGCGGTCCTCATGGGCTGCTATCGCCTCCGGCCCGACGGGGGCGAAGAAGCTGGGCCAGCCCGATCCGCTCTCGAACTTGGTCTTCGAGCTGTACAGGGGAGAGCCGCAACAGACGCAGAGGTACGTTCCCTCGCGCTTTTCCTCAAGGAGAGGACCGGAGAAGGCGCGCTCGGTCCCGTGTTGCCGTGTCACGCGATACTGGTCAGGCGTAAGCTGAGCCTTCCATTCCGCATCGGTCTTCACGATCTTCGGGGTCGGTGACGACGGGTTCATCAACTGCGCTCCGGTTCGGGTTTCCCGTCGAAATATGGGGATTGGGTCGAATCGGACAAGGGCATGGCCGATACGCCGAGCCTGCGGCGCGACGGTGGAGCGCCATGACGCAGCCTGTCGAGCCCATGTGATCGGCGGTGTAGCGAAGTGTTTCCGGCCGCGATCACTAGTTCCGATGCGGAAATCGTGAATTTTAACTTGCGGAACTTTGGCCGTTGAATTAGTGCTCGGTTCGAGTTGAAGCGATGGATGATCTTAAGGTTCGGGCAAGTCTCCGGTTAACGGGGCCAGCATCAGTCCGCTCGGAGGGGTCGCCGGTCCAGTCCAGACGGTCGCGGCGCACCAGTTGCCGCGCATCGTCCCGGCATTGTTGAGAAGATCATAAAAAGGTTGAGCAGGGGGCTGCCACATCATGGGTGATGAAATGAACGCGCCGAACTACATCGAACTGGCCGCCGATATCGTGTCGGCCTATGTCAGCAACAATTCCGTGGCCGTGGGTGATCTGCCCGGCCTGATCGGCGAGATCCACACCGCGCTCATGCGCGTCTCCACCGGTGCCGTCGAGATCCCGGCCGAAGCGCCGAAGCCTGCCATTGCCGTGAAGAAGTCGATCACGCCCGACTACATTGTCTGTCTCGAGGACGGCAAGAAATTCAAGTCGCTGAAGCGCCATCTGCGCACCCAGTACAACATGTCGCCCGAGGAATACCGCGACAAGTGGGGTCTGCCGTCCGACTATCCGATGGTCGCGCCGAACTACGCGCAGGCCCGCTCGGAGCTCGCCAAGCAGATGGGCCTTGGCCAGCAGCGCCGCAAGCGCGCCAAGTGATCCGGGCCGGCTGCGGCCGGGCCCTTTGAAACGGGATTGGAACGGCGCCGGAGACCCATCCGGCGCCGTTTTGCTTGGCGGTTGCCAAAGAAGGACAAAAATCCTTGATCTGATGGTTATAGGATAATAAACCATTCTCCTCACGGAGGATGACATGAGCCAGACGCGCCGTCCGAAACCTGTCCGATCCAGCCAGCCTGCGCCCGACCCGTCGTCCCGCCTGCCTGCGGCAGCCCGATCACTGCTGGCGAGTCTCCCCTGCGCCACCGCGCCGGTTGCCGCGGCGGCTGTGCTGCTCGGCCGTGGCCTGGCGCGACGCGCTCCTGACGGCCGTCTCGAGGCGACCGCCGAGGGCGAGGCCCATCGCCGCCGGATGGCAGCGCCGCCGGGCCTGGCGTTCCTGGCCCAGCACAGGCCCCTCGAGATCGGCGATCTGCATGAGCCGGGGGAACCGGTCCGGTCCGTCCTGCGGGATGCGGCCGAGAGCCCGCTCGCCTGGCTGGCCCGCCGCACCGGCCGTGACGGC
>JBEIIL010000004.1:0-52713 GCA_040380755.1 Methylobacteriaceae bacterium | reverse complement strand
GTTCGACGCGCCCCGACAGCCGCGCCCGCATCGCGGGCCGGCCGACCTTCGGCTCGACAAGGCGGAATTCCGGCGTCACGGCCGCGAGATCGGTGCCGTTAAGCCACAGCCGCATGTCGGCGAGCGAGCGTCCGACCGCCTCCACGGCGATCTGCCCGTCGGCAGCCGTCGCCACCCAGAACGAGCGCTGCTCGAGGTCCGCCAGCGTGCCGTGCACCTCGCCGCCATAGAACATGGCGGTCGACGCCGGGGCGGTCTCGCGAAACGGCACCACCGACAGCTTGGCCTCGCCGGTGGCCCCCGCGGCGCCGGTGCTGCGCAGCTTGTAGGTGCCGCGGTCGAGCAGCACGTCGAGACGGCCGTCGCGCTGGCCCGCCTCGCCGGCGATGTCGCCGGGGCCGGTCGCCATGTCGACGAGTTGCAGGGCCACGCCGGTCGTGCTCTCGGCGCGCAGCGTAAAGCGGCCAGCCTCCGCGACGGTGAGCAGGGCATCGGCGGCCGCCCCGGCGGGAACGCTCGGACGCGACAGCGCCGCGCCGGCCCCCGCGGCGACCTGCGGCAATGGCGGAACGGCGGGCATGGTGACGACGGGCTTGGGCAGCAGTGCTGCAGCAATCAGCGGCAGCGGCAACGGCGGCTGGACAGCCCCCCCGACCGGCGGGCGGCCAGCCGTATTGAGCGACGGAATCGGGCCAGGAGCGGTCTGCAGGGCCGCAAGGCGCGCCCGGTAGAGGCCGATCAGGCAGGCCGTGATCTTGGTGGGTGCGGCATCGGGCGTCACACAGGCCTTGCCACGGCCCGTCAGCCAGGCCCGCTGCGCCTTGCGCAGATCTTCGGCCTTTGCCGGATCCCGTGCCAACGTCGCGGTGAAGGCCTCAGCCATAGCCCGGTCCTGGTCGCGCAGGCCCGGTGACGCGCAGATCGCCAGCTCGACCGGCGTCTTGGCCTTGGCGCAGTCGAAGGACTGGGCCTTTGCGGCTGAGACCGTGCCAAGCGTCAGGACGGCAGCAACGGCGGCTAGGGCATGGCGCATCACAAGGCCTCCGGCATCCGATCGGCGGCAGCCTAATCGAACCCGGCGACGAAACCGAGTCCGCAGCCGGGATCAGCCGCCAATCGGGCTGCCACCTCAAACAGAGCTTCGCCGGGTCGGGCCACCAGGCCTGTGCGCCACCGCACAGATGATGATGCCGGAGCAAGAGCAACCGGCGGAAATCAGGGTGCGTTGTCGCCTGGGTCCAGGTCGGCCCGGACCCAGGCGGAACCGGGATAAACGCTCGATGGCGCACATTTCGGCATTTGCGTGGCTTGACCGGAGCCTTGCAGTGGGGCCCCGTGAGCGCCCTGCCACGGAGATCGCCATGAAGCTCTTCTACGCCGCCGCATCACCCTATGTCCGCAAGGTCCTTGTCCAAGCCCACGAGCGCGGCCTGGCCGACAGCATCACGCTGGTGCCGGCTGCCACGAGCCCGGTGAAGCGCGACGAAGCGATCGTGCCCCACAACCCGCTCGGCAAGATCCCGGCCCTCGTCACCGATGATGGCATGGCGCTCTTCGACAGCCGGGTCATCTGCGAATACCTCGACACCCTGCCGGGTGGCCCGACCCTGATCCCGGCCGGCGAGGCACGTTGGCCGGCCCTGACCCTGCAGGCGCTCGCCGACGGCCTGCTCGATGCGGCGCTGCTCGCCCGCTACGAGACCTTCCTGCGGCCCGAGCCGCTGCGCTGGCCGGACTGGCTTGACGGCCAACTCCTCAAGATCGGCACCGCGCTGGATCAGCTCGAGACGCGCTGGATGCCCCATCTGGGTGGCCCTCTCGACATCGGTGTCGTCGCCACCGCCTGCGCGCTGGGCTATCTCGACTTCCGCTTTGCCGACATGGGATGGCGTGCCTCCCGTCCGGCGCTTGCCGGCTGGTACGCGGCCTTTGCCGAGCGGCCGTCGATGCGCGCGACGGCCCCGGGGTGAAAAGCGATGGCGAATCGTATTCGATGAACGGAAGCGGATGGATGATTCCACCGACGTCCGTTCGCCCGACGGGACGCAACATGACGATCACAGTGACGTTGATCGACAGGTGCCGGCAGCGCCCTCCCGCCAGGGGGGTGCATCAGATATGACGGCTGCCGCTCCCCTTCCGGTGCAGTACGCTGCCGTGCCCTACCGGTTCGGCGAGACCGGGCTCGAGGTCTTGCTTGCCACATCCCGAGGCACCGGCCGCTGGGTCATCCCCAAGGGCTGGCCGATGAAGGGCCGCAAGCCGCGCGAGGCAGCCGCCGTCGAAGCCGCCGAGGAGGCAGGCGTTCGCGGCGCTGTCCAGAAGAAGCCCCTCGGCCGTTTCGTCTACTGGAAGCGGATGCCGGAAGGTTTTGTGTTGTGCGACGTTGTCGTGTTCGGTCTTGAGGTCAAGTCGGAGTTAGACAACTTCCGCGAGAAGGGACAGCGCATCCTCGAGTGGGTCCCCGCGGAGGTGGCAGCCGACAAGGTCGATGAGCCCGGCCTGTCGACGCTCCTGCGCCGCCTGCCGGACCGCGTCCGCCCGCGCAAGAAGGCTGCCGCCTGAGGTGTAGACTGGCCTCCTCAGGCCGCCTCTGCCTTGCGGATCACGAATGTCACCACCCCATCCGCCGTCCCCGTGTCCTCGAGCACGTCGCCCGTGGTGGCGATGAGGTGAGGAATGTCGATCACCGCCAGCGGATCCGTGCACTCGACCGCGATCCGTTCGCCCGGCTGCATGCGTGAGAGCGCCTTGCGGGTCTTCAGCGCCGGCAGCGGGCAGCGCAGACCTCGCAGGTCGAGACGGGTAAGCGGGGTCATGGCGGGCTGTGGCCTCGGCGGTGTAGAGATCGAACGGCTCGACATCGAGAATGTTCGCGAGAAGCGGTCGCTCGGCGGCACCACAGGTGTCATGCATGCGGGTCGCCGTGCGCAGAGGTGGGGGAGGACACAGGCTGTGTCAACGCGTGCCGACGGGCCGGATGCGACCCCGCTGACCCCGCTTGACGCGGCGCTGGTGCTGCTGGGTCGCCATCTCGCTTCCGTCCCTGCCAGCACCGTAGCGCTCGCCGATGCCCTGGGCATGGTCCTGGCGGCTGACGTCTTTGCCCCGGTCGCCCTGCCCGCAACGGCCATCGCGCTGATCGACGGCGTCGCCGTTGTGGCCGCTGACACGGTCGGGGCTGGCCCCTACGCGCCGGCCCTGCCGTCTAGCCCTCCTGTGCGCGTGACGGCGGGTGACGCCCTTCCGCAGGGCTGCGATGCCGTGCTGCCGGCCGGCGCACTGCTGCGCGAAGGCCCCGTCACCCTGCTGCTCGCCGAGGCGGCCCCCGGCTTCGGCACCCGCCGGCCCGGCGAGGATCTCGCCGCCGGCACGGTCATCCTGCGGGCAGGTCATCGCCTCGACCCGCTGCGGATGGGGCTCGCCGCCGCCTGCGGCGTCAGCGCGGTGGCCGTGCGGGTGCCGCACGTCGTCGTCGAGGGGCACCCCGGGGACACGCCGGTGGGCGTATTCATCGGCGCCGCGCTTCGCGCTGCCGGCGCCGTGCCGATGCTGCCGGGATCGACCATCGACGGCGCGGACCTGATTCTCACGGCCGACCTCGCCACAGGCGACGATGTTTTGGCCGGGCGGCTGGCCTTGCGCCCCGGCGAGACCGGCGGTGTCGCCCTGCGCACCGGCCGGATCGTCATCCGCCTGCCGGCTCGGCTGGAGGAGGCGGTTACGGTCTGGCATGCACTGGTCGGTCCAGCGCTGGAGCGTCTGGCGGCGGCCGACCCCGCGATGACGCAGATCCGCCCGCTGGCCCGCAAACTGGCCTCCGCAGTCGGCGTCTGCGATATTGCGCTTCTGACTACCAACGGCGACGCGTGGGATCCGCTCGCCGTCGGCGACCTCCCCTGGTCGGCACTGGCCCGTGCCGAAGCGGTGGCTTTGACCGAAGCCGGCAGCGAGGGCGCGCCCGCCGGCAGTCTGTTCATCGCCCGCCCACTCTGACGGAACCTGCCCGAGGCCCGATGACTGATGGACCCGGATGACCGAACGAAACCGATGACCGACCGTTCTGCTCCCGCCCCCGACGCCTTCCTCGTCCAGGACCAGTTCCTCGACGTGCTTTCCCGCGACGAGGCGGTGCGCCGCTTCGATGCCGCGCTGCCGCCCGGTTCGCTGCCGGCTGAGACGGTTCCGCTGACTGAGGTCCTCGGTCGGGCGCTCGCCCACGACATCACCGCGCCCATCGACGTGCCGCCCTTCGACCGATCGCATCTCGACGGCTTCGCCGTGCGTGCCGCCGACACGGCCGTGGCCGCGTCCGGCTCGCCTGTGCTGCTGGTCCTGACCGGTGAAACCGTGAGTTGCGGCACCATGCCGCGGCTGGCCGTGACACCCGGGACGGCGACGCCGATCGCCACCGGCGGCCCGCTGCCACGCGGCGCCGACGCGGTGGTGATGGTGGAGCACACCGAGCCGGCGGCGGACGGCCGCATCGCCGTGTCGCGCCCGGTCTCGCCGGGGTCGGGCGTCGGCTTTGCCGGCGGCGACATCGCCCGCGGCGAGGTGCTGTTGCGGCGTGGAACGCCTATAGGCGCCCGCGAGATCGCCATGCTGGCCGCCGTCGGGCTGGGCTCCGTGGCGGTAGTCCGTCGACCGCGCGTCGGCGTCCTCTCCACAGGCGACGAGCTGGTGGCGCCGGGCAACGCCCTCGGGCCGGCGCAGATCTATGACAGCAACGGCCCGCTGGTGCTGGCGGCGGTGGCCGAGAACGGTGGCGAGCCGGTGGCCTACGGCGCGGTCGGCGACGACGCCGCCGCGCTCGACGCGGCGCTGCGCCTTGCCCATGCCGAATGCGACGCCGTGATTCTGTCGGGCGGCACCTCGAAGGGCGCCGGCGACCTGACGCACCGGCTGGTGGCAGGCCTCGGCGCGCCCGGCATCGTCGCCCACGGCGTCGCGCTGAAACCCGGCAAACCGCTCTGCCTGGCGGTCGCGGACGGCAAGCCGGTGGTCGTCCTGCCGGGCTTCCCGACCTCGGCCATGTTCACCTTCCACGACGTGGTGGTGCCGGTGCTGCGCCGCATGGCCGGTCTGCCGGCGCGACGCGACGACACGCTGGCGGCGCATCTGCCGGTGCGGCTTGCCTCCGAGATCGGCCGCACCGAATACGTCATGGTGTCGCTGGCCGACGGCCCAGAGGGGCCTGTCGCCTATCCGATCGGCAAGGGCTCGGGTGCCGTCACCGGCTTTGCCCAGGCTGACGGCTACGTCACCGTGCCGGCTTTGGCCGACGAGCTGCCCGCCGGCGCTGCCGTGACGGTGACGCGCCTCGGCCGCGACGCGCCGCTGCCCGACCTCGCCATCATGGGCAGCCACTGCCTCGGCCTCGAGGTGGTGCTCGCCGTCCTGGCCGGTGCCGGGCTGACGCTGCGCTGCGTCGCCGTCGGCAGCATGGGCGGCCTCGCCGCGGCGCGGCGCGGCGAATGCGACATTGCGCCCATCCACATGCTGGACCCGGCCAGCAACACCTACAACGCTCCTTTCCTGTCGCCTGGGCTGGAGTTGCTGCCGGGCTGGCGTCGCATGCAGGGCGTGGTCGCCCGTCCGGACGATGTTCGCTTCGAAGGACGTGACGCCCGCGCTGCAGTCGCCGCCGCGCTCGACGATCCGGGCGTCATCATGGTCGGCCGCAACCAGGGCTCGGGCACGCGCGTCCTGATCGACGGGCTGCTGCAGGGAGCCAGGCCGGACGGCTACTGGAACCAGCCCCGCTCCCACAACGCGGTGGCGGCAGCCGTCGCCCAGGGTCGCGCCGACTGGGGCCTCGCCATCGCGCCCGCCGCCGCGGCCTATGGTCTCGCCTTCCTGCCGCTGGCCGAGGAGCATTACGACTTTGCCGTCGTCGCCGGGCGCCGCGACCGGCCGGCGCTGCGGGCCTTCGAGACGGCGCTGCGCGACCCTGCCGTTCATGACGCCCTGCGGGCGCTGGGCTTCACGCCGGCGGGAGACGCCGCGTGATCGCGCGTCCGGGAATGCGTGCCCGCCCCGCATGGCACACCGCCTTCGCGGCGCTGCTGGCCCTGCTCGTGACCACACTGTGCCAACCCGCCCGAGCCGAGCTGCGCGGCCATGGCGGCCCGGTGCGGGCGCTGGCCCTGGCGGCGACCGGGTCCCTGGTGATCAGCGGCAGTTTCGACCAGTCCGCCATCCTGTGGGCGCTGGAGCCCGGCCGCGCACTGGCCGTGCTGCGGATCCACGACGGCGCCGTCAATGCCGTGGCGGCATTGCCGGACGGCCGCTTCGTCACCGGCGGCGAGGACGGCCGGATCGCGCTGTGGCGTCTCGGCCGCCCCGAACCCGAGCAGGTGTTCCAGACCCATGAGGGCCCGGTGGTGGCGCTGGCCGTCGCGCCGCGCGGCGACGCGCTCGCCTCCGCATCCTGGGACGGCACCGCCCGCATCACGCCTCTGGCCGGCGGCGAGCCGCTGGTGCTGCGCGGCCACCAGGGCAACGTCAACGGCGTCGCCTTCCTGGGCGATGGCAGCACCGTGGCCACTGCCGGCTATGACGCCACGGTCCGGCTGTGGTCGCGCAGCGGCGGTCCGCCCCGGACGGTCACCCATGATGCGCCGCTGAACACGCTGGCCGCCGCCGGCGGCACGCTGGTGGTCGGCGGCGCCGACGGGGTCGTCCGGCTGCTGGACATCGACGGCCGGGAGCTGCGCCGCGGCGACCCGCTCGGCACGCCCTTGGTCAGCCTCGCAGTCTCCGCTGACGGGACGCGCATCGCCGCCGCCGGCATCCGCGGCGCCCTGCTGGTGCTCGACGCCGCAACGGCAAAGCCGCTGCTGAGCCTCGTCGGTCCCGGCCTGCCGGTCTGGTCGCTGGCCTTCCATCCCGACGGGCGCCGGCTGGTGTCGGGCGGCGGCGACCGGCTGGTGCGGCTGTGGGATCTCGCCACCGGCGAGCATCTCGGCCCGGTGATGGCCGGCCCGGCCGAGGATCCGCTGGCGGCGTTCACCGGCGAGCGCGGCGCCGAGGTGTTCCGCGCCTGCGCCGCCTGCCACACGCTGACGCCCGATGGCGGTAACCGCGCCGGCCCGACGCTGCACGGCCTGTTCGGCCGGCGCATCGCCTCCGCGCCGGGATATGCCTATTCGGAGGCGCTGAAGCGGCTCGATTTCACCTGGGACGCCACCATGGTGGCACGGCTGTTCGAGCTCGGCCCGCAAACGGTGACGCCCGGCACCAAGATGCCCGAGCAGACCGTCGGCAGCGCCGAGGATCGCGAGGCGCTGGTGCGCTTCCTCGAGAAGGCGACACGGTAGAACGCCGACGCAACGGCGCACGGCAACCTGGTCGCGGACGCCTCAGCCGAGACCGTCCTTGCCCTCTTCGCGCTCGCGCAGATAGTCCTCGGCGGTGCGCGGCCGCGGCCGGGCGGGCGCCGCATGCGGATCCAGCCCCTCGTTGACGACACGCTCGACCCGGCAGTCCTCACACATCAGCAGCACGTCGATCCGCGAGGCGTTGGCGCCGGAGAACATCCAGTGCTTGCCCTCGAGCCGCGAGCGGATGCGCTCGATGGTGCTGCGCGTGCCGAACGGCTTGGCGCAGACGATGCAGTTGAACGGCTCCTCCTCCTTGAGCACGCGCTTCGGCGCGGCCCAGGCGGCAAAGTCCACCTGCGGCTGCAGCGTGATCGCGTCCTCGGGGCAGGTCGCCGCGCACAGCCCGCACTGCACGCACAGGCTTTCGCTGAAGCGCAGCATCGGCTGCTCGGCATTGTCGGAGAGCGCTGCGACCGGGCAGGCCGACACGCAGGCCAGGCACAGCGTGCAGGCCGCCTTGTCGAGCACGACCGCGCCGAAAGGCGCACCGGCCGCGAGCGGCACACGGTCGACAGGCGCCGGCGCAGCCTCGTGCAGCGCCCGCAGGCTGAGCTGCATCAGCCGGCGCTTTTCGTCGAGCGGCATGAAGCTGGCCGGCGCCGGGCTCGGCGTGCCGGCGGGCGCCGCATCGAGCGCGGCCCGCAGGGCATCCGGATCGTCGGTCTCGATCAGCGCCGCGAGGCCGGCCCCGTACCCCAGTGCCGCCAGCAGCGTGTTGCCGAGCGCCAGCGTCGCCTCGATCCCCGACCGGTCGTGCCGGGCCTTGTCGCGGACCAGGAGTTGCAGACCGACGGCGCCATAGGCAAACGCCGCCGCCACCAGCTCCGGCCCCACCTGCGTCAGTTCGTTGACCCGCAGCGGCAGCACGTTGGCCGGCAGTCCTGCGCCGAACCGGGCCAGCGCGTCGATCAGCGCCGCGCCATGCTCGCCATCGTGCAGCAGCACCACCGGCGCGGAGCCGCCGGCCGCCCGGTAGGTGACCAGCAGCGTCCGCAGCCGCCGCATCACCGCGTCGACGGCAGGCAGCGCATAGGCCGCGGCGCCGGTCGGGCAGGCCGCCGCGCAGGCGCCACAGCCGGCGCAGACCTGCGGGTCGATCGCCACATGGTCGCCGGCCGGCGTGATCGCCCCGGTCGGACAGAGATCGAGGCAGCGGGTGCAGCCGGTGATGCCCGAGCGGGAATGCGCGCACAGCGCGGCGCTGAAATCGATGTAGCGCGGCTTGTCGAAGGTACCGACCAGGTTGGCGGCCTCGAACAGCGCCCGCTCCACCGCGGCGGGATCGCGTGGATCGGCCCGCAGATAGCCCGGCCGCACCTCGTGGGCAGGAAACAGCGGCGTACCGCCCGAGAGGTCGAGCACGACGTCGCAGCGCGACACCGCACCATCCCGCGACGCGCCGAAGACGAAGCGGTCGCGCGAGGACGGCAACGGCTGGGCGCAATCGTCCAGCGTCACCGCGAAGGCGCCGAGATGGCCGGTCGCCGTGCGGACGCGGCCGCGCAGCACCGGCCAGTCGGTGACGCGCGGCGGCACGGCCTCCTCCGGATGGGTCAGCACCACCGTCAGGTCGAGCCGGTCGGACAGGCGGCGCGCCGCCTCCAGCGCGGCGCCGTCGCGCCCGTAGACCAGCGTCACCCCGGCCGACTCCATGCTGACCGTCGCGGTCTGCGGCATCGGCTCCGCCGCTGCCGCCAGCAGCGCCGCCTGTTTGGCACCGGCCCGGCCCGCCTGGTCCGACCAGCCGGCGGTCTCGCGGATATTGGCGAAGAAAAGCCCGTCGTCGCGGCCCAGATCGGCTGCCGCCTCGCGGAACAGCGGCTCCTCCTGCGTACAGCCAACGACCAGCGGCCCGCCCTGTCGCACCGCGGCGCGGAAGCGGTCGAGCTCGCGCCGGCACAGCTGCTCGGCCGCCGTCGCGGTCGCGCCGCATGTGGCGCCGATCGCGGCGGCGTCGACCGGCATCGTCGCCTCGCACGAACACACGAGGATCGTGCGCCGTTCATCCGTCATGTCGTATCCCCCGGAGCGGAGCGGCTGCCAAGCCCGCCGCGGCGCGGCAGGGCTCCCCGCCGTCGCACTGTTGCCATATATAGGCAGGACGGCTCGCCCGCGAGCCTCGTTCCGAAAGTTTGCCTCCTGATGCCGTTGCGTTCCGCCCTCCTCGACCTGCCGCCGCCCTACACGCTTGTCGTGCCGGACGGCCACGTCGACGCGTTTGCGCATGCAAAGGCCATCGCCGCCGAGCAGGGCGCGGGAACGCTGGTCTGGTCCCGGCGGTCGGATCTCGTTGCATTTGCCGTCGTGCTGGAGCCGGAGGAAGCGCTCGCGGCAGCGCGATGCGCGATCTATCCGTGCATGACGGCGTTGGCCGACGCGGTGTCGGCCGCCTGCCCGCCCGAGAAGACCGTGGCCTTCGACTGGCCGGTGACGCTGCGCTTCGATGGCGCGCGCATCGGCGGCGGCCGTTTGGCCTGGCCGGAGGCCTGCACCGAGACCGCCGTGCCCGACTGGCTGGTGTTCGGCGCCATGCTGATGGTCGACACACTCGACCCCGCGGCGCCGGGCCACACTCCGGACGCCACCTCGTTGGCCGAGGAGGGGTTCGACACCGATCCGGGCGCACTGGTGGAAAGCTTCGCGCGGCATCTGATGTCCGGCTTCGAGACCTGGCGCGAGCGCGGTTTCAAGGCCGTGGCGCGCACCTATCTGGAGCGGCTGCCGGGCGATGACGCGTCGCTGCGCCGCGGCCTCGACGTCAATGGCGACATGCTGGTCGATGCTCCGACCGGCCTGATCCGCACGCCACTGGTGGACACGCTGGCCGCGCCCGCCTGGTACGATCCGGAAAGTCGCATGCCATGCCTGTGAGACTGCCGCGGACCATTCGCCTCGACCCCTCCGATACCTTCGTGTTCGAGCCGGCGGCGTTGCCGGGCGACTGGGCCGTGTCGGGGGCATCCCTGCTGTCGGGCGAAGACCTGGCGAGCCTCACCCCGAAGCAGCGCGCCGCCCTGCGCTCCGGTTTCCTCGGGATCGGCAGCTTCGGCTGGTCGACCCTCGTGGTGGTGAGCGAGGCCAGCGACGCCGAACGCGCCGACGCGGTCGCCACCCTGGCCCGCCAGTTCGTGACGCGCCTGGGCGCGCCGGAGGCCGAGGCCCTGGTCGCTGCCGAGGAGGAGATCGCCTTTGCGGCCTCGCTCTGCGATCATCCGGTGGGGACGCTGGTCGCCGTCCACCGCGCACCCGACGACGACGGCCTGCTGCGCGAGCGCTTCCGCACGCTGCACCAGCGCGAACCGACACCGGGATCGGATGGGCTGCACGCCTACACGCGGGCGTTCACGATCGTCGAGTTCGATGAGGATGAGGCAGACGCTCCGGTCGAGCGCGTCGACCTCTCGGCGATGATCCAGCCCGAGCCGAAGCCGTGAGGACCGCCCGATGACCGAGTTCTGGGTGTCGAGCGGCCACCACCTGACGCGCCGGAGCGAGAGCGGCGGGCTGCTGGTGACCGACGAGCTGATCCTCGCCTATCTGGCGCGGCCCGAGCTGATGCCGCCGCCCGAGGCCTGCGCCGCCGAGCGCGCGTTGCATGCCGGACTGATGGCGCAGCCGCGACGCCGCGTCGAACCGCATGAGATCGCCGCGCTGGAAGATGCAGACGCGCGCGAGAACTGGGCCTTCATGCTCGGCTTCCGCGACCGGCTGCTGGCCGCGCCGAGCCTCGAAGCGGCCTATCTGGGCCTCGTGCGGGACGGCGCCCGTGGGGTCCCGCCGCTGTGACTGCAGCAGCTGGTGCACCTGATCCTGCGCAATGCACTCGATGGCTGCGCCGATCCCTATGTGCTGCGCGCTGCCGAGCTGTTCTTCCGGCCGCAGCGCGCAAGCCTGCACGAGGGCAAGCTGCTGCTCGCCGATGCCGAGCTGATCGAGGCGCGCGAGGCCGACCCCCACCAATCGCCGCTGATGGCCATGCTCGGGCAGGGGCCCGTCACCGAATTCGACGTCCTGACGCCCGACAATGCCTGGAGCTACTGGAGCCGCTCGGACGCCCACACGATGGTGCTCAATCTCGGCGGCGATCCCCGCTCCCGCGAAGCGCTGGGGCGGGTGATCGAGACCTGGATCCGCCACCTGCTCGGCATCGCCACGACGGTGACGCCGCTGGCGGCGCTGCGCGACGCCGACTGGCGCTGGTATGTGGGGCTGGATGCCGAGGCCACCCGCCTCGGCGACGCGCTTTGGCACGGGCGCACGCTGCCGCCAGCTGACCAGGATCGGGTGCTGGCGCTGTTTCGCCTGGAGTTCGGCGCCGACGCGCCGGTGCGGGGCGACCTCGCCGGCCATCCGGTGTATCTCCTGATGGCGCAGGGGGCCGACAAGGTGCTGCGGCTGAAGCCGCAGAACCTGATTGCCGGCCTGCCCCTCGATCCGCACTCCTGAGGTCCCCCGTGCCCGTACTCAGCATCGAGATCGGCGTCGTCGTCGCCCGCCGGACCGGATCCGGCGCCTGGGCGACCGAGACCTGGCACGCCGTGTCGGTATTGCCGGCGGCACCGCCGGTGGCACCCTGGACACCGCTCGGCCGCATCGGCGTCGACGAGACCTTCTATGGTGGTGCCGTTAGCCTCAGCCTGCATTCCGGCGAGACGTCCCACTACCGCGACAATCTCGAATCGGGTGCCCCCGCGCTGTGGATCGCGCTCGCGGCCGACGGCGACCGGCCGCGCCTGGCTGTCGCCACCGCCGATCCCTACGAGGGCGAGGGGCTGACCGAGGGCTTCGGCGAGAACATCGAGCAGGTGCCGATGCCCGACGCCATCCGCGACATCGTCACCGCTTTCGTCGCCGAGCACCATGTCGAGCGTCCCTTCTTCAAGCGCCAGCGCGACCGCCTCGACCCGCGCAAGGGCGGCTTCAGGCCGGGCCCCGGCCCGTCCACCCCGCCGCGGCCGGCGGAGGACGACACGTGAGCGACCCGTCGGGCTTCCTCACCCGCTGGTCGCAGCGCAAGCGCGCCGCGGCAGAGCCACCGTCAGCGCCCTCACCCGGAGAGGACGATCCGGCGCCGCAGAATGCCGCGACGGTCCCGCAGGAGGCCGGCGAGGCCGTCGCCGCGCTGCCGGAGATGCCGCCGCTGCCAACGCTGGAGGAGATCACGGCCTCAACCGACATCTCCGTGTTCATGCACCCGGCCGTCCCCGAGCCGCTGCGCGCCGCCGCCCTGCGCCGCATGTGGGCGATCGACCCGGCCATCCGCGACTATGTCTCGGAGGCGGTCGACTACGCCTATGACTGGAACACGCCCGGCGGCGTCCCCGGCAACGGGCCGCTCGGCCCCGCCGACGATGTGGCGCGGATGATCGCCGACCTGTTCGACCGGCCGGACCCGGAGACGGCAGAAGAGCCGGCCCCGGAAGAGGCCCCGCAAACCGATCCGCCAGCCGCGTCCGACGCGGCGATTGAGGTGGCGAAGCCCGCGCAGGACGCCGAGGCACCGTCGTTGCACGCCAGCACGGCATCGCTGCAGTCCGACGGCGAGCCGACCCCGGACCGCGACCTGCAGCCGCAGGATGACAGTTCCGGCCATCGCTCTGACATGCCACGCCACCTGGTCGGCATCGGTCAAGCTGATAATCTGCAAGGGTTTGCAATCGATTTGGCCAGCTCTTTGGACGCGTCCGCCGTAGCCGAGACGCCGCCCGCAGGGGCCCGCCGGCATGGCGGCGCCCTGCCTGCCTGAAACCGGCCTTGCAATTCATTCAAATCAAGGCATAACCTTCACTTATGTGACGGTTTGGTAAGGTGTCACGTGCGAGCCGGCCGGCCGCAAAGAGCCATCGGCCTCGGGGGGAAAGATACGGAATGCGGGACCAGGGTCTCGAAACAGCATTGCGCGTTGCGGGCGGGGTCGTCGTGCTTGCACGCGATCTCGGCATCTCGCAGCCGGCCGTATCGGCCTGGCGGCGCGTGCCGGCTGACCGCGTCCTCGCGATCGAGACCATCACCGGCGTGTCCCGCACCATCCTGCGCCCCGATCTCTATCCGACTGTCGACGATGCGCGCCGCGAGGGCCCGATGTCCGACGCCGCCGCACAGCCCGACGATGCCGACCTGGCCCGCGCCCACCAGTACGGCCTGCTCGCGGTACTGCTCGGCCGTGAGCCGGGGGCCGACACGCTGGCGGCAGTTGCCGGTCTGATCGGCGATCCAAGCCCGCTGGGCCTCACCCACATCGCGCTGGCCGAGGTCGCCTCCGAGACCGATGCGACGACCGCCGCGCGCGAGTATTTCCGGCTGTTCGTCGGCGTCGGCCGCGGCGAGTTCCTGCCCTACGCCTCGTATTATCTCACCGGCTTCGTCCATGAACGCCCGCTGGCCCGCGTCCGCGAGGACCTGCTGCGGCTCGGCATCGCCCGCGCCGGGACGGTGCATGAGCCCGAGGATCACATCGCCATTCTGTGCGAGATCATGGCCGGCCTCGCCGCCGGCCGGTTCGGCGACGGGCTGGCCACGCAGAAGCACTTCTTCGAACGCCACATCGAGCCCTGGGCCGGCCGGTTCTTTGCCGATCTCGAGGCCGTGGCCGACGCGCCGTTCTACGCCCGCGTCGGCGCTGTGGGCCGCACCTTTCTGGAGATCGAGGCCCGCGCCTTCGATCTCGACGACTGACGACGCCTGGGAGGACGACCGATGACCGACCGCGACGGGGCCAAAGCCCTTCACCGCCGCCAGTTCCTGACCCTCGGCGCCACCGGCGCCGCCGCGGCAGCCGCGACGCTGCCGCTGGCGGCATTGCCGGCCGAGGCCGCGTCCTGGAAGGACGACAAGCGCAAGGCGCGCTATCGCGAGAGCGAGCACGTCAAGGCCTTTTACCGCGTCAACCGCTACTGAGAGGGGACAGCCCGTGCTGATCAAGCGCAAGAGCGGCGACGCGAGCCGCAGCAAGCTTCAGGGGATCGCCGCCGGCCTGTCGACCGGTGCCCTCGACCGCCGCAGTTTCCTGCGCCGGTCCGGCGTCGTCGCCGGTGGCCTCGCGGCCGTCGGGTCGCTGTCGCTGGGCGCAGTGCGCCGCGCCGAGGCCGGCCCGATGAAGGCCGGCGTGCCGGTGACGCGGGTGAAGAACATCTGCACCCACTGCTCGGTCGGCTGCTCGGTCATCGCCGAGGTGCAGAACGGCGTGTGGGTCGGCCAGGAGCCGGCCTGGGACAGCCCGATCAACCGCGGCTCGCACTGCGCCAAGGGCGCGGCGGTACGCGAGCTGGTGCATGGCGACCGTCGCCTCAAATACCCGATGAAGCTCGTCGACGGCGAGTGGAAGCGCATCACCTGGGACACCGCGATCAGCGAGATCGGCGACAAGATGCTGGCGCTGCGCGCAAGCTCCGGCGCCGACAGCATGTTCCTCCTCGGCTCGGCCAAGATGTCGAACGAGGGCGCCTATCTGTTCCGCAAGTTCGCGGCCCTCTGGGGGACCAACTCGGTCGACCACCAGGCGCGCATCTGCCATTCGACAACCGTTGCCGGCGTGGCCAACACGTGGGGCTACGGCGCGATGACGAACAGCTACAACGACATCCGCAAGTCCAAGACCATGATCATCATGGGCGGCAACCCGGCCGAGGCGCATCCGGTGTCGCTGCAGCACGTGCTTGAGGGCAAGGAGCTCAACAAGGCGAACCTGATCGTCATCGATCCGCGCTTCACCCGCACCGCCGCCCACGCCACCGACTTCGTCCGCATCCGCCCCGGCACCGATATCCCGGTCATCTGGGGCATCCTCTGGCACGTGTTCCAGAACGGCTGGGAGGACAAGGAGTTCATCCGCCAGCGCGTGTTCGGCATGGACCAGATCCGCAAGGAGGTCGAGAAGTGGACTCCCGAGGAGGTCGAGCGCGTCACCGGCGTGCCGGGTGAGCAGCTCAAGCGCGTCGCCCAGACCTTCGCGACACAGAAACCCTCGACCCTGATCTGGTGCATGGGCGCGACGCAGAAGACCGTCGGCACTGCCAATGTGCGCGCCTACTGCATCCTGCTTCTCGCCACCGGCAATGTCGGCTCGGAAGGCACCGGCGCCAACATCTTCCGCGGCCACTGCAACGTGCAGGGCGCCACCGACATGGGCCTCGATGTCTCGAACCTGCCGCTCTACTACGGCCTCGTCGAGGGCGCGTGGCGGCACTGGTCGCGCGTCTGGGAGGTCGAGTACGACTGGCTGCAGTCGCGCTTCGACGAGGTGCCCGCCAAGGCCGGTCGTGCGGCCCGCACCCGCAAGCAGAACATGGAAACCCCCGGCATCACCACGACGCGGTGGTTCGACGCCGCACTGTTGCCGGCCGACCAGGTCGACCAGCGCGACAACATCAAGGGCATGGTCGTCTTCGGCCACGGCGGCAACACCGTGACGCGCATGCCCGAGGTCGCCAAGGGCCTCGAGAAGCTCGAGCTTCTGGTGGTCGCTGACCCGCATCCGACGACCTTTGCGGCCCTCTCGGGACGCCGTAACGGCACCTACCTGCTGCCGATCTGCACCCAGTTTGAGTGCGCGGGGTCGCGCACCGCATCAAACCGCTCGATCCAATGGGGCGAGAAGGTCGTCGAGCCGATCTTCGAATCCGCCAACGACTATTCGGCGATCTACCGCCTGGCGCAGAAGCTCGGCTTCGCTGACCGCCTGGCCAAGAACTACACGATGGTGAAGGGCAAGTTCGGCGACGAGCCGGAGGCCGAATCGATCCTGCGCGAGATCAACCGCGGCGGCTGGTCCACCGGCTACACCGGCCAGTCGCCGGAGCGCCTGAAGGCCCACATGGCCAACCAGGGCGACTTCGACCTCGTCACCCTGCGCGCCGCCGGCGGCGTCAACAAGGGCGACTATTACGGCCTGCCCTGGCCGTGCTGGGGCACGCCTCAGTTCAAGCACCCCGGCACCCACATCCTCTACAACGCCAACCTTCACGTGAAGGACGGCGGCGGCACCTTCCGCGCCCGCTTCGGCACCGAGTACCAGGGCGCCACCCTGCTGGCCGAGGGCTCTGCCTCGCTGGGCTCCGAGCTCAAGGACGGCTACCCCGAGTTCACCCTCGGCGTGCTGAAGAAGCTTGGCTGGGACAAGGACCTCACCGAGGCCGAGATGGCGGTCATCACCCGCATCGGCGGCGCCAATCCGGACGCAGTGAGCTGGGCGATCGACCTGTCGGGCGGCATCCAGCGCGTCGCGCTGGAGCACGGCTGCATCCCGTTCGGCAACGGCAAGGCCCGCGCGGTGGCGTGGAACCTGCCCGACCCGGTGCCGATCCACCGCGAGCCGATCTACACGGCCCGCCCCGATCTCGTCGCCAAGTATCCGGCCCTGCCTGACGGCCGCCAGCTGCGCATGCCCAACATCGGCGCCACCGTGCAGAAGACTGCCGTCGAGAAGAACATCGCCAAGGAGTTCCCGATCATCCTCACCTCCGGGCGCCTCGTTGAATACGAGGGCGGCGGCGAGGAGACGCGCTCCAACAAGTGGCTCGCCGAGCTACAGCAGGACATGTTCGTCGAGATCAACCCGACGGACGCCCAGTCGCGCGGCATCACAGACGGCGGCTGGTGCTGGGTCTCGGGTGCCCAGTATGGCTCGAAGACCAGGGTCAAGGCGCTGGTCACCGAGCGCGTCGCCAAGGGGGTGGCCTTCATGCCGTTCCACTTCGGCGGTTGGTACCAGGGCGTCGACCAACGGGCCAACTACCCGAAGGGAACTGACCCGATCGTGCTGGGCGAAAGCGTCAACACGATCACGACCTACGGATATGACCCGGTGACCGGCATGCAGGAAACCAAGGTCACGCTCTGCCAGATCAGCGCCGCCTGAGGGGGATAGACAATGGCTCGCCTTAAGTTCCTCTGCGACGCCGATCGTTGCATCGAATGCAACGCCTGCGTCACTGCCTGCAAGAACGAGCACGAGGTGCCGTGGGGCATCAACCGGCGCCGCGTCGTGACGATCAACGATGGCAAGCCCGGCGAACGCTCGGTCTCCATGGCATGCATGCACTGCACGGATGCGCCCTGCGCCGCCGTGTGCCCGGTGGACTGCTTCCTCACCACCGCCGACGGCGTGGTTCTGCACTCCAAGGATCTGTGCATCGGATGCGGCTACTGCTTCTACGCCTGCCCGTTCGGCGCACCGCAATATCCGAAGGTCAGCAACTTCGGCACGCGCGGCAAGATGGACAAGTGCACCTATTGCGCTGGTGGTCCCGATGGCCTCGATACGGCCGCCGAATATGCCAAGTACGGCTCCAACCGGCTGGCCGAGGGCAAGCTGCCGCTCTGCGCCGAGATGTGTTCGACCAAGTCCCTGCTGGCCGGCGACGGCGACATCATCGCGCAGATCTACAAGGAGCGCGTCGTCAAGCGTGGCTACGGCTCGGGCGCCTGGGGCTGGAAGACGGCCTACAAGGACACCGTCGCGATCTGAGGTCGGACGCGGCGCCTTTGCGCCGTATCCGCCCCGTCGCCACTGGACTGAAAGGGATCGACATGCCGGCATCGCGCCCCGTCTGGACCAACCTCGCTGCCGCTCTCGCGGTGCTCTTCGGCCTGTGGTTCGCCGGTCCGGCGATGGCCCAGCAGGTTAACCCCACCACGTCGGCGGTGCAGGAGCAGCAGCTGCTCAAGCAGCTGCGCACCGTCGAGGGCCGTGTCAGCATCCCTGACACCAAGTCGGGCGTGCTGATCCAGCCGGGCGGTGACTGGCGCGCCCTGCACGATGGCACCCTCGCCTGGGTGACGTCGATTGCCGTACTCGGCATGCTGGCGCTGCTGCTGCTGTTCTACACGGTGCGCGGCCGCATCATGATTGATGCCGGCCTGTCGGGCCTGAAGATCCTGCGCTTCAACAGCTTCGAGCGCCTGGTCCACTGGATCACCGCCCTGTGTTTCATGGTGCTGGCGATCTCCGGGCTGAACGTGTCCTTCGGCCGCTACCTGCTGATGCCGTTGATCGGCGCCGACGCGTTCGCCGCGCTCTCGCACTACGGCAAGTTGGCGCATAACTTTCTCGCCTTCCCTTTCATGGTGGGCCTGGTGCTGATGCTGCTGATCTGGATCGTCGACAACATCCCCAACCGCGTCGACGTCGCCTGGTTCAAGGCTGGCGGCGGTCTGCTCGGCAAGGGGCATCCCCCTGCCGGCAAGTTCAACGGCGGCCAGAAGATGATCTTTTGGTCGGTGATCATCGGCGGCGGTTTGCTCTCGGTCTCGGGCCTGCTGTTGCTGTTCCCCTTCTGGGGCACCGGCATCGCCGACATGCAGCTCGCCCAGGTCATCCACGCCCTGATCTCGGCGGGCCTGATCGCCGTGATGCTGGCGCACATCTATATCGGCTCGATTGGCATGGAGGGCGCCTTCGACGCGATGGGCTCCGGCGAGGTCGACCTCAACTGGGCCCGCGAGCACCATTCGCTCTGGGTCGAGGAAGAGAAGGCACGGGGCCGGACGCCGCAGGTGCCTCCGAACGCCGTTGCCGCCGAGTGAATCGCACCGGTCCGCTGCGGCGGACCGCTGACCCTGCCCTTCGCCCGGCGGCCCAGACCGCCGGGCGTGCTCTGTCCGGGAGCACCGCATGCGCGTGATCGGCCTCGCCGGCTGGAGTGGCGCCGGCAAGACGACCCTGCTGGTGCGGCTGCTGCCGCTGCTGTCGGCCCGCGGACTGCGGGTCTCCACGCTCAAGCACGCCCACCACAGCTTCGATGTCGACCGCCCCGGCAAGGACAGCCATGCCCACCGCGAGGCCGGCGCCGTCGAGGTACTGGTCGCCTCCGGTAAGCGCTGGGCGCTGATGTACGAGCTGCGTGACGCTCCCGAGCCGCCGCTGGCCGAGCTTCTCGGCCATCTGTCGCCGGTCGATCTGGTGATCGTCGAGGGTTTCAAGCATGCTCCTCATCCCAAGATCGAGGTGCACCGGGCAGCCAACGACAAGCCCTGGCTTCACCCGGACGACCCTGCCGTGATCGGCCTCGTCACCGACGCCCCCTATGCGGGTCCCCTGCCCTGCGCCGCTCTCGACGACGCTGATGCCGCCGCCGATCTGGTGGCCGGGCGCGCCCGACCGCTGCCGGAGGTGCTTGCCGCCCTCCGCCGCAGCGCCTAGGGAAGAGGCATGGCCCAACTCAGCTCCGACAGCTTCGCCTTCGGCGACGGCCTGATGGCCGTAGATGACGCCGTGGCGCTCATTGCCGCGCGTATTCCTGCTGTGGCCGGCACCGAGACGGTAGATCTCGCCGCCGCGGACGGGCGGGTGCTGGCGCAGGACATCGTCGCCCCGGTGCCGCTGCCACCCTTCGACAACTCGGCCGTCGACGGCTACGCCGTGCGCTGGTCCGACCTGGCGAAAGCCGGCTCCACCACCCTACCGGTCGCCGGACGCGTCACCGCCGGCGCCGCCGCTGTTGCGGCGGAGACAGGCACGGCCGTTCGGATCTTCACCGGCGCACCGATGCCGGCCGGCACCGACACGGTCTTCATGCAGGAGGATGTCACCCGCACGGGTGACACCGTCACCCTTCCCCAGGGGCTTAAGCCGGGAGCCAACCGCCGCCTTGCCGGGGAAGACACGCCCGCCGGCCGCACGGTGCTGGCTGCAGGACGCGTGCTCGCACCCCAGGACGTCGCGCTCTGCGCCGCCGTCGGCCTGGCCTCGCTGACCGTGCGCCGCCGTTTGCGCGTCGCCGTGCTGTCGACCGGCGACGAGATCGTCTCGCCGGGCCAGCCGCTGCCGCCAGCTGCGCTCTATGATTCGAACCGCTTTGCCCTGCAGGCCCTGCTCGGCCGGCTGGGCGTCTTGGTCACCGATCTCGGCATCCTGCCCGACGACCATGCCGCGGTCTCGGCCGCGCTCACTGCCGCAGCGTCAGGCCACGACCTGATTGTCACCTCGGGCGGCGTCTCGACCGGCGAGGAGGACCATGTCCGCAACGCCGTCGAGGCGACGGGCGCGCTGACCTTCTGGCGGCTGGCAATCAAGCCCGGCCGGCCGGTGGCCATGGGCGTGGTGGCGGGAACGCCCTTTGTCGGCCTGCCCGGCAATCCCGTGGCCGTCTTCGTCACCTTCGCCCACGTGGTGCGCCCGCTGATCGCCGCTCTCTCAGGATCTGCGCCGGCCAAGCCGCTGGCGCTGCCCGTGATCGCGGATTTCACCTACCGCAAGAAACAGGGGCGCCGCGACTATGTCCGCGTCAGCCTCGCGCGCGGCGGGGACGGGGTCGTGCGGGCCTCGAAGCATCCGCGCGACGGCGCCGGGGTGATCACCTCGCTCACCGAGACCGACGGGCTCGTCGAGCTGCCCGAACCGGTGACCGCGGTAGCGCCGGGCGACGTCGTGGGGTTTCTGCCCTACGCCGTCCTGCGCTGAAACGGCCGGCCGGCAGGCCGGTCATGCCGATCAGCTACGCGGCACGTCGCGCCAGTCGCGGCCGACCAGGTTGTCGCCGGGATTTCCGACCCGCGCACCATCCGTGGCGAAGGCCCGGTAGACAGGCTCCTGCAGCCGGTCATTGAGGAAGAACGACGCCCCGACAGCGCCAACGACTGCCATGATTCCGGCGATGAGAATGATGCGCATAGTAACCTCCCAGATCCAGTTTGACGGCACTGTAGGCGCGAAACCGCGCCGTTCAAGTCGGATCTCACGGTACAGGCACGCAAGACCCCGCTAAACGCCTGTTTCCGGTTCAGGCCGCCGGATACAGGGCCGCGAGCCGCTCGGCCTCGGCGAGGTCCTCGGCCGTGTTGGCGTTGAAGAACGGATCGACCGGCGTGTCGTCCCAGACCGCGGTTGCCAGCTGGTGGCGCGCCGTCCAGCGGTCGATCTTGCGGATGTCCTCCACCACCAGCGCGTGCCGCAACGCGCCGCGCAGCGCCAGAGGCCACAGGCCGATGACAGGCTGGCTGCGGCCGCCGGAGCTTGCGCAGGCGAGGTCCGCCGCCGAGTCTGCACGGGCGCCATGCAGGCGGGCGACGAGGTCATGCGGCAGGAACGGCGAGTCAGCCGCGGCGCTGACCACGAAGGCGATGTCCGGGCGGTGCTGCGCCGTCCAGTCCAGCGCCGCCACGATGCCGGCCAGCGGGCCGGCAAAGCCGGGAACGTCGTCGGCCACCACCGGCAGGCCGAATCGGGCAAAGCGGGCCGGATCGCCATTGGCGTTGAGCACGAGCCCGGCGCACTGCGGGGCGAGACGCGCAATGACCCTCTCCAGCATCGTCAGGCCTGCGACTTCGCGCAGCGGCTTGTCGCCGCCTCCCATGCGCCGCGCCAGCCCGCCGGCCAGCAGCACGCCGAGTGTCGGCGGCACCTCAGTCGTCACGATCGCCCCCCTTGCGCCGGCTCCGCGCGCTCTCCTCGGCCACGGCGGAGGGATCCTGGTCGAACACAATCCGCTCCTGCCCGGCGAGCGCCACGAAGCGCCGGCCGCGCGCCCGGCCCACCAGCGTCATGCCGACCTGGCGGGCGAGGTCGACCCCCCAGGCCGTGAATCCCGAGCGGGACACGAGGATCGGGATCCCCATCCGCACGGTCTTGATCACCATTTCGGAGGTCAGCCGACCCGTCGTGTAGAAGATCTTGTCGGCGCCGGTCTCGCCGTGCCGGTACATCCAGCCGGCAATCTTGTCGACGGCGTTGTGGCGGCCGACATCCTCCATGTAGACCAGCGGCTGGTCCTGCCGGCACAGCACGCAGCCGTGGATCGCGCCGGCCTCCAGATAGAGCGACGGGGTGGTGTTGATCGCATGCGTCAGGGCGTAGAGCCAGGACGTGCGCAGCTCGGCCGCCGGCAGCTGCACGCCCTCCAGCGCCTCCATCAGGTCGCCGAAGGCGGTGCCTTGGGCGCAGCCCGAGGTCAGCGTCTTCTTGCGCAGCTTGTCCTCGAAATTGGTGCCGCGCTGCGTGCGCACCACCACCACCTCGAGGTCGTCGTCATACTCGACGTCGGTGACCACGTCGTCGGGCTTCAGCATGTTCTGGTTGAGCAGGTAGCCCAGCGCCAGATACTCGGGATAGTCGCCGATCGTCATCATGGTGACGATCTCCTGCGCGTTCAGGTAGAGCGTGAGCGCCCGCTCCATCGTCACCGACGTCTCGACCGGCTGTCCGCCCTGGTCGATCCCGCTGACCCGGCGGGTCAACCGGGGATCGGCCGGATCGGGCCGGATCGCATAGCTGTCGGCCGGAACGGTCATCGGGACGGTCTCCTGCAAGGCGCCGGGGCGCCTGCCTCCTAGCACAGATGGCGCACCGTGCCCGCCTTCGCCACATCGTAGCCACCGAGATCGGCCGCGTGGGCGGCAAAGGCCGGTGCGCGCAGGAAGGCGGCGAGCGCCTGCACGGCCGGGCGGAAATAGTCGCGTTGGCGCATGGCCAGATCGAACCGCTCAAAGGCCAGCGGCAGGAAGGTCAGGCCGGCCGCAGCTGCAACGGCCCGCGAGGCGACGCCGCATTCGGCATGGCCGGCGCGCACCGCCTGGGCAAGGTCCGCCCCGGTCGGGCAGACCAGCATGCTGTCGGGACAGGCAAGACCAGCCTCAGCTAGCCTGGTCTCGAGCAGCTGCTGCGCCCCGGCTCCGGAGGGCCGTGCCGCGAAGCGCAGGGACCTGCGCGCCGCATCGGAAAGGTCTTTCACGGAGAGCGGATTGCCGGGCGCCAGCACCAGCCCCTGCTCGCGGCGGGCAAAGCCGATCAGCACCGTGTCGCCGAAGCCGGGCCGGCCCATCGCCTGCACATTGGCATCGTCGACGCCGACGGCATGCAGGTGGATGGCGGCCAACATCACCTCGCCGCGCGCCAGTCGCGCAAGGCCAGCTTCGCTGCCCTCCGGCAGGGAGGCGAGGCCGCTGCCGCTCTGCCGCAGCGCCCAGTCCAGCAACGGGTCCTGGCTGCCGCCGGCAATGGCCGGCGCCGTGAGCGGACCAAGGCCTGCCGGCCGCGCCAGGCCCGACAGCACCCAGCGGTCGAGCTCCTCGCGCGGGAACAGCCACTTCCCCGTGACCTTGGCGCACGGGATCGCGCCCGCGGCGACGAGGTCGTAGAGCTTGCGCTCCTTGAGCCGCAGATAGGCGGCGGCTTCCGCCGTGGTCAGCAGGTTCATGCCTGCATTGATATGCATGAACCTGTTTCAAATCAATCCGCTTGACCTTTTCGGACACCACGCAACATTGCGCGCCGGGAGGACGAGAATGCCGGAGGCCGCAACCGCCTGGAGCCTGATCGCCGGCGCCGATCCGGCGCTGGTGCAGATCGTTCGGCTGTCGCTCGGCGTCAGCCTGGCGGCGACGCTGCTGGCCGCCCTGGTGGCCCTGCCTGCCGGTGCGCTGCTGGCGCTGGTCCGCTTTCCCGGCCGCGAGGCCGTGGTCGTCCTGCTCAACGCCTGCATGGGCCTGCCGCCGGTGGTGGTCGGGTTAATGGTCTACCTGCTGTTGTCGCGCTCGGGCCCGCTGGGCAGCTTCGGGCTCCTGTTCACGCCCACCGCCATGGTGGTCGCCCAGGCCCTGCTCGTGGCGCCGATCGTGGCCGCCCTCACCCGGCAGATCATTGCCGACCTGTGGGCCGAGTACCGCGACGAGCTGACCGCCTGGAATGTCGCGCCGGCCCGCCGCGTCGCCACCCTGCTGTGGGACGCCCGCTTCGGCCTGCTCACCGTGATCCTCGCCGGCTTCGGCCGGGCCGCCGCCGAGGTCGGCGCCGTCATGATCGTCGGCGGCAATATCGACGGCGTCACCCGCACCATGACCACCGCCATCGCGCTCGAGACATCGAAGGGCAATCTGGCGCTGGCGCTGGGCCTCGGCGCGGTGCTGGTCACCGTCGTCACCGCCGTGAACGCCGCCGCCTGGGGCCTGCGCCGCGTCGCCGAAGCGAGGGCCGGCTGATGCAGGGCACGCTTTCCGACCTGCCGCTGGCCTTCGAGGCCGTCACCCTGATGGCGGGCCGGACCTGTGCCATTGACACACTGCGCCTCGAGATCAGCCCCGGCGCGCCGGTGATCGTCGTCGGCCCCAACGGCGCCGGGAAGTCGAGCCTCCTGCGCCTCGCCATGGGGTTGGTGCCGCCCACATCCGGCCGCATCACCTGGAGCGGCCGCCCGGCCGGCACGCCCGACAGGCGGGCGATCGTGTTCCAGCGCCCCACGATGCTGCGCCGCTCCGCCGCCGCCAATCTCGACTATGTCCTCGCCACGACAGGCCACCCAAGCGCCAGGCGCCGCGACCGCATCGCCGCCCTGCTGCAGCGGGTCGGCCTTGCCGGCCTTGGCGACAGGCCGGCGCGGCGGCTCTCGGGCGGCGAGCAGCAGCGTCTCGCCATCGCCCGCGCTCTGGCCCGGGAGCCTGAACTGCTGCTGCTGGACGAGCCCACCGCCAGCCTCGACCCCGCCTCCACCCGCGCGATCGAGACCATCATCACTGACGCCTCATCAGCCGGCGTCACCGTCCTGATGGCGACCCATGACCTCGGCCAGGCCCGCCGCCTGGCCGGGCGGGTCCTGTTCCTGGCTGCCGGCCGCCTGGTCGAGGATGCCCCGGCCGACCGCTTCTTCACCGCTCCCGCCACGCCGCAGGCCCGGACCTTCCTGGCCGGCGACCTTGTCCTCTAGTACAGGAACAGCACCATGAACCATCTGCGCCGCACCCTCTTCGCCGCAGGCCTCGCGCTGGCCTGCAGTGTCCTGCCCGCCCAGGCGCAGGACCGCTTCATTGTTGTCGCCTCCACCACATCGACCCAGGATTCGGGCCTGTTCGGCCACATCCTGCCGCTGTTCAAGGCCCGCACCGGCATCGACGTGCGGGTCGTCGCCCAGGGCACCGGGCAGGCGCTCGACACCGGCAAGCGCGGCGATGCCGACGTGGTCTTCGTCCACGCCAAGCCGCAGGAGGTCGCCTTCGTGGCAGACGGCTTCGGCGTGAAGCGCTCCGACGTGATGTACAACGACTTTGTCCTGGTCGGTCCGAAGGCTGACCCCGCCGGCATCGCCGGCACCAGCGACATTGCCGCCGCCCTGCGCAAGGTGCGCGAGCGCGCCGCGCCCTTCGTCTCGCGCGGCGACCGCAGCGGCACCCATGCGGCGGAACTTGCACTGTGGAAGACCGCCGATATCGACATCGCCACCGCCCGCGGCCCCTGGTACCGCGAGATCGGCCAGGGCATGGGTGCGGCCCTGAACACGGCTGCCGCCATGGGCGCCTATGTGCTGACCGACCGCGGCACCTGGCTGGCGTTCCAGAACCGCGGTGATCTGGCCATCGCGGTCGAGGGCGACCAGAAGCTGTTCAACCAGTACGGCATCATGCTGGTGAACCCGGCCAAACACGCGTCCGTCAAGGTGGCGGACGGGCAGGCCTTCATCGACTGGATCCTGTCGGCCGACGGGCAGGCAGCGATCCGCAGCTACAAGATCAACGGCCAGCAGCTGTTCTTCCCCAACGCCGTCCCCGGCGCGTGAGCGTTCAGGCGGGCTACTACGGTCCGCCCGGCGGCGGTGCCGACCCGGTGGTCGTCACCGCGCGCCTCGACGCACAGGCGACGGCCCGCTTCCAGGCCTGGCGCGACGGCCTGTTCCCGCCGGGCCGCACGCAGGTGGCGGCGCATCTGACGCTGTTCCACCGCCTGCCGGGCGAGGCCCTGCCGGCGATCGCCGCCGCGGTCGCCGAGCGTGCTCCGACGGCCGCGCTCGACGCCGTGGCGGCATCGCCCCGCTTTCTCGGTCGCGGCTTTGCGGTCGACATCGAGGCGCCGGCGCTGGTCGCCCTGCACACAGCTCTGGCCCGGGCCTGGTCGCCTTGGCTGACGCCGCAGGACCGGCAGCGCTTCCGCCCCCATGTGACGCTGCAGAACAAGGCCGACCCGGCCGCCGCCCGCAAGGCGTTCGCCGCATTCAGCGCGGACTTCGTGCCGTATTCCATCCACATCGAGGCGATCGACCTCTTCGTCTACCGCGGCGGGCCATGGGAGCCCGCCGGCACGGTCGCGTTCACCGGCGGCTGAAGGTCGACTGTCTGGCCGAACCTCTAAACGGTGCCGGCGCGCGATTCCGAAGCGCCCTGTGTTCGGGTTGAGCCGGGATTGATGGCGCCATCGGTGGACATCGGATGGAGCGTCAGCTGGAAGAAAATTGCCTTGCTGAGCCGTTCGGCTCCTCTCTCAGCGCCTCGGCCGATAGCAAATCATTAACTGATTTATATATTAAATTGCGATTATGCGCCGCCATTTGTCAGCGACAGAATGAGCCCGTGACCCGACAGACCACAGCAAGGGCGGACGAAACCGCGTCGGTCCGGTTGATGGGCTTCCTGCCCAGCGGTTCGACGGTTACGCTGGCCGTTGGCGTCGCGGTCATCCTTCTGATCGTTGTCGGCACCGTGGCGACGATGTGGCGTGGCCGCGCCGATGCGATCCAGAACTGGCAACGGTCGCTGGGCAGCCTGTCCCTGCTTCTCGCCGAGCACGCCCACCAGACGCTATCGTCGGCCGACATGGTCCTGCGCAGTGTCACCGAGCAGCTCGGGGACGGTCGGATCACAACCCAGGATCAGTTCCGGCAGGTGATGGCGAGCGCCGAGATCCACCGTGTGCTTCGCGACCGCACGAAGGGGCTGCCACAGATCGACGTGGCGACGATCGTGGCGCTCAACGGTGACATGCTCAACTTCACCCGCTCCTGGCCATCTCCGCCGATCAACCTGTCTGACCGGGATTACGTCAAGGCCCACCTTGCTGATCCGCAGCTCGAGGTGATGGTCAGTGCCCCGGTGCAGAGCCGCGTCAGCGGGCGTTGGACATTTTACCTGGCCCGCAAGATCAAGGGCCGCGACGGACAGGTGATGGGGCTTGCACTGGCCGGCATCGAATCGGAAGTCTTCGCTAAATACGATCAGCGTGTGCAGCCCGATGTCGAAAGCCCGATCAGCCTGCTGCGCCGGGACGGGACCCTGCTGGCCCGCTTTCCCGAGGCGCCTGACAGCCTCGGCAAGGTCTTTCCACGGTCGATGGCCCTGCAGGTGCTCGCCGCCGGCAATGGCCCCACGATCGTCAGCGAACCGCGGATGACCCACCCGCAAGACACGTCCCCCCGCATGGTCGCACCACACGCGGTCGAGGGCTATCCGTTGGTCGTCGGCATCAGTGCGACCGAGGCGCTGGTGCTGCGGCAATGGCGGCAGACCGAGAGCGCAGTCGCTGCTTTGCGTCTGGTGCTGGTGCTTTTCGTCATGCTGCTGGTCGTGGTCATGGTCCGCATGCAGCGGGCGCAGAGCGCTCGCAGAAAAGAGCGGAAGATCTCGCAGGAGGTTGCGGCCCGTCATGAGATCGAAATCGCGGCGCGGGACGAGCGCGAGCAGCGCTTGCAGCAAGAGGCGCGGGTCAAGGATCGTGTCAGCGCCTTTAACGGCCATCTGAACGCCTCCGTGATCCGGCTCGGCAGCAGGATCGAGGAGATAGCCGCCCTGGCGGAGCGCATGACGGATGCGGCGAGCCTCGCCCGCTCCGGCAGCGAAGGCGCGGCCAACGCATCCGTCCGAACCGCCGAGCACATTGGCGGGCTGGCGAGCGCAGCCGAGGCGATGTCGACCGCAGGCGAGGACATCGCCGTCAACACCTTCGCGACCGTGCGGGCCTTCCGCGAGGCGAGCGAGCAGGCGGACCGCACCGACGGCGCCGTGGCCCAGCTGGCCGGGGCCACCGCGCAGATCGACGCCGTGACCCGGCTCATCAAGACCGTCGCGGACCAGACCAATCTGCTCGCCCTCAACGCCACGATCGAGGCCGCCCGCGCCGGCGAGGCCGGACGCGGCTTTGCGGTAGTCGCGAGCGAGATCAAGACGCTGGCCTCACGCACCGCCACTGCGACCGCCGAGATCAACCGCCAGGTCGCGGCCATCCAAACCGCCGGCGACGCCTGCGTCGACGCCATGCAGCGCATTCGCCAGCGCATCCATGAGACCCAGGCGATCAGCGACCGGGTGTCGGGCGCCGTCGAGGCCCAGACGACGACGAGCAGCGAGGTCGCCCGCGCAATCCGCGCCGCCGCCGGGCAGGCCGTCGCCGTTTCGGCCGGCGCCCGCTCGGTCACCGCAGCAGCCGAAGCCACGAGCTCCGCCGCCGAGGAGGTGGTCGAGCACGTCCGCAGCATGAACGAGGAGGCCCGCCGCATCCGTGCCGATATCGAGGCCTTCATCGGCGAGCGCATGACCGGCTAAGCTGCCGGCACTGGTCGCGGCCACGGACCGGGCCTATCCTGCGCGCATCGCAATGCCCGGGAACCTGCCCTGATGGTCCATGCCCCTGCCCGACCGCCCGCGGGCGCCCCGCCGATCCGCGTCAACCTGTACTCCGACACCCAGACCAGGCCGACCGCGGCCATGCGCGACGCCATGCTGCGCGCGCCGGTCGGCGACGAGCAGTCGGGCGATGATCCCACCATCCTGGCGCTTGAGGCGCGCATGGCCGTCCTGCTCGGCAAGGAGGCCGCGGTCTTCTTGCCGTCCGGCACCATGTGCAACGTCATCGCGGTGGCGGTGCACTGCCGGCAGGGCGACGAGATCATCGCCCACGAGACCAGTCATATCCTCACCAGCGAGGGTGGCGCCCATGGCGCGCTCACCGGCGCCCAGATCCTGACCCTGCGCGGCCCGCGCGGCATGTTCGGCCCCGACGATGTGCGCGCCGCGATCCGTCCGGTGAACCGGTACTCGCCCCGCCAGCGCCTGCTGGAGGTCGAGCAGACCGCCAATATCGGCGGCGGCGCGGTGTGGCCACTGGAGCGTCTCGACGCCGTCGCCGCTGTGGCGCGCGAGCAGGGCTGGTCGACCCACATGGATGGCGCCCGCCTCATGAATGCCTGCGTGGCAGCCGGCATCCCGGCCGACCGGATGGCGGCCTCCTGGGATTCGGTCTGGCTCGACTTCACCAAGGGCCTCGGCGCACCACTGGGCGCCGTGCTCGCCGGCAGCCGCACCTTCATCGACGAGGCCTGGCGCTGGAAGCAGCGGCTCGGCGGCGCCCTGCGCCAGGGCGGCATCTGCGCGGCGGCGTGCCTTTATGCGCTCGACCACAATGTCGAGCGCCTCGCCGACGACCACGCCAATGCCCGCGCGCTCGCCCGCGGGCTGCGGCAGATCGAGGGCATAGAAGTCGAGGCCCCGGACACCAATCTGGTGTTCTTCGACCCTGCAGGCGCCGGCCTGTCGGCCGCTGCGCTGGTCGAGCGTGCCCGCCAGAAGGGCATTCACCTGAGCATGCTCGGCGGCCGCGTGCGCGCCTGCACCCATCTCGACGTCAGCGCCGCGATGATCGACGAAACGCTGGCGGTGCTGCGCCGCGCCTGTTCGCGCGGTTGAGGCCGGGCCACGCAGCAGGTCGGCCCGTCAGGCCGCCGGCCACGTGGCGTATTGCGAGCGCGCCCGCGGCAGATAGGTGCCGTGGCCGCGCGGCCCGACCAGCGCGCCGTCCTGCGCCACCACGACCCCGCGGACCATGGTCAGCACCGGCCAGCCCTTCAGGCGGAGCCCCTCATAGGGGGTGTAGTCGGCGCCGTCCTGCAGGTCCGCATGGGTGAGCTTGCGCTCCATCTCGGGATCCCACAGCACGATATCGGCGTCCGACCCCACTGCGATCGTGCCCTTGCGCGGATAGAGCCCGTAGGTGCGCGCATGGTTCGTGGCGGTGAGCGCGACGAAGCGCTCGGGCGTGATCCGTCCGGTCGCCACACCCTCCGAGAACAGGATCGCCAGCCTCGCCCCGACGCCCGGAATGCCGTTGGGGACCCAGCGGAAACTGGTTCTGCCACGCGGCACCAGCTTGCCCTGCGGGTCGTCGTAGCGGAACGGGCAGTGGTCCGACGAGAACACCTGGAACACGCCGCCGATCAGTCCCTCCCAGATCGCCTCCTGGCTGTCGCGGTCGCGCGGCGGCGGCGAGCAGACATAGCGCGCACCCTCCATGCCGAGGCCGTCCAGGTCCCCCTCCGTGAGCACGAGATATTGCGGGCAGGTCTCCGCCAGGATGTTGAGGCCGCGCTGCTGTGCCCGGCGGATCTCCTCCATCGCCTGCCGGTTCGAGACGTGCACGATCATCACCGGCACGTCGACGAGCTCGGCATGGGCGATGGCGCGGTGGGTCGCCTCGCGCTCCACCAGCATCGGCCGCGACGTGGCATGGAAGCGCGGAGCCGTATCGCCCGCCCGCTCCAGCCTCTCCGTCATCCAGCGGATGGAATCGTAGCCCTCGGCGTGCACCATCACCAGCGCGCCGCAGCCGCGCGCCGCGTCCATCACCTCGAGAATCTCGCGGTCGTTCAGCGCCAGGCCCTCATAGGTCATGAACACCTTGAACGAGGTGTAGCCATCGTCGACCAGGGCCGGCAGCTCCTGGCCGAGCAGCGCCGGCGTCGGCTCGTTGACGATCAGGTGGAAGCTGGTGTCGACATGGCACTTCCCCTCCGCCTTGCGGTGGTAGTCCTCCACCGTGCGGCGCAGCGGCACGCCCTTTTCCTGCAGCACGAACGGCATCACCGTCGTGGTGCCGCCGAGCGCCGCCGAGCGCGTTGCGCTCTCGAAATCATCCGCCATGACGATGCCCTCGCCAGACGGCTGGTCGATATGGACATGGCTGTCGATGCCGCCGGGCATCACAAGCTTGCCCCGCGCATCGATCATCCGGGCTCCCCGGAGCCCCTCGCCGAGCGCCGCAACCCGCCCCGCCGTGATGCCGACATCGCAGCGCACGCTGTCGCCTGCCGTCACCACCGTTCCGCCCGCGATCACCGTGTCGAACATCTGCACGTCCAGTGTCTGCCCCGGCGACAGGCTAGCAAGTTCCGTGCGCATTCCAAGGATCGCGGCACGCTCTCGACGGGCCCGTCACGGGCAGTCGCACGCCGCCGGATAAGCTCTAGACGATCGCATTGCCATCCTTGCCTGGCCGCTGCTGCGAGAATGGACCGAAGCGGCCCTGGCCAAGCCCGGCGACATCGAGGACCTCGACGTCGAGTTCTGGGCCAAACCTCCGTGCCGTCGGACCCGGGCAGCCACCCGCCACACGCTTACCCCGGCAGGTAACCCCTTTTTCACCATAAAGCCCCTACACAAGGCCTGACGTCAGGGCGCCGGTCGCGCCTCCGCAGGTTGAGTCATGGGGTATCTCGAGCCGCCGCCGCTGCCGTCTCCGGTTGTGGTGCGCAAGGATGTGGGCGGCCTGGTGCATCTCTACCGGGAGCGCACCGAACAGTACCGGCGCGAGAACCGCGAGGTCCGGCTGCACGAGTGCCGCTCGGCCTGCACGCTGGCGCTCAGCCTGCCCAATGTCTGCGTCTATCCCGGCAGCGTCCTGAAGTTCCACGCCGCCTATGACGACCGCACCAAGATCATCGACGCCAACGTGTCCGCCGACCTGTTCGGATCCTACCCGCCGGCGGTACGCGAGCGCCTCGGCGGGCTGACCCGCCAGTACCGCAACCTCACCGGCTCCGAGCTGATCCGCCTCGGCGTGCGCGACTGCACCGAGACGCCCGAGATCATGCTCGCCCGCGCCCGCCGCACCACGCCGCCGTCCGAGCCACAGGCGACGGTGATCGTGGCGTCGGCCGAGCCCGGCCCGCCGCCGCGCACCATGAAGACCGTACCCGTCCCACTTCCCGTCACTGTGCCGCTGCCACCGGCCCGGCCCGGTCAGGACCTGTCCGATCCGCCCGCAGCAGCCCTGGCATCCGTGCCGCTGCCTTTGCCGAGGCCTGCCGGTCTCGATTCCGTCCTGGTGGCGGCCGCCCGCCCCGCCTCGACGCTGCCGGGCGCGCTGGCCGGCCCGCACCGCACCATGGCGGGAGCCTCCGAGATCGTCCCGCCCTGGTTCGTGTCCTGGCGTCAGCCAGGCGCGGCCGGCCCGGTCGCAAGCCTCGTCGGCCCGGCCCGATGAGGTGCCGCGGCAAAGCGCTCGATTTCCACCGGGAGGCGTTTGCGACCCCACCGTCCCGGCGCGGCGGCGAACACGCCGGCCATCGGCGTGCCGCAGGCCTTGCAGGCGCCGGCGGGATCGAGACCCCACGCCGTCAGCGCATGCCAGTCGCGGCCGATACAGCGCGCGCCGCAGGTGGCGCACAGGGTTGTCTGTCGGCCGGGATCGCGGACATTGCCGATATAGACATGCTGGAGACCATTGCGCAGCGCGATCGATCGCGCCCGCTCGAGCGTCGCCTTGGGGGTCGCCGGCGTGTCCAGCATCCGGTAGTCGGGATGGAACGCCGAGAAATGCAGCGGCACATGGGCGCCGAGTTCGGATGCGATCCAGCCGGTCATCGCATCGATCTCGGCGTCGCTGTCGTTTTCGCCCGGGATCAGCAGCGTGGTGATCTCGGTCCAGACCCGCGTCTCGCGCACGAGGTAGCGAAGCGTCTCGAGCACGGGAGCGAGCGACGCCGCAGTCCGCGCCTTGTAGAACCGCTCCGTGAACGCCTTCAGGTCGACATTGGCCGCATCCATGCCGGCGAAGAACCGCTCTCGCGGGGCATCACAGATGTAGCCGGCCGTCACCGCCACGCTGCGCACGCCGGCCTCCCGGCAGGCCGCGGCCGTGTCGAGGGCGTATTCCAGGAAGATCACCGGATCATTGTAGGTGTAGGCCACGCTGGCGCAGCCGAGCTGGGCGGCGGCCCGCGCAATCGTGTCGGGCGCCGCACGCGCACTCTGGGTGGCGACCTCGCGGCTCTTGCTGATGTCATGGTTCTGGCAGAACGAGCAGGCCAGATTGCAGCCCGCCGTGCCAAACGACAAAACCGCACTTCCAGGAAGGAAATGGTACAGTGGTTTCTTCTCGATCGGGTCGACGCAGAAGCCCGACGAGCGGCCATAGCCGGTGAGCTCCATGGTCTCGCCGCCATTGCGGCGCACGAAGCACAGTCCGCGCTGGCCTGCCTGCAGGCGGCAGAAGCGCGGGCACAGGCGGCACTCGATCCGCCCGTCGGGCAGGCGCTGCCAGTAATCGACCGAAATGGTGTCGTCGTCCATGATGACCGCCCGGATCCTCACCCCCGCCGCCGGCGGGCACGCACTGTCCCACCCCGCGACGCACAGAGGCACGCCCGAGCATGACGCAGCACGCCCTCCAAGGCGAGGCGGATCCCGCCTGCCACCCGCCGCAGGTCGCCGGCAGCTTCTACCCGGCCGACCCCGAAGCCCTGCGCGCCGCGCTGATCCCAGCGCTGGCGGCAGCCGGGCCGGCCTCGGGCATCGACCCGAAGATCGTCGTCGCACCCCATGCGGGGATCGTCTTTTCGGGCGGCGTCGCTGCCACCGCCTTCGCCCCCTGGGCACGCCGACCGGTTCCGCCCCGCCGGATCGTCATCATCGGCCCCGCCCATCGCGTCGCCTTCAAGGGCCTCGTCCTGCACCCCGCCGCGGCCTTCGCGACGCCGCTCGGCGCCGCTGCGGTCGACTGGCACGCCGCCGCGGCGCTCCTGCCCTTGCGGGACGTGCGGGTGGACGCCGCCCCGTTCGCGGGCGAGCACGCGCTGGAACTGCCTTTGGTGCTGCTGCAGGCGGTGCTGCCGGAGCCGTTCGAGATCGTGCCGGTCCTGGTCGGCGACGCGACCGTCGAGGCCGTCACGGCCGTGCTGCGGCTGTTGTGGGGCGGCTCCGAGACCGTGGTTGTGGTGTCGTCCGACCTGTCGCACTTCCTCGACCGGACTGCCGCCACCACGCTCGACCGCGACACCGCCCGCAGGATCGAGCAGCTCGACACCGCCGCCATCGACGGCAAGCGCGCCTGCGGGCATCGACCGCTCGCCGCCCTGCTGGCGCTGGCGGCCGAGCGCGATATGCGGGTGACCGGCCTGCAGCTCGCCACGTCGTTCGACACCAATGGCGACGCCACGCGCGTCGTCGGCTACGGCGCCTTCGCGGTCGAGTACGCGGCCGGTGCGCGGCTCACCGACGCCGACCGCACCGTCATGCTGGAAACCATGATGGCGGGCCTGTGCGCCGCCGCGGGCACGGCCGGCCGGGTGCCCGACCTCGTGGCGACGGGGCCTCTGTCGCCGGCGCTGCGGGCGGTGCGGGCGACCTTCGTCACCCTGGAGCGCAAGGGTGCCCTGCGCGGCTGCATCGGCTCGCTGGCGCCGCACCGGCCGCTGCTCGGCGACGCCCTGGTCAACGCCGTCAAGGCCGGCTTCGCCGATCCGCGCTTCGGCCCCCTGTCGGTGGATGAACTCGAAGACCTCGACCTCTCGGTCTCGATCCTGTCACATCCGCGCGCCATGGCCGTCGCCTCCGAGGACGACCTGGTCGCAGCGCTCGATCCCGACCGCGACGGGCTGATCCTGGCGGATGGCGCCCACAGCGCGCTGTTCCTGCCAAGCGTCTGGTCGTCCTTGCCCGACCCGCGCGCCTTCGTCCGCCAGCTGAAGCGCAAGGCCGGCTTGGCTGCCGATCACTGGTCGCCGACCATGACCGCACGGCGCTTCCGGGCCGAGAAATTCGGCGCGCCGTTGCGCCGGGTTGACGCCGGCGCGCTCGCAGGCCACGGACTGCGGCTGGCCCAGGCTGCACCGCACTGACACGCGGGGCTTGCAACCAGCCCCCCGGCCCGGTGACAATCTGAAAACGAATGCGAGGGAGACGCCATGGCTGCCGCGGACGACTGGGATGTTCCTGTGGACGAGCAGCCGCGGCGGAGCGACTACGCCTTCGATATTGATCGTGCACTGGCCGCTGTCGTAACCCTGAGCGCCCGGATCCCGGCGGATGCCTTCACCGCCCAGACGCTCGGCACCGAACGCTCCGGCAATGGCGTGCTGATCCGCGACGACGGTATCATCCTGACCATCGGCTACCTGGTCACCGAGGCCACCGAAGTCTGGCTGACGACGCGCGACGGCCGCGTCGTGCCCGGCCATGTTGCAGGCTTCGACCAGGTGACTGGGTTCGGCATTGTCCAGGCGCTCGGGCCACTCGGCATCCCGAGCCTGGCACCGGGGGATTCCCGCCATGCTGCCCTCGGCGACCGCATGCTCGTGGGCGCGGCAGGCGGGCGTTCACGGTCGGTCGCCGGGACGCTGGTCGCCCGCCAGGAGTTTGCTGGCTACTGGGAGTATCTGCTCGACGAGGCGCTGTTCACGGCGCCGGCCCATCCGCACTGGGGCGGGACGGCGCTCATCGGCAGCACAGGCGAGCTGATCGGAATCGGCTCCCTCCAGCTGCAGCACCGGGCCGACGGCGGCAAGGTGCTGCCGCTCAACATGGCGGTCCCCATCGAGCTGCTGCCTCCCGTCCTGGAGGAGATCCTGCGGCTCGGCCGGTCAGCCGCGCCGCCACGGCCGTGGCTGGGACTGTTTGCCGCCGAAGAGGGCGGACGCGTCCTTGTCGCCGGCTTTGCCGGCAATGGTCCGGCCCGGCGCGCCGGGCTCCACGAAGGTGACGCCATCCTGGCTATCGCCGGCAACTCCGTGAAAACGCTCGGCGAATTTTATCGGAGACTGTGGCGGCTTGGAACAGCCGGTATCGACGTTCCGCTCACGCTGGAGCGCGAGGGCGATGTCTTCGATGTGAAGGTCACATCTTCTGACCGATACAGACTGCTCCGCGTGGGCCCGATCCACTAAGCGACGCGTGCTGATATCTTGCGCCAATAGTACAAGTCTGTACGCTTTGCAGAGGGTGCTTTCCCTTAGATTGATCGCTACCGTCGATCTGCGCTAGAATTCGGCGGTCAAGAAAAAACGTGTCAATTTAACGAGGCTGCGTGGACGTCGGTGAACAAACGACCTTGCGGAACCGCATTTTGCGGCATCTCGCGCGTGACGATTTTCACCTGCTCGCGCCCAGCCTGCAACGCGTCTCACTCATGCCGCGCGAGACCCTTGAGGCGCCGGACACCCCGGTGTCTGACTGCTTTTTCCCCGAACCCGGCGTGGTCTCGATCATTGCGCAGAATGGCGACGGCGAGCGCCAGGATGTCGGCCTGGTCGGGCCCGAGGGCATGACCGGGTTGATGGTGGTGATTGGCGCCGACCGCTGCCCGCACCACGGCATCGTCCAGGTGCCGGGCCGTGCCTGGCGGCTGCCGGCGCAGCGCCTCGCCGAGGCCATACAGGCCTCGCCCCGGCTGCACGCCTTCCTGCTGCGCTATGCTCACGCCTTCGCCGTGCAGGTGGCCGGAACGGCACTGGCCAATGGCCGATACGGACTGGAGGCCCGCCTCGCACGCTGGCTGCTGATGGCCCACGACCGGGCCGACCGCGAGGACCTGCCGCTCACCCACGAGGCCATCGCCCAGATGCTCGGCGTCCGCCGTGCCGGCGTCACCACGGCACTGCACAAGCTGGAGGGCTCGGGCACCATCCGGGCCGTGCGCGGCAGCATCACCATTCTGGACCGCAGGCAGCTGGAAAAGGTCGCCGGCGCAAGCTACGGCCGTCCCGAAGCCGAGTATGCCCGCCTGTTCGGATCGACCTCCCAGCCGAGCCTCCGGGCCTGAGGCCCACAAGGTCCGGCAGTCCTGTCAGCCCGGCTGCCGTCGCGGGACGACTGCGCCCGCCAGAACACAGATCGCCCACCCCTGCCCCTCGCGACGACCGGAACCTTTCGGTAAACCCGAATCGAGGACGATTCGCGGATCCGGAGGGACCGATGACGAGCTGGCGGGACGAACGCAACGACAAGTCCCGCGCCCGCCTGGCGCGGTCGCTGCCGGCGGTTTTTCCGGCCGGCGTCCTCGCCCACGCGATGGCGCGCCCGCTGGTGCCGCCGACGCCGCGCCTGGCAGTTGAGTCCTATTGGCGCCATCACGTTCTGCGGGCCGAGGCGCTGTCGCGCAAGCTCGCCGCGTCGACCGGCGCCCCCGAGGGCTGGAGCTGGGACCCGGGTTCCGGACGCTTTCGCGAACCGCCTCTGCCCTGGCGCGACAGCCGTTTCGCTCGCGGTGCAGGGTGCTGCTGCATCTGCGGCGGAACCGTCTGGCGCTATGGCTGGCACACGGACCTGTGGGCGGACGGGATACCGAACCGCCGCGCCGCCTGGCACGCCGCCTGTGTCACCGCCCTGCAGCTGTGGGTCGCGCCGAGCAGTCACGCCAAGGCCCTGCGCAAGGCACAGCAGCACCGCTGTGCCGCGACCGGCAAGCGGCTGCTGAGGACCGCCGAGGTCGACCACGGCGAACCACTCTATCGGGTCTGGCGCACACGGCGCGACACGCCGTGGCCAGAGCTTCTGGCGTTCTGGGGCCGTCCCAACCTGAAGGTGGTGAACCGCGCCGCCCACGTGGCGAAATGCGCCGAAGAGGCAGCGGAACGCGCCGGCGTGAGGCGCCTTGCGGGCGGTCCGCCTGACGCAGGCTAGGTCTGGACGACGGCCTGTCCGGCGCCTCGGCGACGGCTGGAGGCGTCCGGGATAGCCGCGGCGATCTTGCCGAGCATGACCTGCCGGTCGACCGCGCTGCGGCGCACGGAGTCCTCATGCGCGACAAGGTCCTGGGCGGACTGGATGGAGCGGCGCAGCAGTTCCTTGCCGCGGCGGAGGTCCGCCGCGCTGACGGTCTGGGTCATGGTGGGTCTCCCTGGTTGCCTGAAAACGCGCCACCAGGCTGAAGGTTGCACAGGCCTCCTCAGGCCTGCCGCCGCGCTCAGGCCTGCCCGGTCGCCTCGGTCTCCATGCGGCCACGAAGGCCGCCAGGCACCGCCAGCCCGGGATAAAGGCGGGCCATTTCGGGCAGGAGCATCTCGGCGGGAACATCGTCGAACCGGCCGTGATCGGCCTCGTAAACCATGAAGGTGCGCCCGGCCCTGTCCGCCGGCTGCATCAGCGCGTCCTCTTCGCCATCAAACGCCAGCGGCTCGACACCCAGCCGCTCGCACAGCGAAGTGTTGAAGATCGGCGAGACCTTGAGCATCCGCTCGCCGAGCCTGATCTCCGAAAAGCCGTGATAGCTGAACAGATCGGTGCCGGTGGCCTCGAGCAGCCGCGGCGTGGCGAGATGATTGCGCACGTCGGCAAGCCCAAGCCTTGCCGGGATCCCCGCCGCCCGGCACAGCGCCGTGTAGAGCGAGGCCTTACCGACGCAATAGCCCGCACCAGCCGCCAGCACCGCGCTCGCCCGCCAGATTGCGGGGTCGGTGTAGTCCACATAAGGGTCGTAGCGGACGGCATCGCGCACGAACACGTAGAGCGCCATGGCCGTCGCCGTCGGCCCGTCGGCCGTCAGCCGCTGCGCCGCGGCCAGCACGGCCGGGTGGTCACTGTCGATGAACACCCCGGGACGAAGGGCGGCATCATCTGTGGCAGGCATGGCAGGCCTCCGTCGGGTTGGGGCCGTCCTTCTGGCTGGCACGGCGGCAGCCTGATGCGGCGTGCATCAAGGGTGACCGCGCAAGGCGCTACCAGCGCGGACGGGTCTCCACCGCCTTGAACAGCCGCTCGCTCCAGAACGGCGTCACGCAGATCAGAACACGGCCGGTGCCCGAAAATCTCCGCACCATGGCTTCGCGCGACAGGTAATAGCCAAGAAGCGAGCGGGTGGGCCGCTTCACCGTGTATTTCAGCCCGAGCGTGCGGGCGATCACGAGCTTGCCTTCGACCGCGATCCTGGAGTTGTCGAGCCTGACCTCCTCGACCGGTCCCGGTGCATTGAGCACCACCCTGCCGCGGCCGCTGACCTTGGTCTGGAAATTGAAGAGCCCGTCCCCGGCCCAGAACGAAGCCGAGAACGGCTCGCGATGGACGCCGAGCTTGACCAGGCCGTCAGAGGCCCAGTAGGCACCGCGCTCCAGCACCCAGGGCTCGCCGTCAACGTCGAACACGTGGTAGCCGCCGAAGCTCGCCTCCAGCAGCACCTCGCCCGTGCCGTGATAGCGCGGCCGGATCATCGGCTCGTCCGACAGCAGGCTCGCCAGCACCGCGCCCGGGCTCGGCGGCGGCGTGTAGATTTCAACCTGGCCGGACATGTGCGACATCGCGCCGGCCTCGGCGCGGACCGACTCGTCGGCGATCCGCATCCGCACGCGGCGCTGGCCTTCGAGTTCGATGATGTCGAACTCAGCCATGGACCCTCGCCTTCATGGCCGCAGTCCGAGTTCGCGATAGGCCTTCAGGGCACCTGGATGCAGCGGTGCCGTCATGGCGTCGCCCGCCATGGCGGCCGGCACGAGCCCCACCAGGGCGGGATGCGCGGCGCGCAGTTCCTCCAAATTGGCGAACACCGCCAGCACCAGCGTGCGCACCAGCTCCGGATCGGTCTTCGCATCCGTGACCAGAAGCGCACTGACCCCGATGCTGGGCACCGGCAGCGGGTTGCCGTAGATCCCGGCCGGGATCAGCCCGCGGCGGTAGAAGGGCTTGGCAGTGATCAGCGCATCGACGCCGGCGCCCTCGACCGGCACCAGCACCAGCGGGCAGGCCGCGAGGTGATCGCGCACCACCGTGGAAGGATGGCCAACGAGCAGCAGCGTTGCCTCGAGGTCGCCTCGGCACACGCCGGACAGCGCCATGTCGGCCTTCAGCTCGCTTGGCTTGACCCGCTCCTCCGCGGGCCAGCCGGTGGCCTCCTCCAGCGCCTGCCAGGCACTACGCGCACCCGATCCCGCGGCCCCCACATTGATGCGGCCGCGCTTCAGCCCGTCGAGCCGCAAGGCTCCCCCTTCGCGGGCCAGGATGGTCAAGAGTTCGGGATGCAGCGACATCACCGAGCGCATCCCGGTGACGGCCTTGCCGGTCCAGATGCCGTGTCCACCATAGGCGTTGAACTGGGTGTCGGACTGCACAAGGGCGAAATCGAGCTCGCCGCTGGAGATCCGCGCGGCGTTGTAGACGGAGCCCGGCGTCGACTCCACCGAGCACCGGGCGGTGGCGGCCGCCACCCTGTTGACGATGCGGCAGACGGCCCGCCCGACAGGGTAGTACACGCCGGAAGCGGCTCCAGCGCCAAGCGAGATGAACCGCGGCGTCTCTGCCGCCGGCACCGGCACGGCTGCGGCCAGCGACAGGGCAGCAGCAACGAGAGCGATCCCGGCCAGACGGATCTTCGCGCGGCGGCTCATGGTGTCTCGTCCCATTTCATCACCAGATCGTAGATCGCCTGGTAGGCGTCCGGCGACACGTTCACGGCACCTTGCAGCGGATGGTCCAGGGAGTAGATGAGGAAGATCATCACGCCGAGGAAGAACGACACGATGCCGCTGAGCAGAAGCAGCGGCATGAACCGGATGTCGAGCATCCACAGGAACAGGATGTTGAAGAACGCGCCGATGGCAACGACGTACCAGAGCACGCCTGGAATGGACGTGGACACGCCGGAAAGCCGCTGCTGCCGGTAGCCGGTCAGGGCATTGAAATAGCGCAGCACCTCGTTATGAAAGATGTCCTGCGTCTTGTTCTGCGGCTCGAACGCCAGGAATTTCTGCCGCAGCACCTGCAGCCGGTGCTCGCCGCCCATCGGGATCGTCCCCTCGCGGTGGGCCGGCCAGTCCTTGTTGATCACGTAGAGGGTATAGTCGCGCAGCAGGAACTGGACCTCGCTGCGCATCGGCTCCGGATAGGCCTCGCTGCTGCGATAGATGGTCGAGATCGCCAGGGCCTCCCGGCTCGCATAGTCGTTGACGTCGCGTGTGCTCTGGTAGGCGGCGACCGACAGCAGGCCGAGCAGAAGGCCGTAGAACAGGCTGAAACCAGAGCTCGCATAGCTGACGAGTTCGTTGGTATTGGGCTGGCGCCGAAACCAGAAGCGCAGGAAGGGCCGCACCAGGATGATGCCGGACCACGCGAAGAGAACGAAAAAGCCGGAAAAATACAGTGCCAGCTGCTCCTGCGGCAGAGTGGCAACGAATTTCTCGACGCGCTCAAGCATGCCGTCATCCTCACGCTCACCGACCGGCGGCGGGCGGGATTGCTGCATGGCGTCCTGACTTTCGTCAAGCTCACGGTGGCGCGGCTATTCAACTTTCCAGCGGTAGACCCATGTCTCCGAAACGGGTTGCCCACCCGACTGCAGCGCCGCGCGCATATAGATCGTGTCGACAGGATTGCCCTTGACGTCGATGAATGCCCGCACCCCGTTCACGAAGGGATTGGGCGCCGTGAAGGACCGCAGCAGCTTGCCGCCCTTCACGGACACGATGAGCTCCGGCGTCTGCTTCGACGCCAGGGCGTCGTCGATCAGCCCGCCGGCGAAATCGACGATGAAGCGGCGCGATCCCGGATGACGATGCTCGCGCGACCCCAGCGCGCCGGCCGGCGCCGTAAACGTGTGGGCGACACGGCCGAGACGGTTGAGCCCATCAAAGTCGAGACCCGACGAGATCCGGTACGCATAGGTGACCGGCTCCAGCGGCTGCAGCGGCGCCACCGGCAACCAGGCGACGATGACATTGTCGGCCGTCTCGTCGCGCGTCGCGAGTTCGACCAGCTCGACGCGTCCGTCGCCCCAGTCACCCTTCGGCTCGATCCAGTAGCTGGGACGCGACTGGTAGGCGAGCTCGATGTCCTGGTAGTGCGTGAAGCTCCGGTCGCGCTGCATCAGGCCGAAACCACGGATGTTGCGCGCCTGGAAATAGCTGAGCTCCTGGATCTGCGGGTTGCGCAGCGGCCGCCACAGCCAGCTGCCATCCTCCTTGTGGATCTGCAGCCCATCGGAATCATGCATTTCAGGCCGGTAATCATCGTACCGGTTGCGGTCATTGTAGTGCCGGTCGTTCTCGCCGATGAAATACATCGACGTCAGCGGCGCGATGCCCACATGGGCAAGTGTCTTGCGGGCAAACAGCGTCGCGGTGACATCGACGGTGGCGACGGTGCCGGGCCGCAGCTCGAACGAGTAGGCCCCGGCAACCGAGGGGCTGTCCAGCAGGGCATGAAAAATGATGCGGTCGTCGTCCGGTCGGCCGGACACCTGCGGCGTCTCGAACCAGAATTCGCGAAAGAACGGGAACTCCTCGTTGTTGTCGAGAAGTCCGGTGCCGATCGACAGGCCCCGCGCCGACAGGCCGTAGACCTGGTCGCGGCCGAGCAAGCGGAAATAGCTCGACCCGATGAACGAGATCAGCTCGTCGAAGCGGTCAGGAGCATTGACCGGATAGTTGAAACGCCAGCCCGCATAGCCGAGGTCCGGTAGCAGCGCCGGATCGAACCGGATCGGCCCGTACTCGAAGTCGGAGGCCGCATAGGGAATCGGCGTGGCCAGGCCGCCCGCAACGAGATTGAGACGCACGGGGCGCTTGAACAGGTGCCCGAGGTGGAAGGCCTGCAGGCGGACCCGGCTCGCCGGCGGACGCAACAGGCTGGCGTCGGGCTTGAAGCGGATCTCGCGCCAGGCGTCGAAGTCCAGCCCGGCGACGGAGCCGGGAAGCTGCGCCCCGGGGGCCTCATGCGGACGAGAGGCCACGGTGCGGGCGATATCAACCAGGGCGGCGCGGTCGAACGGGCGGGAGGCCGGCGACTGGCCAAGGGCAGGCATCGACGCCACACCGGCGAACCATGCGGATCCCGCGGCCAAGAAGGCCCGGCGCGTCTGTCCCATCCCTGCTCCCCAGCCCCTGCATTCTCGCACAGTGTCTGCAGGGTAGCGGAAGCGTTACAGCAAAACGACCGGGGCGTGGAGTCCCTTGCCAGACAGCGAGACAAGGCACGCAGAGTGCGGCCCCACCTTGCCGGAATGCAAGCGGCCGCCTGCACGGGCCTGACTGGCAACCGCCGTCGGAAGGCTTACTTCACGTTCACAAAGCCTCAGGAGATTGCGCCATGCGCCTCGAAGGACTGCACCACGTCACCGCCGTGACGGCCGACGCACCGGGAAACCACGCCTTCTACACCGACGTCCTCGGGATGCGGATGGTCAAGAAGACTGTGAACCAGGACGATACGAGCGCCTACCACCTGTTCTACGCGGACGGGCTGGCGACGCCGGGATCGGACCTGACCTTCTTCGACTGGCCGGTGCAGCGCGAACGCCGCGGCACCAATGCGCCGACCTTGACCGGCCTGCGGGTGGCCGGCGAGACGTCGCTGGCCTGGTGGGGCAACCGCCTGTCCGAGCACGGCATCGCCCATGCGGGGATCACCGCCCGCGACGGCCGAGCAGTGCTCGATTTCGAGGATCCGGAAGGCCAGCGCCTGTCGCTTGTCGACGATGGCGGCGAGGGCCCGGCCTATCCGTGGGACCGCAGCCCGGTGCCGGCCGGCCACCAGATCCGCGGCCTCGGCCCGGTCGAGCTGAGCGTCGCCGATCCCCGGGCCACGACGCTGGTTCTCACCCAGGTGATGGGCATGGAACGGCTGCGCGCCTATGCGGCTGCCGACGGCGCAACCGTCGAGGTCTTCGGGATGGGTGATGGCGGGGCCGGGGCCGAGCTTCACCTCGCCGGCCGGACCGGCCTGCCGTCCGCCCGCCAGGGTGCCGGCGCCGTCCACCACGTCGCCTTCCGGACCAAAACGATGGAGAGCTACCATGCCTGGACCGAGCATCTAGCGAGGCTCGGCGTGCGCTCCAGCGGCGAGGTCGACCGGTTCTGGTTCCGCAGCCTCTACTTCCGCGAACCCAACGGCATCCTGTTCGAGATCGCCACCGACGAACCCGGCTTCACCGCCGATGAACCGCTCGCGACCCTCGGCGAAACCCTGTCGCTGCCGCCTTTCCTCGAAGGCCGCAGGGCGCAGATCGAAGCCGGGCTGAAGCCGCTGCGGACAGCCTGAACAGGCCAGGCCGCTGAACGGTCAGGGCCGGCGCCACCGCGCCGGCCCGGGGGCGGCTCAGACGAGGCCACCGGTGCCGATCAGCTCGGGCATGCCGAACCGACCACGGCTGGTCGGGCGGGGCCGCCAGTCCGCCCCGGCGTTCAGTACACTGGCGGGATCGTTGAGCATCATCGCGATGAAGCTTTCGGCGACGAGCCGACCGCCGACCGGGCCGAGCAGTGACGGCACCGCATCCTTGGCACCCTTGTCGCCAGCGGTGGACGCCGCCCGGGCGGCCTAGCCCGCCTGCGCCTCGGCCAACACGTAGAACCACAGCGGCACCTGGTCGCGGAAGCTGTAATCGCCAGCTGCGGCCGCACCGCGCCGACCCGGTCGCCCTCGCCAAAGCCCGGCAGCAGCCGGGCCATCAGGTCGGCACCGACCATGCGCGGCAGGAAGTCGGTCAGCACCACCCACTGATAGTGGCGGGTCACGGTCAGCCGCAGGCTGTCGAAGGACGCCGACGGCTGATCGACCGCAACCGCGTTGTCGAACGCCGCGAAGGCTCCATGCAGCTGGCTGACGATGACGTTCTCGTCGTTGCGCTTGTCGCCGATCAGCGCCCGGCCGGCCATGCGCGGATGGTCGCGCGACGGGCTGGCCGCGCCGTCGCGAGTCAGCGGACGGCCGGTGAGGAGCCGCCTGCCGTCGGCCTCGTACAGATAGGGCTGATCCTCCGGACCACGACCGTAGAGATTGTCGAGATCGAAGCGCGCGGTCCGCAGGTTGCGGCCTGGATGGCCGTCCGGCAGCGGATCGAAATGCTCGACCGGGTTCAGCGTCAGATCATGGTCGATGAACTGGCCCAGATAGGTGTAGCCAGCCGGGACACCGAAGTTCTCCTCATCATCCTGCTCGCTCTCGGGCGTGGCCGAGATCATCAGATGGCCGTTGGCATCGCGCTTCGGCGACTTGTCGGTGGTCTTCAGCGTTTCGGGCTCGGCCGACATGCCGGTGAGGCCTTCGCCGTCGCCCAATGAGAGCCGGGCGAGGTCCTTGGGATCGAACCGGGCTGGTGCCAGCGACGGGAACAGGCGGGTGTAGCCGGGGGCGCTCGGCAGAGCGGCGATGCCGGTTGCCTGCGCGGAACGCAGCAGGGCCGGCAGCGGCAGCGTCAGCGCGGCGGTGGAGAGGCCGGCGCGCAGCAGCGCGCGTCGGGACAGGGTCACGGACATGGACGGTCTTCTCCGAAAGGGCAAAGAGCGAAGTCGGACGTGCAGCCCCGGTCAGGCAGCCAGCCCGCTCCGTCCGGGGCAGAACGGGCGACCTGGCCGAATGGCGCGCGGCACGAACCTGGCCGCCGGGGCAGGGCAGCGGTTCCCCCGTGCGGGGCAACCCGTGGGAGCCTGTCCCATTTATTTCGTGTGAAAATTACCCACGTCAACTTCCATGTGGGATCTATTCCCACGCAATTCGATCTATGGTGTTGTCATGTCTGAAACACTTCCCCGTGGCGGGCCACCCCGGCTTGGCCCGGAATCGCTGCAGGCGCCCCTGGCGCGCCTGCTGCGGCCACTCGTTCGCCTGCTGATCAGGGCAGGCGTGACCTTCCCGGCGCTCGCCGATCTCCTGCGTGAGCTCTATGTCAACGTGGCCGAATATGACTTCGCCCTGCCGGGCAAAGAGCAGACCGACAGCCGTGTCAGTCTTCTCACGGGCATTCACCGCAAGGAGGTCCGCCGCCTTCGTGGAGCCGGTGCTCCGGTCAGCACCGTGCCGGCCTCGGTGTCGCGCGGCAGCCTGATCATCGCGCGCTGGCTTGGCAGCCCCGCCTACCACGACCCCGACGGGCGGCCCTTGCCGCTGCCGCGGCTGGCCGAGAATCCGGAGGCCCCCAGCTTCGAGCGCCTGGTCGAATCGGTGACCCGCGATGTCCGATCCCGCGCGGTGCTGGACGAGTGGCTGGCGCAGGGTCTTGTCACCATCGACGAGTCCCAGCGCGTGGTCCTGACGGCAGCCGCCTTCCTGCCCGCGGACGGTGGCGCACCGCTAGCCCACGATTTCGGCCGCAACCTGCACGATCATATTGCCGCGGCGGCAACCAATATTACCGAGGGGCCCCGCTTTTTTGAGCGCGCTGTTCATTATGACGGCCTGACGGAAGATCAGGCGCGTGACCTGGACGCTCTGGCCAGGGACATCGCGACCGGAGCCTTGTCCCGCGCAAACACGAAAGCTCTGGAGGTCGTCGACGCGGCAGGCGCGCCGACGGGCGCCTGGCGCTGGACCTTCGGCGCCTATGTCTACCGTGAAGCGACGCCCCCCTCGCCGACGGACACCCCATGATCGAGCTTCGCCTGCTCAGGCGTCTGGCCGTCGCCCTCGCGATCGGCCTCGTCGTGCCCGCCGAAGCCCAGCAAAGCGACCGCGGGATCGGCGGCACCGGCATGCCCTTAAGCCGCGGGGATGACCGCGGCATCGGCGGCACAGGCTATTTCGGCACCATCACCGCCTTTGGCAGCATCGTGGTCAACGGCGACCATGTGGGCCTGCCCGCCACGACGATCGTGGTGGTCGACGGCGTTCGCAGGACCACCGCGGCGCTGCGGGTCGGCCAGGTGGTGCGGGTCGCCGCGCTCGGTGGCACCGGACAGCGCCGCGCCGTCCGCATCGACGTCACACGCGAGGTGGTCGGACCGGTCGAATCGGTCGCCGCCGACGGCCAGACCCTCATCGTCCTCGGCCAGACGGTCGTGCCGCCGCCCGGCTTGCGGCTGCCACGGCCGGGCACCCGCATTGCCGTGGACGGCCTTCGTCGGCCGGATGGGACCGTGGAGGCGTCGTTGATCAGCCGGGCCACCGGTCCCGACCAGCTTGTGGGCACCGTCGACTCTGGCGCCGACGGCCTGCCGATGATCGGGGCCGCGAAACTGGGCGGTCCAGGCCTGAAGGGCGGGCTCCACGGCCGTGTCGTGGCCCGCGGCAAGGCCGTTCCCGGCGGGTTGCAGGTCGAGCGGATCGAAGCGGCGTCGCAAATCGGTCGGGTTCGGCAGGCCTCCGTCGAAGCCTTCGTCCTGCGCCAATCGGACCGGCTCGACCTGGGTGGCGGCCTCGCTCCGCGCCTCGCGCCCGCAGCGGCCGCCATGCCGCTGCCGCCGGAGGGTCGGCCGGTGCGCGCCGTGGTTGATGTTGTCGTCGACGCGTCCGGCGCCGTGCGTGCCACCGCCATGCGCCTGATCGAGCGGACTGGCGGCACCGGCGGTGGCGGCGCGGCACGCGGCCCGGCCGGTGCCCCTCCAGGCGCACCCGGACGCGGTGGGCCCGGTGGACCCGGAGGCGGACCCGGCGGCGGGGGCCCCGGTGGCGGTCCAGGCGGAGGCGGTGGAGGCGGTGGAGGCGGAGGCGGCCCGGCACGCTGATCACGTCGCGGCCAGTCCACCCCGAAGGATCAGGCGGATGCGCTGTCCATGCCGAGCCGTGCCGCGATAACCGCGATCAGGCGTGAGGCAGCCGCCTCGGCCGTACCGACATTCTCGATGACGATGTCGCGCCCTGCATCGGCCGTCACCACGGAGGTGCGGGCCAGCCGGTCCGAGACCGACTCGGCCCGCCCGCGCGCGGCCAGCCGCGCCGCCAGCACTTCGGCTGGCGCCGTCACGAAGACCGTGACAACCGCCGGAAACCGCTCGCGGGCGGCCGGCAGCGCCCCGCGCGACAGGTTGACCACGGCCACGCCGCCGTCCCTGACGGCGGCCAGCACCGCCATCGGAATTCCGTAGCTCAGCCCGTGGGCATCCCAGTCGAGCGCAAAGGCGCCGGCAGCCCGGGCCTCCGCGAATCCATCGACCGAAAGCGATTCGTGATCCTCGTCCGCCCCGCTCGGCCGGGTCACCACGCGGCGCGGAAAGGAGACGCGGGGATTGTCGCGGAAATGCTGCTGCGCGAGGCGGATCAGCGTGTCCTTGCCGGCCCCGCTGGGGCCGACGACCGCAACGAGGGCACCGGCCGGATCAGGCGACACGCCGCCCGTCCCGCCACACCGCACGCACCGCCGGGATGTCGCCTTCGCGCACGCAGACCAGATCGGCCTTGAGACCGACCTCGATGCGGCCACGATCGGTGAGCCCGGTCGCGCGCGCTGGATTGTCCGAAACGGTTGCCACCGACTCCGGCAGGCTGATGGACGGCACCCGGCGCGGCAGATCGAACGCCGCGTGCAGCAGGCTCGCCGGCACGTAGTCCGACGAGAAGATGTCCAGCGTGCCCTGCCGCGCGAGGTCCTCGGCAGCCACATTGCCGGAATGCGAGCCGCCCCGCACCAGGTTGGGCGCCCCCATGAGCACGCCGATGCCGGCCTCGTGCGAGGCTCGGGCCGCCGCGACGGTGGTCGGGAATTCGGCGATTGCGACACCATCGGCAATCGACTCGGCGACATGTTCCGCCGTCGCATCGTCATGGCTCGCCAGCGCGACACCGGCCCGCTTGGCCAGGTCGACGAGCCTGCGCCGCTGCGGTTCAGACCGCTCGCGATGTTGCGCAATCCGACGCCCCACCAACGCCTGCAGCTCGGTCTCGGTCAGCGGCGTCTTGCCCCGGTAGTAGACGAGAAATTTCTCGACATCCTGGAACTGGCGCTGCCCCGGCGTGTGGTCCATCAGCGACATCAGGTGAATGGGCCGCTTGGCGAGGAACGCCTCTGTCGCCTCGACGACGTCCGGCGCGCAGATCTCGCAGCGCAGATGCGTCAGGTGCTCGGCGCGCAGCAGGCCGGCCGCACGCGCCTCCTCGAGCGCCGCCCCGAGGATTTCCAGGCTCCCCGTGACCACGTCGCGCCGGTCCTCGGTGCCGGCCCGCAGCGAGTCGAAAACGGTCGTGATTCCGGACGCGGCGATCTGCGCGTCATAGGCCAGCACGGCCGAGACCGGCGGCCAGCGCACCTCTGGACGCGGCGTGTAATGCAGCTCCAGATGGTCGGTGTGCAGTTCCACTAGCCCGGGGATAAGGGTGTCACCACCCATCGACAGCCCGCGCTCCGGGCTGCTGCCTTCGCCGATCTCGGCAATGCGCCCATCGACCACGGCGACCCAGCCGCGCTCGATGATGCGATCGCGCAGAATGATCCGCGCCTCCTCGAGAACGAAGTCCTTGGCGTCCATGGTGGCTCCGTCAGGCGGCGGCTGCAAAGCGGGTGACGTCGACGATTCGATCGGCGACACGGTCTCGCACATCCTCGTCGTGGAAGATGCCCAGAATGGCGGTGCCGCGCCGCTTCTTGGCGTCGACCAGCTCCACGACGGCGGCCCGGTTGACGGCGTCGAGCGAGGCGGTCGGCTCGTCCAGCAACAGGACGTCGTGGTCGGCCACGAAGCCGCGGGCAATGTTGACCCGCTGCTGCTCGCCGCCCGAGAAGGTCGAGGGCGCCAGCGTCCACAGCCGTTCGGGCACGTTGAGGCGGGACAGCAGCGCCCGCGCCCGGCCTGCGGCCTCGTCCCGGTCGACGCCGAAGTCGACCGCCGCCTGGATCACCAGGTCGATCGCCGCCACGCGCGGGATCACCCGCAGGAACTGGCTCACATAGGCGAGGCGTGTCTTGCGCAGCCGCAGCAGCCGGCGCGGCAGCGCTGTCGCCACGTCGACCGCCACCGCACCATCCCGGACCAGGACGGCGCCATGGTCGCAGCGGTAGTTGCCGTAGACAATCTTCAGCAGCGAGGACTTGCCAACCCCTGACGGTCCGCCGAGCACGACGCATTCCCCCGGCGCGACTGAAAACGTGACGTTCTCCACCACGGGGATGCGGGTCCCGCCCTGGAGATGCATGGTGAAGCTCTTGCCCACACCGGTGAGCGTCAGCGCCGGTTCCATGTCACACCTGCAGGACGGAGGAAACGAGCAGCTGGGTATAGGGCTCGCGCGGATCGTCGAGCACCTGGTCGGTGAGCCCGGTCTCGATCACCCGTCCCTGCCGCATCACCATCAGCCGGTGCGACAGCAGCCGCGCCACCGCCAGATCGTGGGTGACGATGATCACCGACAGGCCAAGATCGGCTACCAGGCCGCGCAGGAGGTCCAGCAGCCGCGCCTGCACCGACACGTCGAGCCCGCCGGTCGGCTCGTCCATGAACACCAGCCGCGGATGGGTGACGAGGTTGCGGGCGATCTGCAGGCGCTGGCGCATGCCGCCCGAGAACGCGCGCGGCGCGTCATCGATGCGGTCACCGTCGATCTCGACGCGGCCGAGCCAGTCGAGCGCCGTGCCGCGGATCTGGCCATAGTGGCGCTGGCCCACGGCCATCAGCCGCTCGCCCACATTGGCGCCGGCCGACACGCCCATGCGCAGCCCGCGGCTCGGATCCTGGTGGACGAAGCCCCAGTCGGTCCGCATCAAGAAGCGCCGCTCGGCCTCGCCCAGCGAGAGGATGTCGCGCAGCACGCCGTCGCGCATCCGGTAGGAAATCTGCCCGGCGTCAGGCGCCAGATGGGCGGCCAGAAGCGACAGCAAGGTCGACTTGCCGGAGCCCGATTCGCCTACCACCGCCAGCACCTCGCCCGCATAGAGGTCGAAGCTCACGTCCTCGCACCCTACCCGGTGGCCGTAGTAGCGGGTCAGGCCCTCGACCCGCAGCAGCGGCAAGTCGTCGGCAGCCAGGAGGCCTTCAGCGGTCAGAAGGTCTTCGGCAGTCAGAAAGGCTTCCGCACTCATTCGGCAGCCTCCCGGCCGGTGGCGATATCGTCGCCGGCCAGCGTGCCGCGATGGCCGTCGGCCCGGCGCGTCTCGCAATGGTCGGTGTCCGAGCACACGAACATGCGCTTGCCGCGGTCGTCGAGGATGACCTCGTCAAGATAGACCCCGTCCGCCCCGCACAGCGCGCACGGCATGTCGAACCGGTTGACCTCGAAGGGATGGTCCTCGAAGTCCAGCGACACCACGTCGGTGAACGGCGGCACGGCATAGATGCGCTTCTCGCGGCCGGCGCCGAACAGCTGCAGGGCGGGTGAGCGATGCATCTTGGGGTTGTCGAACTTCGGCGTCGGCGACGGATCCATCAGGTACCGCCCCGCCACCTTGACCGGATAGGCGTAGGTCGTGGCGATGTGCCCGTGCCGGGCGATGTCCTCGTAGAGCTTGACGTGCATCAGCCCGTATTCCTCGAGCGCATGCATCACCCGCGTCTCGGTCTCGCGCGGCTCGAGATAGCGCAGCGGCTCGGGGATCGGCACCTGGAAGACGATGATCTGGTCGCCGGTGAGCACCGCCTCGGGGATGCGGTGACGCGTCTGGATGATGGTCGCCGCAGCCGTCGCGGTCGTCGTGGCGACACCGGCGGTCTTCTCGAAGAACTTGCGGATCGACACCGCATTGGTGGTGTCATCCGAGCCCTGGTCGATCACCTTCAGCACGTCGTCGGGCCCGATGATCGACGCCGTCACCTGTACGCCGCCGGTGCCCCAGCCGTACGGCATCGGCATCTCGCGCGACGCGAACGGCACCTGGTAACCCGGAATGGCGATCCCCTTCAGGATCGCGCGGCGGATCATCCGCTTCGTCTGCTCGTCCAGATAGGCGAAGTTGTAGCCGCTGGCGCTGGTCATTCCGCGGCCTCCTGCAGGTCGTCACCGCTCGCCGCGCGCCGCTCCGCATGCTCGACGCGCAGCTTGCGGACCAGGCCCAGTTCGGCCTGGAAGTCGACATAGTGCGGCAGCTTCAGGTGCTCGACGAAGCCTGTGGCCTGGACGTTGTCGGAATGCGACAGCACGAACTCCTCGTCCTGCGCCGGCGCCACCACGTCCTCGCCGAATTCCGTGGTGCGCAGCGCACGGTCGACCAGCGCCATCGACATCGCCTTGCGCTCCGACTGGCCGAAGACGAGCCCGTAGCCGCGTGTGAACTGCGGCGGCGTTGCTGCCGATCCGCGAAACTGCGTCACCATCTCGCATTCGGTCACGAGGATGCGGCCGAGCGGCACGGCAAAGCCCAGCTCCTCGGCGAAGAACTCGACCTCGACCTCGCCGCAGCGGATCTCGCCGACAAAGGGGTGCGTCCGGCCATAGCCGCGCTGGGTTGAATACCCCAGCGCCAGCAGGAACCCCTCGTCGCCACGGGCGAGGTTCTGCAACCGGAGATCGCGGTCGGCCGGAAAGGCCAATGGTTCGCGCGTCAGGTCGCCGACCGGCGCGTCCCCAGCAGGCGGGTTGCGCTCGATCAGCCCCTCGCCGTCGAGCAGCGCCGTGACATGCGGCACGCCGCCGCCGATCGGCTGCGCGGACGCTGGCTCCTCGAGGATTGACGGTTCCGCAAGACCGAAATCGACCAGCCGGTGGGTGTAGTCGAAGGTCGGTCCCAGCACCTGGCCGCCGGGCAGGTCCTTGTAGGTGGCCGACACACGGCGCCACACCTGCATGGCGTCCGTATCGAGCGGCTGCGCATAGCCAAAGCGCGGCAGCGTCGTGCGGTAGGCGCGGACGAGGAAGATCGCCTCGATCAGGTCGCCACGTGCCTGCTTGATGGCGAGCGCCGCGATGCCGCGGTCATAGAGCGAGCCCTCGGCCATGACCCGGTCGACAGCAAGCGCGAGCTGCGCGTCGATCTGCTCCGGCGACAGCTCCGGCACCGCCGGATCACCGCGCCGGGCGTGAGCGAGCAGCCGGT
>JBEIIL010000003.1:0-55646 GCA_040380755.1 Methylobacteriaceae bacterium | reverse complement strand
GCTCGAGGCCTTCGCCCACACGGCCGCCTACGACGCCGCAGTGGTGCGTTGGCTCCAGGCCGACGAGGAGCTGCCCCGCCACCTCGTCCTCCCGCTGCAGCGCACCGACGAGGTGCTCCGCTACGGCGAGAACCCGCACCAATCAGCAGGTTTTTATCGCACGCCCGAACATCGCTTTGGCGTGTCCACGGCGCGTCAGGTACAGGGCAAGTCCCTCTCCTACAACAACGTCAACGACACCGACGCCGCCTTCGAGCTCGTCGCCGAGTTCGAGCCGACCTCCTGCGCGGCGGTGGCGATCATCAAGCACGCCAACCCCTGCGGCGTGGCCATGGGGACGAGCCTGGCCGAGGCCTATGCGCGCGCGCTGCGCTGCGACCCGGTCTCCGCCTTCGGCGCCATCGTCGCGCTCAACCGCCGCCTCGATGCCGAGGCCGCCCGCGCCATCGTCGAGATCTTCACCGAGGTGATCATCGCCCCCGATGCCGACGAGGAGGCGGTCGCCATCGTCGCCGCCAAGAAGAACCTTCGCTTGCTGGTAACAGGCGGCCTTCCCGATCCGCGCGCCGAGGGCCTGGTGTTCCGCACCGTGGCGGGCGGCTTCCTGGCCCAGGGCCGCGACAATGCCGTGGTCGACGACATGGACCTGAAGGTCGTCACCCGCCGTGCGCCCTCGCCCGCCGAGCGTGCCGACCTCGTCTTCGCCTTCCGGGTCGCCAAGCATGTCAAGTCGAACGCCATCGTGTATGCCCGCGACGGCGCCACCGTCGGCATCGGCGCCGGCCAGATGAGCCGCGTCGACAGCGCCCGCATCGCCGCCTGGAAGGCGGCGGAAGCGGCCCGCACCGCCGGCCTGGCGGAAAGCCTGGCCAAGGGCTCGGTGGTCGCGTCGGACGCCTTCTTCCCCTTCGCGGACGGCCTGATGGCGGCCGCCGAGGCCGGCGCCACCGCGGTGATCCAGCCGGGCGGATCGATGCGCGACGACGAGGTGATTGCCGCTGCCGACGCCGCCGGGCTCGCGATGGTGTTCACCGGCCACCGCCACTTCCGCCACTGAGGCCAACTCCCGGTTCCGGCGGGGCTGATCGCGCGGCGGCCGTCCGCAAACGGGCTCTGGCGAGGCGTCGACCAACCGCGCCTCGCGTCATGCCGATTCGGCTGTGGACACCTCCAAAAGCCGCGCTTTCAGGTCAAAACGACCTTCAGACCATCGGACGCGCGCAAGCGTCGTCGGTACAGCGCAAGACTGCGCTGCCGGCCTTGACCCTCCGTTTTGGCAGGTGCTTCATTTTTACCCGCCATGCATCAAGTCGCCCCCAGTCAGGGAGCATGCCTCCCCCAACCCGCCAGTGCAGCTCCTGTTGACGACAGGTCCCCGCCTGCTGTGGCGTCGGATGCGCGGTCGAGGGCCAGACAGCGCGGTGGGGAGCCGGGCATGCGTGAAATCCCGTCCCAGACTGTCGCGTCGGTCAGGCCCGAGACCCGACCGCAGGTCCAACCCAAGGCCCGACCCAAGGCCCGGCCGCAGACCGGCGGCCGTCCTGATGAAGCCTCGCCCGGCCCGCCTGTGGGCCGGGCAGCCTGGAGCGTCTGATGACACCATGCCTGCCGCTTAGCCGCTATCCCGTTGGATCGACCGGTGATTTCGACTGGTATCGGCAGTCCGTGCAGGACCGCTACCGCTACGTCCACGACGTCGACACGGTCGGCGGCGGGCCATTCAGCATCCGCATCAACGCGGTGCAGTTTGCCCGGTCCTACCTGTCGACGTCGCAGACCAGCGGCTTTTCCTTCAAGGCCGGCGACAACACCTCCTTCGCGCTGGTGCTCAACGGCCATGCCACGCTGGATTGCGGCCAGGGACCGGAGACCGTCGGTGGCCACACCAACGGCGCGATGCTGGTCGGCGAGGGCCGTTGCCGGTTCGCTCCCGGCTTCGCCGCGGTGTTCTTCCACTGCGATCCCGCCGACATGATCCGCTGCATGGGCGACATCAACGGCGCGGCGCTGCTGTCGATCCCGCCCCAACTTGTCGGCGCCCAGCAGGCCACCGCCCACTTCATCTCGACGCTGCGGGCCGTGCTGGAGCAAATCGACCGTGGCGAGTGGCTTCCCGGGTCGCGATCGCGCGCCATGGCGGTCTACGAGGACATGCTGATCCTCGCCATGGCCAACACCGTGCTGCTCGGCGCCGGCTTCGGCGCCCGCAGGCCGCTCGACACAAGCCCGCTGGCCCGTGCCGAGGAGTTCATCGCCGCCAACCTCGCAGAGGCCCTGACCCCGACCCTGATCGCCCGGGCGGCCGGCATGAGCGTGCGCGCCCTGCACTATGCGTTCCGCCACAACCGCGGCCGCACGCCCGGCGAATTCGTGCGCGAGCGCCGGCTCGACCGCGCCCGCGACCTGCTGGCGGACTCGTCGGGCAGGACGGTGACCGAGGTGGCGCTGGACTGCGGCTTCAACCACATGGGCGATTTCTCGGCCGCGTATCGCCGCCGCTTCGGTGAATCCCCCTCGCAGACCCTCCGCCGGTCCAGTGGAAGTCACCTCCCCGTGGACCGGCCTGTCCCTTCCACCGACTATCGGATGCGCGCAACCACCGTCAGATCAGCGCAAGGCCGGCCGGCGCTGGACTGAGGCGCGGACGGCCCGCAACCCACGCCTGATCACCGTGGAGCGTCGGGCCCGACACGAATGAGCAGGGCCAGGCCCGCGAGCAGGAAGGCCAGCACCACCGCGACACCGGCTCGCTGGCTGTCGAACAGGTCGGTGGCGAGCGCCGCGAGGCTGGGGCCGAGGAAGGCGGTGACCTTGCCCGAGAGGGCAAACAGGCCAAAGGCCTGGCCGACCTTTCCGGGTGGTGCCAACCGGGTGAGCAGCGTCCGCGCTGCCGCCTGCACCGGCCCCGATGCCAGCCCGATGATCAGGCCGAGGCCGACATAGACCCGCTCCGCCGTGCCGCCGAACAGGCTGCCGTCCGGCGGCGCCACGGCGACGGCAAACAGCACATGGTTGCGGCTTGTGCTGAGCACGCCGAAGCAGGCCACCGCCAGCAGCAACAGCCCTGCCAGCACCACACGGCGCGGTCCGAAACGGTCGTCGAGCCAGCCTCCCGCAAGGGCACCGCCAACGCCGGCTACGATGATCAGGATCCCGAACACGCCAAGCTGCAGCGTGCCCCAGCCGAAGACGCCGGCCGCATAGATGCCCCCGAGGGCGAACAGCGCCACCAACCCGTCGCTGTAAACCATGTTGGCAATGAGGAACCGCGTCAGGCGGCGCTCGCCCCGCAGCGACGCCACGATCCCTCGCGTCGCCGTGAGGCCGGCGCGGATCGACGCGCCGAGACCAGGGCCGCGGCCCTTCACGTCAGGCGTCAGCAGGAACAGCGGCAGCACGAACACCACGAACCCCCGGGCCGACAGCGGCCCGACGGCGCGGTCGCCCTCGCGCAGGGCCGGATCAAGGCCGAGAACCGGCGCGATGCCGGCGAGCGTGCGCCCGCTGCCAGGGTCGGCAGCCAGCAGCGCCAGCGTGATGGCGAGCGCCACCAGCCCGCCCGCATAGCCCACGGCCCAGCCCGTGCCGGACAGGCGCCCCAGCCGCTCCGGCGGTGCCAGCGCGGGCATCATCGCGTTGCTGAACAGGGTTGCGAACTCAGCCCCGACAGTGGCGATCACATAGCCGATCAGCGCGATGGCGACCGCCCCCTGCAGTCCCGGCACGGCAAACCACAGCAGGCAGGAACCGGCGACGATCAGCAGCCCGAAGGCGCCAATCCACGGCTTGCGCCGCCCGCCCATGTCCGCGGCAGCGCCCAGCACCGGCGATCCGATCGCCACCATCAGCCCCGCGACGCCGGTGGCGTAACCCCACCAGGCCTGGCCATCGGCGGCGGTGGGTGCCAGCATGGACACGAAGAACGGCGCGAACACGAAGGTCGTGACCAGCGTGAAGAAGGGCTGGGTCGCCCAGTCGAACAGGATCCAGCCGATCCGCGCCGGCCGGCCTGGCCAGGCGGGCGGCGTCTGGCCTGATTCGTCCACAGCCTGCTTCATCGGCTCGCGCACCAGCAAGGCAGATTCCGCCAAAAAAGGCTTAACGAATGCTTGGTCATGGGGCAAAGCTCCGTCATATTCAGACAAGACATTGTAGTTGCGTGCTCTTCTCCGAATAGGGATTGTGAATTGGCCCAGGCGATTGCCAGCACGCCATGGCGCGGCGCGGAAGCGATCCCCCAAGGTCTCCGGCGCTCGGGCGCCGGCATGCCTCTCTTGTCCCGGTATCGCACGCATCCGTCGTTCGATGCCGCCGAGGCGGGCATTCGTGCCGGTTTTCCGCATATCCGGACCATTGCGCCCCTCGACCAGGATACCCACGAGCCGGGCGGCGGCTCCATCCTGAAGCTCGGATCGGTCCTGCTCGCCTCCGGCATCAGCAGCGGACTGCTGCTGCAGGGCGATGGCGCCTTCGTCAATGTTTATATCCCCTATCTGGGGTCCGGTCGTATCGAGACGCCCTGGCGCGGCATCGACCTGCGCCGTGGCGGCGGTGCCGTGCTCGCCCGGTCGCGCGGCCTGCGGCTGCTGCAGGGGCGCGGCTATGGCAGTGTCTCGGTCGTGGTGCCGGAGGGCTTGGTCGCTGCCCGCATGGCCGAGATCGAGCCCGATGCGCGCTGGGCAAGCCTGGGGGAGCGCGCCTGCCTCGATCCCCGGCTGCGCGGTCTGGCCGACATCCGCAGCACCGTCGAGGAAGCCCTCGGCTGGTATGGAAGGGACGACTGGCTGCCGGGCAGTCGCGCCGTGTTCGACCAGATCCATGCCGATCTGATCGTCACCGCAATCGCCGCAGCCCTGGCACGCGTCACGCTCCCCGGTGAGGGCCGTCCGGCAGCGGGGGTCGCGGGGGCCTACCGGGCCCGCGACTATGTGATGGCCAATCTGGGGGCGACGCTGACGCCGTCTGCGATCGCAGCGGCATCCGGCGTCAGCCTGCGAGCGCTGCATTACGCCTTCGCCCGCGCCTTTGGCTGCACGGTCGGCCAGTTCGTGCGCGATGCGCGGCTCGATGCGGTCCGCCGGATGCTGGGCAGCGGCGGGATCGGCATCGCCGAGGCGGCCGCTGCCGTCGGCTTCCACCATCATGGCCAGTTTGCGGCCGCCTACCGCCAGCGGTTCGGCGAGCGGCCGTCCGACACGGTGCGGCGCAGAGGCCAATGAGGTGACCACCGGGACAGCGCCGGACCGGACCAGCCCTGCCTTGCCGCTGCAGCGCGCCATGCAATCCGTGGAGCTCGACGAGCTGCGCGACCGTGCGCTGCGGCTCGTGCCGTCGACCACGCGGTTCGAGCCGCTGCGCCGCGACACGAACGCGGTGCATCGCGGCGTGACGCTGCAGCTCGGCCCTGTTCTGATCGGCGTGCGCGCCCATGCGGGCCTGCTGCTCGAGGGGGACGGCCCGCTTCTCAATCTCTATTTGCCTTTCACGCCGGGCGGGCGCCTGGAAACCGGCAGCCGCAGCCTCGATCTCGACCCCCGCACGCCCGGGGCGCTCGCCCGGTCGCAGCGGCTGCGCTTCATCCAGGACGAGCGGTTCGCGTCGGTCTGTGTGGTCGTCCCCGAGGCAACGGTTGCCGCGCGCATGGCGGCGATCGGCTGCGAGACCGAGTGGCGGCACGCCGCCCGGTCGATCTGCCTCGATCCCGCTCTTCCCGGCCTGACGGATCTGCGCGCTCTGGTTCTCGGCATCCTTGCCCGCTACGAGGCGCCTGACTGGCTGCCGGGCGCCCGCAAGGCCTTCGACACCCTGCATGGCGAACTGATCGTGACCGCCTTGGCCGAGGTGGTGGCGCGGGCCGCGACGTCCGATCCTGCACCACGAGCACCGGGTTCCGCCACGCTGGACCGGGCCCGCGCCTTCATTGCGGCCCGCCTGGGCGAACCGCTGACGCCTGCCACCATTGCCCGGGCGTCCGGCGTGAGTGTCCGCGGCCTCCACTATGAGTTCACCCGCAGGCTCGATGTCTCCGTCAGCCGCTATGTCAAGCAGACGCGGCTCGACGCCGCCCGGCACCTCATCGAGGACGGCGGCACCGGCGTCAGCGAGGCTGCGCTGGCCTGCGGCTTCACCCATATGGGCGATTTTTCGGCCGCGTTCAGAACCCGCTTCGGCATCCTCCCGTCGGATCTGCTGCGCGGCTGAGGCTGCGGGGCCTTGATGGCCCGTCTCCGGATGGTCGGTCTCCGGGGAGACCTGGCGATGGTCTCCCCGGAACCGTCCGCGGACCGGTCGACCGGCCCGCGGGATAAAGGGATACTGAAACAGGGTCGTCCTGAAATCGTCCTGCGGCTTGAAAACTGCGCCTCCCGGACAAATCGCCCGCTCGGCCACCGCACAGTGACCCTAGCCGGACCGCGAATTGCTTTCTCACGCCTTGGCGCAAGCACTATCGGCCCAGCGCAAATCACGCCGCCGTGATCGCACCGGCGTGCGAACCGCCGCATTGCCGCCTCGCTGCCCGGCCACTAGAACAGGCACATGATCCGCTTTGCGAACCCCACCCGTTTCCTCGGCCTTGCCAGCTGGCTGATTCCCGTGCTCGCAGGCCTCGCAGCGACGACGCTCGCCGTCGGGCTGTGGATGGTGTTTGCGGTCGCGCCTGCAGACTATCAGCAGGGCGAAACCGTCCGGATCATGTACATCCACGTCCCGGCTGCCTGGCTGGCCATGGGCTGCTACACGCTGATGGCGCTGTCGGCGATCGGCACGCTGGTCTGGCGCCACCCGCTGGCCGACGTGTCACAGAAGGCCGCCGCGCCGCTGGGAGCCGCCTTCACGGCGCTCTGCCTCGTCACAGGCTCGCTCTGGGGCAAGCCGATGTGGGGCACCTGGTGGGTCTGGGACGCGCGCCTGACGTCGGTGCTTGTGCTGTTCCTGATGTATTGCGGCGTCATGGCGCTGTGGAACGCCATCGAGGATCCCGCCCGGGCGGGTCGCGCCGTGTCGATCATCACCCTGGTGGGCTTCATCAACATCCCGATCGTCAAGTTCTCCGTCGACTGGTGGAACACGCTGCACCAGCCCGCCAGCGTGATCCGCCTCAGCGGACCGACCATCGATCCTTCGATGTTGTGGCCGCTGCTGGTGATGGCCGTGGGTGCCACGCTTCTGTTCATCGCCCTCCACCTCATGGGGATGCGCAACGAGATCCTGCGCCGCCGCGTGCGCACGCTCGGCCTGCTGGCCGCCCAGCGCGAGGACACCGCAGCCGGGCTCGCCGAGGCAGGCCCGACCCGATGAGCGGCCTTGGACCCCATGCGGCCTATATCCTGGCAAGCTACGCCCTGGCGGCGATCATCGTCGGCGGCCTCGTGATCCATGCCGTTCTCGATTACCGCACGCAGCGCGCCGCGCTGCAGCGCCTTGAGGCGTCGGGCACCCGCCGCCGTTCGGCCGGGCCTGTGACGGGACCACAGGCATGAGCACCGACGCCCCGGCTGACCCGATGAACGAAGCGCCGGACGGCCGCCGTCGCAGCGGCTGGCTGGTGGCCGTGCCGGTGCTGGTCTTTGCCGCGCTGGCCGTCCTGTTGCTCTATCGGCTCAACCAGGGCGACCCCTCGCGCCTGCCCTCGGCGCTGCTCGGACGGCCGGTGCCGGCCTTCGCGTTGCCGCCGCTCGACGGACTGGCCCGCGACGGAGCGGCGCTGCCGGGCCTTGCCGCGGCCGATCTCAAGGGTCGCGGCGTCACGCTGGTGAATGTCTGGGCATCCTGGTGCGGTCCCTGCCGCGAGGAGCACCCCTACCTGATGAAGCTCGCCGAACGCCGCGACATTCGGATCGTTGGTCTCAACTACAAGGACCAGCCCGAGAATGCCCGCCGCTTCCTCGGCCAGTTCGGCAACCCCTTCGCGGCGGTTGGCGTCGACGCGTCAGGCCGCGTCGGCATCGAATGGGGCGTCTACGGCGTGCCGGAGACATTCGTCGTCGCCCCCGACGGCACCATCGCCTACAAGCATGTGGGCCCGCTGACACCCGCCGCCGTGGACGGTCCGCTGGCCGCCGCGATTACCCGCGCCGCAGCGCCGCGGCCCTGACGTCAGCCCGCCGCCGGCGGCTTGACCTCGTGCTTCAGGATCAGCGGCGTCTGCGCCAGCGCGAACGCCACCGTCAGCGGCATGATGCCGAACACCTTGAAGTTGACCCAGGTGTCGAGCGTCTGCGTCCGCCACACGACCTCGTTGATCGCCGCCAGCACGAAGAAGAACACGCCCCACCGGAAGGTCAGCTTGCGCCAGCCCTCGTCGGTGAGCTGGAACACGGTGTCGAGCACCAGGGGCAGCAACGGCCGGCCGAACAACAGGCCCCCCAGCAGCACGGTGCCGAACAGGCTGTTGACGATGGTCGGCTTGATCTTGATGAACAGCTCGTCGTGGAACCACAGCGTCAGCCCGCCAAACACCAGCACGACCACGGCGGTGACCATCGGCATCACCGGCAGATGGCGGGTGAGCGCATAGGACACCACCAGCGACAGCAGCACGGCGGCCATGAACAGGCCGGTGGCGGTAAAGATCCCGGCCTTCTGGTTGGCAAGGAAGAACACCACCAGCGGCCCCATCTCCAGCGCCAGCTTGAGGAACGGGTTGAGGCTCCGCAGGGCCGGGCCTTCCATGATCCCGGTGTCGGTGGCGGCCGCCTGGGCCTTGGTCTGCGGGGCGTCCATCGTGCTGTGGTCCCTTCGTGGCCCCTGTGCGGGCCTTCATGACCCTTGTGCGGGCCCGCCGGCTTCGGTAGCGGTTTTTAGCAGAGCTACCCCCGCCTGCGCCATCCTGCCGGATCCGCCCCACAAGGACATGCCCATGACGTCTCACGCCATTGCCGTTGACCCGCGCCCGACGCTCCCGATCGCCGGATCCGACCTCGTCTTCCCGCTGCGCCGCGTCTACTGCATCGGCCGCAACTATGCCGCGCACGCCCGCGAGATGGGCGGCGACCCGACCCGCGAGCCGCCCTTCTTCTTCAACAAGACGCCCGACGCCCTGCAGCCGGTGGCCCATGGGGTCACCGTCGACCACCCCTATCCGCCGCGCACCGAGAACTACCACCACGAGATCGAGATGCTGGTGGCGCTGAAGTCTGGCGGCCGCGACATCCCGCGCGAGCAGGCGCTGGACTGCGTCTTCGGCTATGCGGTCGGCCTCGACATGACCCGCCGCGACCTGCAGGACGAGGCCAAGCAGCTCCGCCGTCCGTGGGAGACCGGCAAGAGCGCGGACTCGTCGGGTCCGGTCGGCCCCATCTATCCCGTCAGTGCCGTCGGCCACCTCGGCAAAGGCCGCATCAGCCTCTCGGTCGACGGCCAGATGCGCCAGGATGCCAACCTCGCCGACATGGTCTGGTCGGTCGCCGAGCAGATCGCCATCCTGTCGAGCTACTACGAGCTGAAGGCCGGCGACGTGATCTTCTCCGGCACGCCCGAGGGCGTCGGCCGCATCGACCGCGGCCAGGTCATGGTCGGTGCCATCGAGGGTCTCGGCGAGATCCGACTCAAGGTGGTGTGAGCCGCAAGGACCGGAGGCCGGGGGAACGCCATTATGGCGCCTCGGTCTCCAGCCCCGCGATCGCGCGGGCGAAATCGGGGGCGGTGAAGGGCTCGAGATCCTCGATCCCCTCGCCGACGCCGATGAAATGCACCGGCAGCCGGTATTTCGCCGCGATGGCGACCAGGATGCCACCCCGCGCCGTGCCGTCGAGCTTGGTCATCACCAGGCCGGTGACGCCCGCGACCTTGCCGAAGATCTCGACCTGCGACAGCGCGTTCTGGCCGACCGTGGCGTCCAGCACCAGCAGCACGGCGTGCGGTGCGGCCGCGTCCAGCTTGCGGATCACCCGCACGACCTTCTCCAGCTCGGCCATCAGCTCGGTGCGGTTCTGCAGCCGGCCGGCAGTGTCGATCAGGAGCACGTCGGTGCCCGCCGCCCGCGCCTGGGTCAGCGCGTCATGGGCGAGGCCGGCGGCGTCCGCGCCCTGCGGCCGCGTCACCACCGGTGCGCCGGTGCGCGCGCCCCAGACCGTCAGCTGCTCGATGGCGGCGGCGCGGAACGTGTCGCCGGCGGCCAGCATCACGCTACGCCCCTCCGCCGTCAGCTTGGCAGCAAGCTTGCCGATCGTCGTCGTCTTGCCCGAGCCGTTGACGCCCACCATCAGCACCACGAAGGGTCGGGCCGCGGGATCGATCACCAGCGGCACGGCCACCGGTGCGAGCACGGCCTCCACCTCCTGGGCGAGCACCGCCTTGACCTCCTCGGGTGCGATATCCTTGCCGTACCGGCCCTTGCCGACGGCGGCGACGATGCGCCCGGCGACATCGACGCCGAGATCGGCCTGCAGCAGGATGTCCTCCAGCTCCTCGAGCGTGTCGGCATCCAGCTTGCGCTTGGTGAAGATGTCGGTGATGCCACCGCCGATCGCCGACGAGGAGCGCGACAGCCCCTCGCGCAGACGCTGCCACCAGGAGCGCTTCGGCGCCGGTTCGGCCGCCTGGGCGGGCTCCGCCGCCGGCTTCGGCACGGCCGGCTCGCTCTCGCGCCCGAACAGGCGGGAGAACAGGCCGGGCTTCTTCGGGGTCTCGTCGCTCATCGGCCCTCGATAGCGGTTTCGCAGCCCATCAGGAAGCGTTAAGCCGGCACGATGACGGCTCAACCGCCCGCCCTCGACCTGCACGCCCGCCTGCTGCACCGCGACGGGCTGATGCTGGTCATCGACAAGCCAGCCGGCCTTGCCGTGCACCGCGGGCCGAAGGCGGAAGCCGGCGAGCCCAATCTCGAGACCTATCTGGGCCAGCTGATGTTCGGCCTGCCGCGCGCCCCGGCGCTGGCCCACCGGCTCGACCGCGACACCTCCGGCTGCCTGGTGCTCGGCCGGCACCGCAAGGCGCTGGAAAAGCTCGGCCTTCTGTTCAAGCAGGGACGCATCGCCAAGACCTACTGGGCGGTTGTCGAGGGCGACCCGGCCGCCGACGAGGGCCTTGTCGACCTTCCGCTGGGCCGGCGCGATCCCGACCGCGGCTGGTGGATGAAGGTCGATCCCGCCGGCCTTCCGTCGCAGACCCGCTGGCGGGTGCTCGGCCGCGGCCGCGATCCGGCCACCAGTCTCCCGATCGCATGGCTGGGCCTTGAGCCGCTCACCGGCCGGACCCACCAGCTGCGCGTGCATTGCGCCGCACAGGGCTGGCCGATCCTCGGCGATGCCGTCTACGGCATCGCCCCGCGCAGTGGCGGCCCGCCGCTGCATCTCCATGCCCGGGAGGTGACCATCCCGCTGCCGCGCGACGCGCCGGTACGGGTGGTGGCGCCGGTGCCCGCCCACATGCGCGACAGGCTGTTGGCCTGCGGTCTGAACCCTACGCCGTCCTGAGCACCCGGCCGTCATGGCCGGCAATTCGCACTGCCGCGATCATGCCGGCGGGCAGGCCCGGCGTTTCCACCGCCGCGAAGCCCTCGGTGCGGCCCGTGCCGCCGATCTCGGCCAGTACCTGCTGCACCGTCCCCACCTGTTCGTCGAGATGGCGCACCAGTGCCGCCTCGCCGGCCTGGCGCAGCCGCGTCGCCCGCTCCCGCACGACCGGAGGCGCCACCTGCGGCATGCGCGCTGCCGGCGTGCCGGGCCGCGGCGAATAGGGAAAGACATGCAGGTGGGTGAGGCCGCAGGCCTCGACCAGCGCCAGCGACGCTCCGAACATGGCCTCGGTCTCCGTCGGAAACCCGGCGATCAGGTCGGCGCCGAACACGACATCGGGCCGCAGGCGTCGGGCCTGCTCGCAGATCGCTTCGACATCGGCCCGCCGGTGCCGGCGCTTCATCCGCGTCAGCACCATGTCGTCGCCGGCCTGCACCGACAGGTGCAGGTGCGGCATCAGCCGCGGCTCGCTGGCCAGCGCGTCGAGCAGGTCGGAATCCAGCTCGACCGGATCGAGCGACGACAGCCGCAACCGGGGCAGGGCCGGCACATGCCGGAGCACCGCCTTCACCAGCGCGCCGAGGCGTGGCGCACCAGGCAGGTCGCTGCCCCAGCTGGTGACGTCGACGCCCGTCAACACCACCTCGCCGACCCCCGACTCGGCCAGCCGCGCCACATGCTCGACCACCGCCCCGGCGGGCGCCGAGCGCGCCGGCCCGCGGCCATACGGGATGATGCAGAAGGTGCAGCGATGGTCGCAGCCGTTCTGCACCTCGACAAAGGCGCGTGTGCGCCCTGCAAAGCCGTCAGCCAGATGCGGCGCGGTCTCCCGCACCGTCATGATGTCGGCGACCCTGACCTTGGCGAAGCCCGCGCCGGGATCGGCCAGCGGCGCGAGGGCGTCCCGCGACCACGTCGCGGGCTCCACCTTCTCGGCATTGCCCACCACCTGGGAGACCTCCGCCATCGCTGCGAAGCGCTGCGGCTCGACCTGCGCGCCGCAGCCCGTCACCACCACGGTGGCGGCCGGCCGCTGCCGCTTCAGGCGGCGGATCGCCTGACGCGCCTGGCGGCCGGCCTCGGCCGTGACCGCGCAGGTGTTGATGATCACGAGGTCATCATGGCCGGCCGCCTCGGCGTGGCGGCGCATGGCCTCCGACTCGACCAGGTTGAGCCTGCAGCCGAAGGTGACAACCTCGACGCCCATCAGTCCGGAATGCCGCTGAACAGAGCCTCATCGAGCACGCCCGTGTGCTCGATGGCGGTGGGGCCGGTCATCAGCACATGGCCGTCGCTCTCGCGCCAGTGGATGGTCAGGTCGCCGCCCGGCAGGCTCACCCGCACGGTGCGATCGGTCAGGTCCTTGCGGACCGCCGCCACGGCGGCCGCGCAGGCGGCCGAGCCGCAGGCCAGCGTCAGGCCCGCGCCGCGCTCCCACACCCGCAGCGTCAGCGCATCGCGGGCCGTGACATGGGCGAGCGAGATGTTGGCCCGCTCCGGGAAGATCGGGTGGCCCTCCAGCAGCGGGCCGATGCGCGACAGGTCATGGGCGTTGACATCGTCGACCCAGAAGATCGCGTGGGGATTGCCCATGTTGACCGCCGACGGGGTGTGCAGCACGGGTGCGTCGATGGGGCCGATCTGCAGCTCGAAGCCGGTGGTGTCGCGGAACTCCTCGGCCAGCGGGATCTCGTCCCAGGCGAGCCGCGGCACCCCCATGTCGACCGTATAGGTCGCCTCGTCGAGGCGCGTCGTCGGCAGCAGGCCGGCACTCGTCTCCAGCAGCACGGCATCACTGCCGGCTTCCGTCGTCAAAAGCCGGCCGACGCAGCGCGTCCCGTTGCCGCAGGCCGCCGATTCCGAGCCGTCCGTGTTGAGGATGCGCATGAAGGCGATCGTTCCCGGCGTCCGCGGATCGTGCAGGACCATCAGCTGGTCGAAGCCCGATCCGGGGCCGGCGGCGATAGCGCGCGCCTCGGCAGGCGAGACGCGCAAGGCACGTCCACGCAGGTCGAGGATCACAATGGCGTTGCCGATGCCGTTCATCTTGGTGAAGTGCAGGCCGGCCAGCGGGCTCATCGGGGTCATGTCCATTGCGGCGGGGGACGATGCGCCCCGGCTTAGCGTCATATCGCGAAGCGCGGGTCCGGCGCCACAGGGTGATTCGGGAACTCGACCAGCGTCGGTGCGTCTGCCTATTCTGGACCGTCCCGACAAGCGTGATTCGGCAGAGTGCGGCACCCGGCAAGCGCCGGCAGACGAGGCGACGGCCATGGCCCTGGACAGCATCATTCGCAGGCTCGGACTGGCAGCGGTCATCGCCTATGGCTCTGCTGGCCTGGTCGCCGCATCGGCGCAGACCACGGTGGCGCCGCCGCGGCCCGTCGAAACCCAGCCGCTGCCGCCCTTGCCGGGTGCGCCGGCTCCACCGGTTGCACCCGCGATGCCCGCTCTTCCAGCGGTTCCGCCTGCCCCGCCGCCGACCGTCGCAGCCCCAAGCCCGGTGGCACCACCCCCGATTGCCCAGACGCCGGCACCGGCGCTGATCCCGCCGCCACCTCCGGCCGCAGCCGTGCCGTCGCTGCCGGTGCCGCCCGGGACGGTTCCGCCCACACCACCGGCGGTCGTTGCCGGACAGGAGACCCTCGCCCCGCCGCCCGTCGACAGCTCGACGCCGGACACGGTCGAGCTCGCCGCCCGGCCGGCCGCTACGCTGCGCGGCCAGGCGACATGGGACGAGGGTTACGACAAGCTCACCCAGAGCTTCCAGCGGCTGCAGTCCGAGATGGACAAGTCCGGGGTCCGCGTCACCGGCAAGCCGCTCGCGACTTTCCTGGAGACCGACGACATGGGCTTCCGCTTCCAGGCGCTGTTGCCGGTCGCCGCGCCGCCCGCCGCCCGCCCGCCCGGGTTGCCGGCCGACATCGTCTTCGGGTCGACGCCCGCCGGCAAGGCGATCCGCTTCGTCCACAAGGCGCCCTATGACGACATCGACAGCACCTACGAGGCGGTGTCGGCCTACCTGGACACCAAGGGCATCGAGGTGAAGGACAGTTTCACCGAGGAGTATGTCGCCATCGGCTCCGGCCCGGGCGACACCGGGCTCGAGCTCTACATCTACGTGCAGCCGAAGTGACGCCAGCATCGCGGCTGCCGCTGGCGGTCGACCATGTGCTGTTCGACCTCGACGGGACGCTGACCGACCCCAAGCCCGGCATCACCGGCTCCGTCCAGGAGGCACTGCGGCTCATGGGCTATCCGGTGCCCCCCGCCGACGACCTCGTGTGGATGATCGGCCCCCCGCTGCGCGCCAGCTTCGCCCGGCTGCTCGGCTCCAACGCACTGGCCGACGAGGGCGTGCGGCTTTATCGCCAGTCCTATGGCGACATTGGCCTGTTCCGCAACGCCGTCATCTCCGGCATCCCGGAGCTTCTCGATGGACTGGTTGCCGACGGCTTCGTCCTGCATGTGGCGACGTCGAAGCCGCGCGACTATGCCCGCCGCATCCTGGCGCATTTCGACCTCGCCGACCGCTTCCGCTCCATCCACGGCTCGGAATTCGACGGCACCCGCACCGACAAGGCCGAGCTGATCCGCCACCTCGTCGTCGAGGAGCGGGTGGACCCCGCCACGGCGGTGATGATCGGCGACCGCGAACACGACGCCCACGGCGCCCACGCCGCCGGGATGCCGGCGCTTGGCGTGCGGTGGGGCTACGGCTCGGACGACGAGCTCAAGGCCGCCGGCATGCTGCTGCTGGCCGACCACCCGCGCGATATCGCCGCTGCGCTCAGGCGCCCCTGAGCCTCAGCCAACCGTCGCGCCGTCCCAGACCTCCCCGGGCCGCAGCGCCCGGAAGCGCTCCGGCGCCACGCCATGCCGGGCCAAAGCATCCGCGAGGGCCGCGGGCGGTGCCTCGACCGCTTCGTCGGTCAGCCGGAACGTGCCCCAGTGATGGCCGATGGCGTGCTGCGCCCCGCAGGTCAGGAACACGCGCACCGCCTCATCGGGGTTCATGTGCTGGCCCTGCATGAACCAGCGCGGCTCGTAGGCGCCCACCGGCAGGACCGCCAGCCGCGGCGGCCCATGCCGCTCGCGGATGGGCGGGAACAGGCTGCCGTCGCCATAGCCGGTGTCGCCCACATGGTAGACGGCCCCGCCGGGCGTCTCGATGACGAACGCCGCCCACAGCGCCCGTGACCGGTCGAGCACGCCGCGCGCCGACCAGTGCTGGCTCGGCTCGAGATGCGCCACGACTGATTCGCCCAGAGGCACCCGAGCACCCCAGTCGAACGCCTCGGCAGGGACCGGAACGCCGCCCTGGCGCATGATCGTGTCATTGCCCAGCGGCGTGACGATGCGCGGCTGGTCGCGCGCAGCGAGCCGGATCAGCGTCGCCATGTCGAGATGGTCGTAATGATTGTGCGTCACCAGTACCACATCGATCGGCGGAAGGTCGTCGAACGCGATTCCCGGCACATTCACCCGCCGTGGCCCCGCAAACGAAAGCGGCGACGCCCGCTCCGACCACACCGGATCGATCACGATGTTGAGGCCGCCGGTCTGGATCAGAACAGTGGCGTGACCCACCAGCGTCACCCGCAGGCCCGCGCCATCGACACGCCGTGGCGGAACATCGCTGTAGGGGCTGGGAAAGGCGTCAGGCCAGGGCTGGCGCGTGCCACCGAACTGCCAGCGCAGCACGTCGAGCGACGAGCGCAACCGGGCTCCACCCGGATTGAAGAACCGGGTCCCGTCGAAATGGTCCGAGACCGGCCCTTCGTAGTAGCGGCTGCGGCCGCCGCGGACTGTCGCAAAGCCCCCGATCGCGGCGGCGAGAGCCGGCAGTGTCAGCATGGCCAGAAGGATCCTCTGTTGATGACGCCTAGATGGCGCCGCCCTCCCGTCACGCAAGGCCGCACCAACGCTATTGACAGCATGATCCGGATACGTTCTATTTTTGTTCTGTTCAGGACACCCGCCATGCCCTTCGCGATGACATTACCACTGCCGGCACGAACCACCTGCTCCGGCCGCAATCCGCCGGCCCATGAGGCGTTGCGCATCGCCTGCGGGCCGGCGCTGGCGCAGCGATTCCATGTCTGGCGCGGCACATCGGGGCGCCGCTACGTGGTGTCCGCCTATGCACCGTCCACCGTACCGGACTATCGCGACGTGATCGCGCTGGCCGTCGGCCGCGGCAGGAACGGCCGCCTGGCGATTCTGGGCGCGGCGGTGACCGGCGAAGACCCGGTGGCGCTGTTCCCCGGAGCCGAGGAGATCCACCTGCACCTGCTGGCGCAGGATCCCACAGCACGGCGCGTCGTGCTGGCCGATCTCGGCTGGCCGCAGCGATAGTCCGTCAGACGAGGTTTTCGACCAGCCAGGCCAGCGTCGCATCGCGCAGGCCGAGGTCGTGCAGGTGCTGGTGCGTGGCCCGCACATAGTCCGGATTGGCACCAGAGACGCCGATCCCCTGCTGCACGAGGCGCAGGAGATCGGGCCGGTCGAGCCGCGCCGCATACTGCTTGTGCGCGCGGTCCACCGTATAGGCAACCGCGTCGACAACCCGGCCCTCGGTGAGGCGGACCCTGTGCTGCGTCTCCCGGTACACCATCGTGACCTGCTCACGGGCCCGCAGATACGCAATCGTGTCGTCAACCTGCGCCGCCGCGACCCGGAAGGCGATGCCGCGGCAGGACCCGCCGCGGTCGAGGCCGAGCACGACGCCGGGCTGATCGGGCGTGCCGCGATGATGATGCGACAGCACGCACAGCGCCCGGTGGAAGCCGTGCAGCGTCGCCAGCTGGCGCTCCTCGAAGGCAAAATCAGGCCGCCACATCAGCGAGCCGTAGCCGAACACCCAGAGATCGCCTGATTCTGCCGTCATCACCGCTGCGCCCGTCCACCTTGGCGGCGCAGCCGGTAGCAGCTAGAGCAGGGAACGCAAAGCCTGAATCGACGCGGGCGGCGTTTCGCAGGCCCGCGGTGATCCACGGTGGCCTGCACAGCGTTGTCGGGCAGGGCGCCGCAGGGGCGCGCAGGGGCAGTGGCCATGGCCTATCGCAGCCGATTCGCAGATCCGCCGCCCAGGCGGCCCGGCCGCCTGCGGCTGATGCTGCCGGCGATCACCGTCGGAGTGATGAGCGTCGCGCTCTGCGGCTTCTGGCTCTATGCGTCATGGAAGACCGGCAGCGAGATCGACGGCTGGCTGGCCCGCGAGGCCAGTCTGGGCCGCAACTGGACTTGCCCGGACCGCAAGATCGCCGGCTTCCCGTTCCGCATCGAGCTGTCCTGCAACACCCCGTCCTTCGAGGGCAGCGCCGAGGGTCGCGGCATCAGCGGGACGCTCGGTCGGGTTCTGGCCGTGGCGCAGATCTACACACCCAGCCACGTCATCATCGAGGCCGAGAGCCCGCTGGTGGTGCGCGAGCGCCGCGGCGGCACTGAGTGGCGCCTGGCCTGGGAGGGCAGCCTGCGGGCCAGCGTCATCGGCCAGCCCGGGAAGCTGGACCGCATCGCCGTGCAGGTGACGTCCCCCGTGCTGTCGGGAACGGTGCCGGACGGCACGCCCGTGGCGTTCCGGGCCCGCGAGGCGGAGGCCCATCTGCGCCGCACGCCGGATCGTCCGCAGGCCGACGGCGCGTTCGATGTGGCCGTCACCATCGACAAGGCGAGCGTCCCACCGCTGGACGCGCTGCTGCGCGGCGGTGACCCGACCGACGCCAATCTGGTGATGACACTCACCCATGCCGAGCCGTTTTCCGGCCGCGGATTGCCCGCCGAGCTGGACCGCTGGCGCGAGGCTGGCGGCCGGCTGCAGCTGACGACGCTGACCCTGTCCAAGGGCGCAAAGCGGATCGACGCCACCGGCAATCTCGGCCTCGACGACATGCGCCGGCCACAGGGGCGGGTCGAGCTGTCGCTGACCGGCCTTGAGGAGGTGCTGCAATCCATGGGGCTGAGCAACCGATCCGCCGGAATCGGCGGCCTTATTGCCGGCGTGTTGACCGGGCGCCGACCGGCTCAGCCGGTCGAGCCTGCCCCGGGCACGGCTGCGGCGCCTCGCGGCGTGGTGCTGCCGCTGCGGCTCGAATCCGGCCGGGCCTATCTCGGCCCGATCCCGGTCGCGCCGTTGCCGCCGCTCTACTGAGGCCTGTTGCGGCCTCCCGAGGCGGGTCAGGCGTCCGGCTTGGTCCGGCCGAAATCCTGCTCGGCCGTCTCCTGGCCGACCTCGATAATGCTGCGGCGGATCGAGCGGGTGCGGGTGAACTGGTCAAACAGCGTTTCGCCATCACCCCAGCGGATCGCCCGCTGCAGCGCCGTCAGGTCCTCGCTGAAGCGGCCGAGCATCTCCAGCACCGCCTCCTTGTTGTTGAGGAACACGTCGCGCCACATGGTCGGGTCCGACGCCGCGATGCGGGTGAAGTCGCGGAAGCCGCCGGCCGAGAACTTGATCACCTCCGACTGGGTGACGCCTTCGAGATCCGCCGCCGTGCCGACGATGTTGTAGGCAATCAGATGCGGCACGTGGCTGGTGATCGCCAGCACCAGATCGTGATGCGCCGGCGTCATGATCTCGACATTCGAGCCGGCCGCCTCCCAGAAGCCACGGACCGCAGCCACCGCCTCCGGCGCCTCGCCGTCCGGTGGCGTCAGGATGCACCAGCGGTTGAGGAACAGGGTGGCAAAACCGGCATCAGGCCCCGACCGTTCGGTGCCGGCCACCGGGTGGGCGGGAACGAAATGCACCCCGGCCGGCAGATGCGGCTGCACCTGCACGACCACGGCGCCCTTCACCGAGCCAACATCCGACACGATCGCGCCGGGCCGAAGCCCGGGCGCCATAGCCTCGGTGACGGCCCCATAGACGCCCACCGGCACGCACAGCACGATCAGGTCGGCATCGGCGACCCCGGCCGCAACATCGCCGGTGACGCTGTCGGCAAGGCCCAGCGCCACCACCCGGTCGCGCACCGCGTCCGACATGTCGATCGCGACGAGATGGCCGGCGAGCCCCTTGCGCCGGATCACCCGCGCCAGCGACGAGCCGATGAGGCCGAGGCCGACCAGCGCGATGCGGCCGAAGGGCGGCGTCGCCAATGGTGGTCCGAGATCAGGCATCGGACCCGCCCATGAACGCCGCCAGCGCCTCCAGCACCAGCGTGTTGGCCTCGTCGCTGCCGATCGTCAGCCGCAGCGCATCCGGCAGCCCGTAGGCCGCCACGCTGCGCAGCACCAGGCCGCGAGCGCTGAGGAACGCGTCGGCGTCCCGCGCTGTCCGCCCCGGCGTGGTGGGGAAATGCAGCAGCAGGAAATTGCCGACGCTCGGCGTCACCCGGATGCCAAGCGCCGCGATACCGTCCGTCAGCTTCGGCAGCCAGGCATCGTTGTGCGCCACCGCGGCGGCCACATGCGCCTCGTCGGCGAGCGCCGCAATGCCGGCTTCAATGGCCGGACCGTTGACATTGAAGGGCCCGCGGATGCGGTTCAGCGCATCGGCAACATGGGCCGGCGCATAGCACCAGCCGAGCCGCAGCAGCGCGAGCCCGTGGATCTTCGAGAAGGTCCGCGTCATCACCACATTGTCGCAGGTGGCGACGAGCTCGAGCCCCGACGCATAGTCGTTGCGGCGGACATACTCCGCGTAGGCGGCGTCCAGCACCAGCAGCACCTGCGGCGGCAGGCCGGCCTGCAGCCGCTTGACCTCGCTGAACGGCAGATAGGTGCCGGTCGGATTGTTGGGATTGGCCAGGAACACGATCTTCGTTCGCGGCGTCACGCAGCCCAGGATCGCGTCGACATCGGCCACCAGATCGCGCTCGGGCGCGACCACGGGTGTGCCGCCCGCCGCCAGCAACGCGAGCTGATAGACGAGGAATCCGTGCGTCGTGTAGACGCCCTCGTCACCCGGCCCCACATAGGCGCTGGTCAGCAGCGACAGGATCTCGTCGGACCCCGAGCCGCAGACGATCCGGGCCGGATCGAGCCCGTAGCGCGCGCCGATAGCGGCGCGCAGCGCGGTCGAGCCACCGTCGGGATAAAGCGCGAGCGTGTCGCCGGCCTTCCTGTAGGCGGCGATCGCCGCCGGCGAGGCTCCCAGCGGCGTCTCGTTCGACGACAGCTTGTGAACCTTGCCGGTCCCCGTCGCGGCACTCTTGCCGGGCACATAGGGCTCGATCGCCATCACGCCGGGGCGCGGAACGGGGCGGGTCGGGGCGGCAGAAGCGGTCATGACGTCCATCCGGGTACGAAATCAGGCAGGGTCGAGGCGAAAGCGCGTGGCATGGCTGCCGATCTCGGCGAGGTCGAACACGCCGACGCCGAGCCCCGCCATGGCGCCGGTGAGCGCATCGCGGCCGGCGGCCCCGGGCGCCGACACCAGCATGTTGAGGCCGTCCTCGTCGCCGGCGCTGCTCTCGATCCGCGCGCCGATGGCCGACAGCGCCGCCTCCAGCCCGTTGCGCCAGCGCTCGATGCCCAGCGCATAGAGCACGATCTCGCGCACCGCCGCATCCTCGATCGGCTTGGAGACGAGGTAGACCGGGGTTCCTGCCGGATGACCGGGCCGCTCGACGAAGGGCAGGCGGGCGATGATCTTCGGCCGGTCGGGACCCGCCAGCGCCGTCCACCACGCCCCGGCGCTGCGGCCCGGTTCGGCCCGGAAGATGCCGAGGTCACCAGCCGAGTCCGCGACCGCGTCGATCACCTGCGCGGCGCCCTCATGGGTGACATACGGCACCGTGAAGCCGAAATGGAACCGCGCCGTGTCGCGCATCGGCGTGTCGCCGCCGGTGACGTCGGCATGGACCCGATAGGGCGCCTGCACGAAGGTGAAGGTGGAGATGATCACCCGCCAGATGCTCTCCACCGTGTCGAACGGCAGCAGCCCGACATGGCGGCCGGCCAGGCGCCGCATCATCTCGGCCTCGCGGCCCGGCCGGAACGCCGAACCCGACACCTGCGTCTTCTTCACCGCGATGAGCGTGTCGATGATTCGGCCACGCTCCATCAGGAGATCATGCATCGCCTCGTCGATCCGGTCGATCTCGCGGCGCAGGTCCGCCAGCGTCAGGGGAGGGGTTTCGGCCATGTCGGGTGTCCGCGTGCCGGCAGCCGCGGGCTTCGGCGCCGGATCGGCGGCAGTCATAAGCCCGTCGTGTGGCAATGGCTAGGGCTACGGCGCCCCGGCCAGGCCGGCGCGCCATGACAGTTTCGGCTTGCACGCCGGAACCGCTGCCGCTATTCGGTATCGTTCTTTCCTTAGAACGATACGGACTGACTGCGGAACGATGTCACGCCTGACCGCAACGGCGCCCTCCCCCGTCAATGAGGCCGACCAGCCGTCCAGCCTCGTTGCCCACTTTCCGTCTGACGCGCCGCTGCAGCTCGACTGCGGCGTGGCTCTCACTCCGTTCGGGGTCGCTTACCAGACCTATGGCACGCTGAACGCCGACCGCAGCAACGCCGTGCTCGTGTGTCACGCGCTGACCGGCGACCAGCACGTCGCCAACGTCCATCCGCTGACCGGGAAGCCAGGCTGGTGGGAAACGATGATCGGGCCGGGCCGGCCGATCGACACCAACCGCTTCTACGTCATCTGCTCCAACGTGGTCGGCGGCTGCATGGGCTCGACCGGCCCCACCTCCCGCGGCCCGGACGGCGCCGCCTATGCGCTCGATTTTCCGGTCGTGACCATTCGCGACATGGTGCGGGCACAGGCCATGCTGATCGACCATCTCGGCATCGACACGCTGTTTTGTGTTGTCGGAGGCTCGATGGGTGGCATGCAGGTGCTGCAATGGACGGCAAGCTACCCCGAGCGGGTGTTCGCCGCGATGCCGATCGCCACCGCCGCCAAGCATTCGGCCCAGAACATTGCCTTCCACGAGGTTGGCCGGCAGGCGATCATGGCTGATCCCGAATGGCGGGCCGGTCGCTATCTGGTCGATGCGGCGCGGCCCGAGAAGGGCCTCGCCGTCGCCCGCATGGCGGCGCACATCACCTATCTGTCGGAGCCCGCCTTGCACCGCAAGTTCGGCCGCAAGCTGCAGGACCGCGCCGCCCCGACCTTCTCGTTCGACGCCGATTTCGAGATCGAGAGCTATCTGCGCTACCAGGGCCGCAGCTTCGTCGAGCGGTTCGACGCCAACTCCTACCTCTACCTCACCCGAGCCATGGACTATTTCGACCTCGCCGAGGACTATGGCGGCCGTCTCGCCGGCGCCTTCGCCCGCACGCGCACCCGGTTCTGCGTCGTGTCGTTCACGTCCGACTGGCTGTTTCCCACCAGTGACAGCCGCGCCATCGTGCACGCCCTCAACGCCTCGGCGGCCTCCGTGTCCTTCGTCGAGATCGAGACCGACAAGGGCCACGACGCCTTCCTTCTCGACGTGCCCGAGCTGCTGGCGACCAGCCGCGGCTTCATCGATGCCGCCGCCCGGGCCCGCGGATTACCGCCCGGACCGGTCGCCTGACATGGCCGACGCCACCTTCCCCACCGGCGCCGCCGCGACGCGCATCGACCTGTTGCTCGTTGCCGGCATGGTCGAACCGGGTAGCCGCGTCCTCGACGTCGGTTGCGGCGATGGCGCGCTGCTGCAGATCCTGCAGGACGGCCGGCATGTCGATGCCCGCGGCATCGAGCTGTCGCAGGCCGGCGTCAACCAGTGCGTCGCCCGCGGTCTGTCGGTCGTCCAGGGCGACGCCGACACCGACCTGGCCGACTATGGCGACGAGAGCTTCGACTATGTGATTCTATCCCAGACCCTGCAGGCCACGCGCCGGCCACGCGTCGTGCTCGAGAGCATGCTGCGCATCGGGCGGCGCGCCATCGTGTCGTTTCCGAATTTCGGCCATTGGAAAGTGCGCGCCCGGCTGGCGCTGAGCGGCCGCATGCCGGTGACCGAGAACCTGCCGGTCTCCTGGTACGAGACACCCAACATCCATTTCTGCACCATCCGCGACTTCATCGACCTGTGCGGCGAGATCGGCGCCCGGATCGAGCACGGCGTGGCGCTGAACGCCGGCGGCCACCAGGTGCTCGCCAGCCTGCCCTGGTCGGCCTGGAACCTGCTCGGCGAACAGGCGGTCTTTGTGCTGTCGCGCGAAAGGGCACCCAGCGGGTCTGTGCCCGCAAGCAGGGGCAGACTCTAGCCGCCCACCCGCGCTGCCCGCGTCGCGATGGTCAGGAGGCAGCGTGCCGCCACGGTTTCGCCGATGGCACCGCTGCGCCGCGCCTGGGCCTGGGCATCGCGCAGCGTCGCGATCGCCTGCTCGAGCGACACGGCCGTCCAGCGCCCGAGCTGGCGCTGCATCGAGGCCTTGCGCTTCCAGTGGGTGCGGGCCGTGATCTGGTCCACGGGTGTGCCCCGGTCGATCTGCAATCGCGCCTTGTGCAGCGCCATCACATGCCGCAGGGCGGCACCGAGCACGACTCCCGGATCGTCGCCCTCGGCAAAGATCCGCGCGATGCCGCGGTCGAGGCCGTCCGTGTCGCCGGCGAACGCCGCGTCCACGACGGTGTCCATCACCAGCGCCGAGGCGTCCGCCATGATCGCCTCGACATGCGCCACCGTGACGGTGCCGTCGCCTGTGGCGTAGAGCGCCAGCTTCTCCAGCTCGCGGCGCCCCAGCAGGCGATCAGCCCCCAGCAGCCCCGTCAGCGCCTCGCGCGCCTCCCGGTCGAGGCGCAGCCCGAACTCGCCCAGCACCGCCTCGGCCAGCACCGGAATGTCGCGGGCCTCGTCGGCGTAGCAGGGCAGCGTGATGGCGGCCTTTGCGCCCTCCAGCAGGATCCGCAAAGGATTGCGGGCCTGCAGGTCGCCGGCCTCGATGACGACACGCGCATTAGGCGGCGGATCGGCCAGCAGCGGCATCAGCGCGGTCGTGAGAGGCTTGGCGCCCGCCCGCACGAAGATGCAGCGCCGACCGCCGAAGAGCCCGACCGTGCCGGCCTCATCGACAAGCCGGAGCGGATCGGACGCGATGTCGTCGCCATCGATCCGAACCAGCTGAAACGCGTCGTCAGGGTCGTCGACCGAGGCCCGGGCCAGCTGCCGGGCGCGCTCGCTGACCAGTCCGGCATTGGGGCCGAAGACGAGGACCACCGGATAGCCGGGGTCGGGCCGACGCAAGAAGGCCTCGACCTCGTTCGCCTTCTTGGCGACCATCTCAGGTACCGGTGGCGAAGCGCGCGGCGAGCCGGGTCCGCATCTGGTCGGCGATGGTCTTGGCGATGCGGACCTCGGCATCGCGCGCCGCGCGAAGCGACGCGAAGCGCTGGCTGTTGCGGTCGTAGCTGGCAGACCCATGGGCCTTCCCGGCGATCACCACCTTGCCGCCATCGACGGCCACCAGCTTGAAATCGACGTCGACCAGAACCGTCGCGGCGCTCGCGCTGCCGGTGGTCGTGTTCACGATCGTAGCCTGGACCTGTTCCTTGACCGTCATGGACAGGCGGTAGCGCGCCTTGCCGGCTTCGCCGGAGCCGTTCAGTGCGAAGCCCAGCTCCTGCACGATATAGTGGCCGATGCGGTCAGGCACCGGATCGACGACGATGTCGCGCAATGCCGCCTCGACACTGCCGCCGCCAATGCTCGCCTCGCCGTAGAGCGGCTGGAAGCAGCCGCCGAGCGGCAGGGCTCCGGCCAGCGCGGCGAGAATGAGCAGGCGGCGACCGGTGTCAGGCGACGACATTGACGATCCTCTGCGGAACGACCACGACCTTGCGCACCGGACGACCCTCCAGCGCACGCTGCACCGCGTCCAACGCCAGCGCCGCCGCCTCGACCTCGGCCGCCGGCGCGTTGCGCGCGACGGTGACGTCGGCGCGCTTCTTGCCGTTGATCTGCACCGGAAGGGTGATCACGTCTTCGACAACCAGCACGCGGTCGGCCACCGGCCAGGGCTGCAGTCCGACGAGATCCGCGTGGCCCAGCGCCGCCCAGCACTCTTCCGCCAGATGCGGCATCATCGGCGCGACAAGCTGGATCAGGATGTCACCGGCCTCCCGGAAGGCAAACCCCAGCTCGTCCTGCCGGTCTGCATCGGTGACCGCGCCGATGGCAGCCGACAGCGCATTGGCAAGCTCATACACATGGGCGACGCAGCGGTTGAACCGCAGGCGCTCCACATCCTCCTCGATCCGGATCAGCGCCCGATGCGCGGCCTTGCGGATCGCCAGCGCGACGTCGGTCTCGCTGGACGGCGGCGTCGATCCGATCGGCGCGGCGATGCGGCCGATCTCGCCCGTCAGCCGCCACAGCCGCTGCACGAAGCGCGACGCGCCCTGCACGCCCTCCTCGGTCCAGATCACGTCGCGTTCCGGCGGCGAGTCCGACAGCATGAACCAGCGCGCCGTATCGGCCCCGAACGTACCGATGATGTCGTCGGGGTCCACCGTGTTGCGCTTGGACTTCGACATCTTCTCGATCGAGCCGATCTCCACCGGCGCGCCGGTCGACAGCAGGGTTGCCTTGCGGTCGGCACCCTCGGCCTCGATGCGGATCTCCGCGGGTGACACCCAGGTCCCGTCGGCGGCCCTGTAGGTCTCGTGCACCACCATGCCCTGGGTGAACAGCCCGGCAAAAGGCTCGTCCAGCCCGGCATGGCCGGTCGCCTTCATGGCGCGGGTGAAGAAGCGCGAGTACAGCAGGTGCAGGATCGCGTGCTCGATCCCGCCGATATACTGGTCGACCGGCAGCCAGCCATCGACGGCGGCGCGGTCGGTCGGCGCGTCTTCCCGCCACGGATCGGTGAAGCGGGCAAAGTACCAGGACGAGGCGACGAACGTGTCCATGGTGTCGGTCTCGCGCCGCGCCGGAGCGGCGCAGTGCGGGCAGGCGACGTGCTTCCACGTCGGATGCCGGTCGAGCGGATTGCCAGGCAGGTCGAAGGTGACGTCGTCGGGCAGCGTCACCGGCAGGTCGGCGACCGGCACCGGCACCACACCGCAGACCTCGCAATGGATAATGGGGATCGGGCAGCCCCAGTAGCGCTGGCGCGAGACGCCCCAGTCGCGCAGCCGGAAATTGACCTTGCGGCGACCGACGGGCTCGGTGCCGAGACTGGTCGTCTCGAGCCGGCGAGCCACGTCTTCCCAGGCATCGTCCGTGGACATGCCGTCGAGGAAGCGCGAGTTCACCATGCGGCCCTCGCCCACATAGGCGGTGGTGCCGATCGCGAAAGCCGATGGATCCTGGCCCTGCGGGCAGACGACCAGCGTCACCGGCAGGCCGTACTTGCGGGCGAAATCCAGGTCGCGCTGGTCATGGGCCGGGCAGCCGAAGACCGCGCCCGTGCCGTAGCCCATCAGCACGAAATTGGCGACGAAGACCGGCAGCGTGATCGACGGATCGAGGACATGCTGCACCCGCACGCCCGTGTCGTAGCCGAGCTTCTCCGCCGTCTCGATATCGGCCTCCGACGTGCCGCCCCGGCGGCAGTCCTCCTGGAAGCGGGCGAGCGCCGGGTCGGTTTCGGCAAGCTTCAGCGCCAGCGGATGGTCCGGCGCAATCGCCATGAAGGAGGCGCCGAACAGCGTGTCGATGCGTGTCGAGAAACAGGTCAGCTCGGTTTCGTCCGCCGGGGCGGTTGCCGGGTCGAGCCCGAAACGGACCAGCATGCCCTCGGACCGGCCGATCCAGTTGCGCTGCATCAGCCGCACCTTCTCGGGCCAGCGGTCGAGGCCGTCGAGCGCGTCGTGCAGGTCCTGGGCGTAATGGGTGATTCGCAGGAACCACTGGGTCAGCTCGCGCTGCTCGACGAGCGCGCCGGAGCGCCAGCCGCGGCCGTCGATGACCTGCTCATTGGCCAGCACGGTCTGGTCCTCGGGGTCCCAGTTGACCTTCGCGGTCTTGCGGTCGACGAGCCCGGCGGCGAGAAAGTCCAGGAACATCCGCTGCTGGTGCTTGTAGTAGCGCGGCTCGCAGGTGGCGAATTCCCGGTGCCAGTCGAGCGATAGCCCCATCGACTTCAGCTGCCCGCGCATCGTCGCGATATTGGCATAGGTCCAGGTCGCCGGATGCGTCCTGTTCGCCATGGCGGCGTTCTCGGCCGGCATGCCGAACGCGTCCCACCCCATCGGATGCAGCACGTTGAAGCCACGGGCGCGCTTGTAGCGTGCGACGACGTCGCCCATGGCGTAGTTGCGCACATGGCCCATATGGATGCGCCCCGACGGGTAGGGGAACATCTCGAGCACGTAATATTTCGGGCGGGTATCGTCGTTGCGCGTGCGAAACAGCTCGCGGCTCTCCCACACGGCCTGCCATTTCGGCTCTGCCTCGCGGGCGTTGTAACGCTCGGACATCATGTGAAGATCTGGGCCCGTCGGTCTGGTATGCGAACACGCAGTTGCGATCGCGCGGCTTGCGCGGCGCGGCCGGCTCGGACTAGGACACGATTGCCAGCCCGGGTCAACGCCGGGCCCCAGGGGACGCCGGACCATGACAGACGCCCCTTCAGACATGGTTTCGCGGCTCGCCGACGTGCAGGCCGCCATCCGCCGCGCGGAGGCCGACGCCGGACGCGATCCCGGCGCGGTGACGCTTGTGGCGGTCTCCAAGACCTTTCCGGGCGAGGATATCGTACCGGTTCTGGCCGCCGGCCAGCGCGTCTTCGGCGAGAACCGCGTGCAGGAGGCCAAGGCCAAGTGGCCGGCGCTGCGCGAGCGGTTCGCCGGGGTCGAGCTGCACCTCATCGGCCCGCTGCAGTCCAACAAGGCGCGCGATGCGGTAGCCCTGTTCGACGTGATCGAGACCGTCGACCGCGAGAGCCTGGCGGTGGAACTCGGCAAGGAGATCGCCCGCGTCGGTCGGACGCCGCGGCTGCTGGTCCAGGTCAACACCGGCGAGGAGCCGCAGAAGGCCGGCATTCCGCCGCGCGAGGCCGACGCCTTCCTCGCCGCCTGCCGCGACCGATGGGGCCTCGCCGTGAGCGGTCTCATGTGCATCCCGCCCGCCGACGAGCCACCATCGCCGCATTTCGCCCTGCTGGCGACGATTGCACAACGTAACGGCCTGTCGACACTGTCGATGGGCATGAGCGCCGACTACGAGGCGGCGATCCAGCTCGGCGCCACCCATGTGCGGGTCGGCAGCGCCATTTTCGGCCATCGCCCGCCGCTCAGCGAAGCGTCAGGCCCGTGACCATGGCAACCTGGGCAAGCAGGGCCTGATCCGCAAAGTCTGGCGCGCAGAGGGTCGCGCCAGCCCGAGACAGCGCGTCGGCGCCCAATGACGTGGTAAGGCCAATTACAGCAAGACCCGCTGCCACGGCGCTGCGAACACCGGACGCAGAATCCTCGAACGCTACGCTTGAGGCCGCATCGGCACCGATCAGCCCCAGACCGGTCTGGTAGGGCAACGGGTCCGGCTTGGCCCGCGCCAGCTCCTCGCCGATCACCAGCACGCGGGCGCGTTGCCGCAGGCCGAGCGCCGCGAGCAGGTGCTCGGCATTGGCACGGGGCGCATTGGTGACGACGCCCCACGGCAGGCCGGCCGCGTCGGCGGCGTCGAGCAGCGCGACCAGTCCCCGCAGCGGCGTCAGATCCAGCGCCAGCGCCCGGAAGGTCGCTTCCTTGAGGTCGGCGAGGCGCCGGTGCTCCGACACAGGCAGGTCGGGAAACAGCCCCGCCATGATGGCCGCGTTGCTGCGGCCGATGATGTGGGTCAGGTAGCCATCAAGATCGATCGACCGGCCTTGCGTCGCCAGCATGGCGTTGAAGGCGCGGAAATGGACCGGATCGGTGTGAACCAGCGTTCCGTCGAGGTCGAACAGCAGGCCGGCCCGGCTCACGACAGCATGAACCGGGCCCCGGGCCCGAGCCGGGCCACCAGCCGGCGCAGCCGGTCTGCCGGCAGCGCGATGCAGCCTTCGGTCGGCGCCAGGCCGGGTCGCGCCACATGCAGGAAGATGGCGCTGCCGCGGCCGCGGATCGCCGGCTGCCGGTTCCAGTCCAGCTCGACGACGATGTCGTAGAGCCTGTCGGCCCGACGCAGGACCTCATGGCTGGCACGGTACGGCAGCGGCACCAGCCGGTTGTAGTTGCGGTCGCCCGCATCGTCGCACCAGCCCTGGCCGGCAATGCGGGTAACCGGCAGACGGGTTGCCGGCCGAAGTCCATGATCGTCCCGGTAGAACAGCCTGATGGCCCGCAGCGTCGCCTGCGGCGTCGCGCCGTCGCCCTCGCGCTTTCCAACCCGAACTCCGCCGCGCCCGAGCGCGCAGGGCCAGGCGAATCCGCCGGCCAGCAGCAGGCCGCGCCGGCTGTTGCCAGGGCGCCGCAGGACGCGAATGAGCGCAAGCCGGGATCGAATCATGCCGGGCTGGTTCCGGGCGGCGGGCCGACACGATGGCGTGGCCAGCCACACGCTGCAAGGCGCCACAAGCCAGCCGGCTTGCACCGATTCCCCGTGTGGTCTAATGCATCGAGGGGTCCGGCCTGCGCCCCGGCGTTGCGCCAGAGGTCCATCGATGTCGAACATCCGCAGCATCCTGGTCGTCGACGACGACACCGAGCTCGCCGCTGCGCTGTCGGAGCAGCTTGCGCTGCACGAGGAGTTCGCCCCGATCACCGTCGACACCGCCGCCAAGGCGATGGCCGCGGTCAAGGACCACCGGATCGACCTGGCGCTCATGGATGTGGGCCTGCCGGACATGGACGGCCGCGAGGCCGTGCGGCTGATGCGCCGGTCCGGCTTCCGCTCACCGGTCATCATGCTGACGGGCCACGATTCGGAGAGCGACACCGTGCTCGGGCTCGAGGCCGGCGCCAACGACTATGTGGTCAAGCCGTTTCGCTTCGCCGTGCTTCTGGCCCGCATCCGCGCCCATCTGCGCCAGCACGAGGCCAGCGAGGACGCGGTGTTCTCGATCGGACCCTACGTGTTCCGCCCGAGCGCCAAGCTGCTGGTCTCCCAGCAGGGCTCCAAGCTGAAGCTCACCGAGAAGGAAACCGCCATCCTGCGGTTCCTCTACCGCGCCGGCGGCAAGGTGGTGACCCGCGACATCCTGCTGGCCGAGGTCTGGGGCTATAATTCCAACGTCACCACCCATACGCTGGAGACCCACATCTACCGCCTGCGCCAGAAGGTCGAGCGCGACCCGTCGAACGCCCAGATCCTCGTCACCGAGGCGGGCGGCTACAAGCTCATTCCCTGAGCCGCCCGGTGGCCCTGAACCAGGACATCGCGATTCTCCGCCAGGTGCCGCTCTTTGCCGTGCTCGACGCAGAGGCCCTGCGGCTGGTCGCGTTCTCGGCCGAATCACGCGTCTATCGGGCCGGTGACGTATTGTTCCAGCGCGGCGACGCCTCCGACGGCGGCTATGTGGTGCTGAGCGGCAGCGTGGCGCTGGATTCCCGTGACGATGGCAGCCCGGATGGTTATGTGGCCGGCCCGGGGGTGCTGATCGGCGAACTTGCGCTGGTCGTCGAGACCGAGCGACCGGCCACAGCCGTGGTGCGTGAGGCCGCCAGCCTCATGAAGGTGACCCGCCGGGTGTTCCGCCGGGTGCTGGAGGAGTTCCCGGACGCCGCGGTGACGCTGCGCGCCATGGTGCTGGACCGGCTGCAGAAGACCTCCGGCCGCCTCGGCAGCATCCGCCACATGATGCTGGCGATCGACAACGACCCGCTCAGACGTCGAGACTGACCAGCACGGGGACATGGTCCGACGGCCGCTCCCAGCCGCGCGCCTCCCGCACGATGGACATGCCGCTCAGCGCTCCGGCGAGCTCCTGCGACAGCCAGACATGGTCCAGCCGCCGGCCACGGTTTGACAGCTCCCAGTCCTGCGCCCGGTAGCTCCACCAGGTGAACAGCTTTTCCGACTCGGGAACGAGCTGCCGCATGGCATCGACCCAGCCGCCCTCGCCCTGGACGGCGACCAGCTTCTCGCACTCCAGTGGCGTGTGGGAGACGACGTCGAGCATCTGCTTGTGGCTCCACACGTCGTTCTCGAGCGGTGCGATGTTGAGGTCGCCGACCAGGATGGACCGGCCGCTGCCGGGCCGCTCGGAGCCGCACCAGGCCCGCATCTCGTCAAGAAACGCCAGCTTGTGGGCGAACTTCTCGTTGGCGACCGGATCGGGAATGTCGCCGCCGGCCGGTACGTAGAAATTGTGGACCGTGATGCCGGCCGCGCCACCGGCCTCCGGCCCCAGCGTCACCCCGATGTGGCGGCAGTCGACGCGGTCGCAGAACACGCGGCTCGCCTGGGTGGCGAAGGGATGGCGCGAGAGCACCGCCACCCCGTGGTAGCCCTTCTGGCCATGGATGGCGATGTGGCCGTAGCCGAGCTTGCGGAACTCGCCCAGCGGGAAGCGGTCATCCGGACATTTGGTTTCCTGCAGGCACAGAACATCCGGCGCATGCTGCTTCAGCATGTCTGCAACGAGGCCAGCGCGCAGGCGCACCGAATTGATGTTCCAGGTGGCGATCGTAAACGGCACGGGGGATGTCCGGGAGCGGCGGGTCCGGTTTCCTAGCGGATTCCGGACCACTGCGAAACCGGCACGCCGTGACGCGTGCGGATCGGCACAGCCAAAGGGCTGCAATCCTGTCAGGGTCCGCCACAGACCGATCGGCCTTCGCCGACGGCCGTCAAAAGGACACCGTCCATGACCTCATCACTCACAGGACTGATGCGTCAACTGACCTGGGCCGATTTCGCGGTGCGCCGGGGTCAACCCCCGAGCGCCGGCGGGTCAACGACCGCCGCCTTTACCGACTCGCGCTATTCGCTGTCCGGCTTGGCCTTCAGGCACGATGCGGCCCAGCCGCGCGGAACGGTCAGCCTGGTCGACTCGCTGCACATCGCGATCACCCTGCATGCCAACAGCTACAAGATGAACTGGCTGGCATCCGAGACCTCGGCCTTCCAGAGGGACCTGCTCAATCATGAACAGGGCCACTACTGGGTGACGGCCCTGCTCGCCCGCGACCTGTTTGTCGACATGATGCTGCAGAAGTCGGAGGCCTATGCCAACAATGCTGCCGGCATGGCGGCGTTCAACGCGATCAAGGCGGACTCCGTCGACAAGAACCAGGCGATCCAGAATCTCTACGATGCCGATGTTCATCCCGAGCAGGCACAGGGCCTGTCACGCGGACCGAAGCAGCAGCAATGGGACGCAATCTTTCGCGCCGCCTTCACCAATCCGCGCGCGTCGGGCACGACGACGCCGGACGGGACCCCGCACAAGGCCCGGCTGGTGGTTGCCATCCGGGCCAGTGGCCGCTCGATCTGAGATCAGTTGATGACGCGGGTGAAGTCGATGTTGAACAGGCGCGGGTCGATGCGGGCTGCCGTATCGATGTTGCGCAGGCTCACCTGCGTCTCGTAGCCCTGGGGATCGACGACGATCCATTGCCGCAATGCGAAGGTCTTGGCGTCGAACAGCAGCGTCACCTTCGAGGTGCCGCCGAAGGTCGCCTTGTCCTCCAGCGTCACGCTGGCGAGATCGGGCTCGCTGCGGACGTCGACCACGCGCGTGTCGCGCGACAGGTCGACCCGTTCCCTGAGCAGGAACTTTAGCGGCGTCTGGCCGATTGAATAGACGTCCTGGGTGTTCAGCTTGCGGTCGCGGACCGCCACGGTCGAGCCGTCTGCGACGATCTCGAGAGGGTTCGGCGGCGTGTATTCGAACCGCATGCGGCCGGGCTTTTGCACATAAAGCCGACCTGTCTGGCGGCGGCCGCTGGCACCGGTCTGCACGAACTCGGCGCTGAGCACCGTCATGGCGTTGAGCGAAGCATTGGCGCGTTCGAGAATCGAGCGCGGCGACGTGTCGGCGGGAGCAGCTGCAATCGGAGTGGGCGGTGTCGCGGCGACGGTCGTGGACGGGCGTGGCAGGCCGGTTTCGACGGCGCCGGCGACGAGGCCAGACGGGCGCGGGACCGGGAGCGGGATCGGCGCCCGCGACGGCGCCCGCGGTGTCGAGGGCGCGGTGGCTCGGGGCGCGGGGTCGGCCGGTCCTGGCTGGATCTGCAGCGGCTGCGACAGGGCCGGTCCGGCGTCCGCAGCCGCCGCGGTGGCGACCAGAAGGATGGTTGTGGCGAAGCGGCTGCGCATGATCGTTCGCTAACCCCGGTTCGTGGCGGTTTTGGGCCGGAGATCAGTCCTCATCGAAGGGAACGTCGCCGCGGGTTGGCTGTTCCATCAGGATCTCGCGCTTGCCGGCATGGTTGGCCGGCCCGACGATGCCCTCTTTCTCCATCCGCTCCATCAGCGAGGCAGCGCGGTTGTAGCCGATCTGCAGGCGCCGCTGGATGTAGGACGTCGACGCCTTCTTGTCGCGCAGCACCACCTGGATCGCCTGATCGTAGAGATCGCCGCTCTGGGAGCCGAATTCGCCCTTGTCGAAAACGGCACCGTCCGCCTCCTCCTCGGCCGCCTCGGGCTCGTCGTCCTGCAGGACCGCGTCGAGATATTGCGGCCGGCCCTGCTGCTTGAGGTGGGCGACGACCTTCTCGACCTCGTCGTCCGACACGAACGGGCCATGCACGCGGCTGATGCGGCCGCCGCCGGCCATGTGCAGCATGTCGCCCTGGCCGAGCAGCTGCTCGGCGCCCATCTCGCCCAGGATCGTACGGCTGTCGATCTTGGACGTGACCTGGAACGAGATGCGGGTCGGGAAATTGGCCTTGATGGTGCCGGTGATCACGTCCACCGAGGGGCGCTGGGTCGCCAGGATGACGTGGATGCCTGCGGCGCGCGCCATCTGGGCGAGGCGCTGGATGGTGCCCTCGATTTCCTTGCCGGCCACCATCATCAGGTCGGCCATCTCGTCGACGATGACGACGATGTAGGGGATCGGAGCCAGATCCATCAGCTCCTCTTCGTACACAGCCTCGCCGGTCTCGCGGTCGAACCCGGTCTGCACCGTGCGGGTGATGACCTCGCCCTTGTCGCGCGCCTCAACCACCCGGGCGTTGAACCCGTCGATGTTGCGGACCCCGAGCTTCGACATCTTCTTGTAGCGCTCCTCCATCTCCCGCACGGCCCATTTGAGCGCCACGACCGCCTTCTTGGGATCGGTGACGACAGGCGTCAGCAGGTGGGGGATGCCGTCATAGACTGACAACTCGAGCATCTTGGGGTCGACCATGATCAGCCGGCACTGCTCGGGCGGCAGCCGGTAGAGCAGCGACAGGATCATGGTGTTGATCGCCACCGACTTGCCTGAGCCGGTGGTGCCGGCCACCAGCAGATGCGGCATCCGGGCGAGTTCGGCGATCACCGGTTCGCCGCCGATGGTCTTGCCCAGACACAACGCCAGCTTGAATTTCGACTTCTCGAAATCCTCCGACGCCAGCAGCTCGCGCAGATACACGGTCTCGCGCCGCTGGTTGGGAAGCTCGATGCCGATGGCGTTGCGGCCAGGCACCACGGCGACGCGGGCCGACACGGCGCTCATGGAGCGCGCAATGTCGTCGGCAAGGCCGATCACGCGCGAGGACTTGATGCCAGGCGCCGGCTCCAGCTCGTACAGCGTCACGACCGGGCCGGGCCGCACATTGATGATCTCGCCGCGGACGCCGAAATCCTCCAGCACCCCCTCGAGCAGCCGGGCATTCTGCTCCAGCGCGTCGGCCGACATGGTCTGCGTGCCGGGCTTGCGCGGCTCGGCAAGAATCGTCAGCGGCGGCAGGTGGTAGCCGTCGCGTTCGAGCAGTGACGGCTGCTGGTCGCGCGCCAGGCGCTTGCCGGGTTTCGGCGCGGGTGCCCGCGGGGCGACCCGCGGCTGGGCCGTCCCGTCGATGACCGGGCCAGCGGCCACGGGGCCGTCATCCTCGTCCTCGTCGTCATGCGCCGGCGTCGGCGCGGCTGCAGCGGGCGCATGGGGGCGGCTGCGCTCCGCAGCGGCCGGTCGTGCGGCCTCGCGGGCCTGATCGGGCTGGACGCGGGGCCGCCGCGCAGGCGCGAGGTCGTCGAGCGGATCGGGTTCTGCAGAGCCGAAGCGCGGCATGGCGGCCCGCAGCCGGGCACCAAGACCGGGGCGGCCGTCATCGCGCCGGAAGCGCCGTCGAATCGCCGCCTTGGCGCTCAGCACCGCGTGGATGAGGGCGCCCACCGAGACGATACCGAGGCCCGGGTCGCTGCTGCGGTCGTCCTCGTCGGGGTCATCGACCCGTGCGGCGCGGCTGCGCCGATCCTCGGCAACCCGCGCGTCGTCATCATGGTCGAAGCCGATGCCGGCCGCAGCCGAAAGGGACAGGATGGAGACGGCGGCAAGAACGATCGCCACAAGGGCGCGCAGCGGGCCCGGGGCCGGGCCCGCAAAGGTTCGCAGCAGCCCGAAGATGCCATCGCCGACGACCCCGCCAAGACCGGTCGGCAACGGCCAGCGGGCCGTGGTGGGCAGGGCGCTGGCGACGGCGGCCGCACACAGCACGCCCAGCAGCCAAAGCCCCAGGCGAAGGCTCAGGCGGCGCAGGGGCCGGCCGGTCATGAGCCGGACAGCCGCCAGGGCAGGCGGCGCGATCAACGCGATCGCCGCGATGCCGACAAGCTGCATCATGATGTCGGCGACGATGGCGCCGGGTCGCCCCAGCAGGTTGCGGACCGGGCCGTTGATCGCGTGGTTGAGGCTGGGGTCCTGGACGGACCACGTCACCAGGGCAACCCCGCAGGCCGCAGCGAGGCCAAGCAGGACAAGCCCAGACAGCTCGGCCGCGCGCCGCCACAGGAAGTCGCGCACCGCATCGGTGACGTGGTCGATGCTGGACGTGCTGGCTCGGGTCGTGCGCATGGCAGGCATCCGCGAAGGGTCGCCGGCGCGAAGCACCGGTCTGGCAGCCCACCCTAGGAAGGGTGCGGTTAAAGGCTGCTTAACCATCAGCCGGCCGGCAGGCCGGAACGAAAAAGGGCGACGGATTGCCCCGCCGCCCAAGTCCTGGGAGGAACGCCCGGAACCGCCGGGCGGAAGGCACCGGGCGCCGGAGCGCCCGGGTAAACTCTCAGTAGTTGTAGGCGCGCTCGCCATGCTCGGCGATGTCGAGACCCTCGCGCTCCTGCTCCTGGGTCACGCGCAGGCCGATGGTGGCGTCGACGATCTTGTAGAGGATCAGCGATCCGACGCCCGACCAGACCAGCGTCAGCAGCACCGCCTTGATCTGGTTGAACACCTGCGTGGCCATCACATAATCGCCCGGCGCGGCTTCACCCGGCTTGGCGATGTAGTCGACCAGTCCGACGCCGCCCATCGAGGGCGACACCAGGATACCGGTGGCGATGGCGCCGATGATGCCGCCGACACAGTGGATGCCGAACACGTCAAGCGTGTCGTCGTAGCCGAGCGCATTCTTCACCGTCGAGCAGAAGAAGAAGCATGCACCGCCGACGACCAGTCCGAGGATGATCGAGCCCATCGGACCGGCAAAGCCAGAGGCCGGCGTGACCGCCACGAGGCCGGCCACCGCACCCGACACCATGCCGAGCAGCGACGGCTTGCCTTTGGCGCCCCATTCGACGAACAGCCAGGCCACGGCCCCGGCAGCGCTCGCCACCATGGTGTTGACGAAGGCCAGCGCAGTCGTGCCATTGGCCTCGAGATTGGAACCGGCGTTGAAGCCGAACCAGCCGACCCACAGCAGGGAGGCGCCGATCATCGTCATGGTCAGCGAGTGCGGAGACATCAGCTCCTTGCCGTAGCCGACGCGCTTGCCGAGAACGACGCACCCGACCAGACCGGCGATGCCGGCATTGATATGCACGACGGTGCCGCCGGCGAAGTCCAGCGCACCCCACTTGTAGATCAGGCCGGCATCCGCCACGACCTCGTCGAGCTTGGCCTGCGCAACCTTCTTGGCCGCACCATCGGTCGCCGCGGCGAGAGCCTTGGCGGCATCGGCGATCGCATCCGGACCGGCCCAGTACCACACCATGTGGGCGATCGGCAGGTAGATGAACGTGACCCACAGCACCATGAAGACGACCAGGGCCGAGAACTTCATGCGCTCTGCGAAGGCGCCGACGATCAGCGCCGGCGTGATGCAGGCGAAGGTCATCTGGAAGACCATGTAGACCAGCTCGGGAATGACGACCCCGTTGGAGAAGGTCGCGGCAACCGCAGCCGGGTCGACGCCCTTCAGGAAGGCCTTGCCGAAGCCGCCGATGTAGTCGTTGAGCCCGCCTCCATTCGTGAACGCCAGCGAGTAGCCGTACAGCACCCACAGGATAGCGACGATCGACACGATCGCGAACACCTGGGTGAGCACCGACAGCATGTTCTTGGTGCGAACCAGGCCGCCATAGAACAGGGCGAGACCCGGGATCGACATCATCAGCACCAGGGCGCTGGCCACCAGCATCCAGGCCGTGTCGCCCTTGTTGGGCACCGGCGCGGCGGCTGCGGCCTGGGCAAGGGCCGAAGCGCCGGTCAAGGCGAGCAGCGTACCCGCTGCAAAACCCGCCTTCAGCGAGGACGTCAACGTCATTGGAATGAACTCCTGTTCCTGTTCTTGGCCAGCCTCAGAGGGCGTCGACGTCGCGTTCGCCGGTCCGGATGCGAACAGCCTGCTCGATGGGGAAGACGAAAATCTTGCCGTCGCCGATCTGGCCGGTCTTGGCAGCGGCCGTGATGGCGTCGATCACCTTGGTGACGAGGTCGGTGGCAACGGCGACCTCGATCTTCAGCTTCGGCAGGAAGCTCACGGCGTATTCCGCGCCGCGGTAGATTTCGGTGTGACCCTTCTGGCGGCCGTAGCCCTTCACCTCGGTCACGGTGAGGCCGTGCACGCCGATGGCGGTCAGCGCGTCGCGGACCTCCTCGAGCTTGAACGGCTTGATGATGGCCATGACGATCTTCATGGATGCGGGTCTCCAAAAACGCCACCGACGCGCCACCGCGCGGTTCGAGCCTCAGTGGCACAATCAAGTGGCGTGCCAGACGCCGCCGCCTGCGCCCAAAGTCGCGACAGGACGGTACAGACGTGGCCCGCCGATGACCGAAGGCGCCAGAGCCCCGCACTGGTCAATTTTGATTGGTCAGAAAATCAGCAATTGCCTATTTGGCAGGCTTGTCCGGTGACCGCACCCGGATCAGCCCTTCCTGCGCCACGGACGCGACGAGCCTGCCGTCGCGCGTGAAGATCGAGCCACGCGCAAAGCCGCGCGCGCCGCCGCTGAACGGGCTGTCCTGCGCGTAGAGCAGCCATTCGTCGGCCCGGAAGGGCGCGTGGAACCACAGCGCGTGGTCGAGGCTCGCCGCCTGGATATCGCGCTGGAAGACGGTGCGCCCGTGAGCGATCAAGGTGGTGTCGAGCAGCGTCATGTCGGACGCGTAGGCGAGCACGCACTGGTGGATGGCCGGATCGTCCGGCAGCGGGTCGGTTGCGCGGAACCAGAGATGAAAGACCGGCGGTCGGGGTTCGCCCGTCACATAGCGTGTGAATTCGACCGGACGAAGCTCGATCGGACGCTCCCTCTCGAAGTAGCGCCGGACGGCATCAGGCATCGACGGCAACACGCTGTTGCGCATCATCGTCTCGTCCGGCAGCTCCTCGGGAGCAGGGACGACAGGCATCGCGGTCTGATGCGCCAGTCCCGGCTCATCCCGGTGGAAGGACGCCGACAGCGTGAAGATGGCGCTGCCGTGCTGGATCGCCTTGACCCGCCGCGTGCTGAAACTGCCGCCATCACGCAGTCGCTCGACCTCGTAGATGATCGGCACCGATGGATCGCCCGGTAGCAGGAAATAGGCATGCAGCGAGTGCGGCGCGCGTCCCTCGACGGTGCGGCACGCTGCCACGAGCGCCTGGCCGATGACCTGTCCGCCGAACACACGCTGCCAGCCGACCTGCGGACTGCCGCCACGGAACAGGTTGGTTTCGAGGCTCTCGAGGTCGAGCAAAGCCAGAAGGTCGGCGACGGCGGTCGACATGGCACCTCCACGATGGCCCTCCCGTTTATGCCCCCCGCCGCCCCGCCGCGCCAGTGGGCCCGATTGTGGGACGGGACGCGAACGCCTATGTGGAACGTGCGGGATCGGAGACGGAGAACGTCGATGACGGGGAACGAGCGAAGCGACGTCGTGATCGCCGGCGGTGGCGTGGCCGGCCTCGGTCTCGCGCTGGCGCTGCGGACTGCGCTCGGCGGCAGCCTGTCGGTCACCCTGTGTGACCCGGCGCTGGCCTCTGCCGGCCGGCGCGATGGCCGGGCCTTCGCGTTTGCGGCCGGGCCGCGGCGGATGCTTGAGGCGCTCGGGGCCTGGGCCGACGTCGCGCCGCGGGCACAGCCGATCCTCGACATGATCGTCACCGACAGCCGGGTTGCCGACCCGGTCCGGCCGGTGTTTCTAACGTTCGCCGGCGAGGTCGAGCCCGGCGAGCCTTTCGCCCACATGGTTGAACACGCCGACCTGCTGTCCGCCCTCGAGGCGCGCTGCCGCGCCACCGGGGTGGTCCTGCGCGCCGAGGCGGTGGCATCGGCCGTGCCACAGGGCGGCTTCACCCGCGTGAACCTGGCGGGCGGGGCAGTGATCGACGCGTCGCTGGCCATCGCCTGCGACGGTGCCCGCTCCCCGCTGCGCGAGGCGGCCGGGATCGGCACGGTCGGCTGGGCCTATCGACAGTCCGGCATCGTTGCGACGATCGGTCACGAGCGCCCGCATGAAGGTCGCGCCGAGGAGCATTTCCTGCCGTCCGGGCCGTTCGCGATCCTGCCGATGACGGGCCTGCGGTCATCGATCGTCTGGACCGAGCGCAGCGACGCAGTCGAGGCGCTGCTGGGACTGGACGATGAGGACCTCCTCGACGAGATCGAGCGCCGCTTTGGCCTGCACCGCGGGCGGCTGTCGCTGCTCGGGCGGCCACGCGCCTACCCGCTGTCCTTTGCGATCGCCCGCCGCTTCGCCGCTGACCGACTGGCGCTTGTCGGCGACGCCGCCCATGTGATCCACCCCATCGCCGGCCAGGGCCTCAACATGGGCCTGCGCGACGCGGCGGCGCTCGCGGAGGCCATCTGTGACGCCGCTGCCCTCGGCCTCGATCCCGGCGGCCCGGCGGTGCTCGAGGCCTACACGCAAGCGCGCCGCTTCGACACGGTGATGATGGGGGCGGTGACCGACGGGCTGAACCGGCTGTTTGCCACGGATTCGACCCCGGTGCGGATGCTGCGCGACCTCGGCCTTGGCGTGGTCGACCGCCTGCCAGGTCTCAAGAGCCGGCTGATCCGCGAGGCGGCCGCCCTCTCCGGCGGCATGCCGCGTCTGCTGCGCGGTGAAATGCTTTAGGGCGTCCGCTCGTCGAGCTTGCGCGCCTCGTCCGGCAGCATGATCGGGATGCCGTCGCGGATCGGATAGGCCAGCCGGGCGGAGCGGCTGACCAGCTCCTGGCGGGCTGCATCATACTCCAGCGACCCGCGGGTCAGCGGGCACACCAGCAGCTCCAGCAGCCGCGGGTCGATGCGGGTGACCGGGGCGTCGCGGCGGTCGTCGGGCATGGCGGGCTCCACGCTCACTGCAGGGGGGCGTCCGAGCCGTCCTGGCCGCGGGCGAGATCCATTTCGGTAATTGCGACGAGGATCTCGGCCCGCGTCTTGAGGTCGGGCGCCTCCAGCAGCGCCTGCTTCTCGCGGGTCTCGAACGGGCTCATCATGCACAGCGCATTGACCAACGCCTCGCTCGGCGCGGCGTTGATGCCCTTCCAGTCTATGGCCAGGTCATTGGCCTCGACAAACGCCTTGAGGGTCCGGATCACCGCATCCCGGTCCACCAGATCCTCGCCGGCGCGCGGCTCGAAATCCGTCATGAACGGCGAGAAATCGACGCTGCACTGGCGATAGGGGGTCGTCACCAGCAGTTCCTCTACGACCCTGAACCGGGCCACGCCCGTCAGCGTCAGCACGTAGCGGTTGTCACCGGATTCGGCCAGCTGGGTGATGCGGCCGGCACACCCCACGGCGTGCAGTGGCGGCGCCTTGGACATCACATCGCTCACCACGTCGGGCTGCACCATGGCAATCAGCCGTGCGCCGCATTTCAGGGCGTCGTCGATCATCGCCATGTAGCGCGGCTCGAAGATGTTCAGCGGCATGTCGCCGCGCGGCAGCAGCAGCGCACCGGAGAGCGGGAACACGGGCAGCACCGAGGGGAGGTCGGAGGGGCCCCTGTAGACGGCGTTCATCCCCATCGGCGTTCTCCAGTGAGGGGCGCGGGTCAGCGGAACAGCACGGTCGAGAGCTTGCGGCGGCCGGCGATCGTCATCTCGTCCATCGGCCCCCAGGCCTCGAAGAAGGTCACGAGCTGCCGGCGCGCGCCATCGTCATTCCAGGCCCGGTCGCGCTTGATGATCTCCACCAGGTGGTCGACCGCAGCCTCGCGATCATTGCCTGCAGCAAGTCCGAGGGCCAGGTCGAAGCGCGCCTGATGGTCGGCCGGATTCGCCTCGACAGTGCGCTGCAACTCAGACAGGTCGCCCAGAGCCGCGGCCTTTTCGGCGAGCTCCAGCGCCGCGCGCGCGCCGGCCACGGCCGGATCGGCCTCCTTGCCGGCCGGCACCATGCCGAGAAAACGCTTCGCGCCCTCCAGATCACCACCCTCCACGCACAAGCGCGCCATCGCGGCGAGGGCCGGCAGATTGTCGGGCTCCTCGGCGAGAATGGCCGCGTAGAGCTGAGCCGCGGCCTGCACCTCGCCGGCCGCAGCCAGCGTCTCGGCCTCAGTCAGCGCCTCGGCAATGCCGCCACCCTCGTCGGGGCCGAGCAGCTTGGCGATGAACTCCTTGACCTGGCTTTCCGGCACGGCGCCCATGAACCCGTCGACCGGCTTGCCACCCTGGAAGGCAATCACGGCCGGGATCGACTGGATGCCGAGTTGCCCGGCGATCGCCGGGTGCTCGTCGATGTTCATCTTGACGAGCTTCACTTTGCCGGCCGCCGCCCGGACCGCCTTTTCGATGACCGGGGTCAGCTGCTTGCAGGGGCCGCACCAGGGTGCCCAAAAATCCACCAGCACAGGCCGGGTCATGGATTCGGCAATGACGTCCTGACGAAACCCCGCAGTGGTCGTGTCGGACACGAGGGAATCGGCCCCGGCCGGGCCGGTCTTGATCGCTTCGAAAGCCATGTCGTTCTCCAGTGCCGGCATGCGAGCCGCGGCAGGGGCAGTGTCCCGGGCCCGGCCCGCCATTCGTCTACAAGATGGTGGAGCCAGGCCCAAAGGACAATCTGCGCCCGCTCATTCGGACGCCGCCGTGTGCAGCGGGACCACGAGCGGATCATGCCCTGTCTCGCGCAGGAAGCGCAGCAGGTCGCCCCGGGCCAGACCGGTCGTCATGGTGTTGACCAGCGGGTGGACGTTGATGCGGTCATGGTCCATCAGCCGGGCATCCAGCACCACGGTGACGCGCCCGGCCGTGTCGTTCACGGCCGCCATCGGCGTAACCGACCCGGGCTCGACGCCCAGAACCTCCCGCAGGGCGTCCGCCGAGCCGAACGAGACCCTGCCGGAGGCGCCTATGAGCCCGTGCAGCGCCTTGAGGTCGATCCGCGTGTCCTCGACCGCGGACACGAGGAAGAGACGGCTCTTCTTGTCCTTGAGAAACAGGTTCTTGACATGCGCGCCCGGCAGTTCACCGCGCAGCCGCCTGGATTCCTCCACCGTGAAGACGGCGACATGCGACACGGTCTCGTGCCCGATTCCCAGTGCGGCGAGGCGGGCAAAGAGGTCCTCCGGCGAGGCATGCATGGTGGCAATCCTTAGGGGCTTTGTGTGGCGCCGGGGCGTGGTAGCGAAGGCCTGGCTAGCCTGCAAGCGTTGCTGGAAGACCGACACAAGCCTGTTGCACATGCCTGTTGCATCGGCCCGGGAGTTGCGGCATAGAGTGCCGGCTGACGGACAGGGTCGGCACGGACGCGGGTGTAGCTCAGGGGTAGAGCACAACCTTGCCAAGGTTGGGGTCGAGGGTTCGAATCCCTTCGCCCGCTCCAAATTTCCCGGCCAGTCCGGGACCGAAAGGCCGCCCTCGGGGCGGTCTTTTCGTTTGGTGCCGCGCCTCCGGCGCCTGGCCGCGTGATGCGCGTGTTGTCCGACCGATTCACCTTAACGAAGTGTTCAACTTTCCCGGATCCGGGCAAGAGTTTACAATCCGTTAAGGGTCGGGGGTCGCCGACAAGAGGAGTTCACGATGCTGAGTGTGAAGTCGATCGGCGCGATGCTTGCCGCCGCAACCTTTGGAACCGCTCTGCTGACGGTCACCGCCGAACCTGCCGCCGCGCAGGCCGGGTATCACGGCGGCTGGGGTGGCGGCACCAGATACGTCAACCGCGGAGCCTATGGCTACCGTGGCGGCTACGCCGCACGGGGCGTCGTGGCACGGGGCTACGTTACCCGCGGCTACCGGGGCGCCTATGTGTCGCGCGGCTACGGCTATCGCGGCTACGGCTACCGCCGCGGCTGGAACACCGGCGGCGCCGTTGCGGCCGGCGTGGTCGGCGGACTGGCGCTCGGCGCCATCGCGGCCTCCGCTTCGTCGTACCCGGCCTATGGCTACGGGTCGGGCTATGGATCGGGCTACGGCTACGCGCCGGCACATACCTACGCCGCCCCCTATTATTCCTACGCCGCCCCCTCTTACGGCTATGCGGCGCCCGCCTATGGCTACGCCGCCCAGACCCACTACGCACCGCGGCACGTCGTGGCGACCAATGCCTGCGGCTACGTGCAGCGCCGCGCCTGGCTCGAGGGTGAGGGCTGGCGCCGCTTCACCCGCTACGAATGCGATTACTGAGACACAACTCCTCACGCACCGCGCGGGTTGGCGCGGAGCGCGGTAGCCCATCAGCCCGGGTGACGCGGGCTCAGTTGTGGGCACGGCCGAGCGCCTGGTCCAGGTCGGCGAACAGGTCGGCGGGGTCCTCGATCCCGGCCGACAGCCGCAGCAGGTCCGGGGGGCACGGCGTCCCCGGACCCTCGATCGAGGCGCGGTGCTCGATCAGGCTCTCGACGCCGCCCAGCGACGTCGCCCGTTTCCACAGCTGAACGCTGGCCGCCGTGGCAACGGCGCTCGCCTCGCCGCCGCGCACGCGGATCGACAGCATGTGGCCGAAGCCTCCCGACATCTGCCGCGCGGCAGTGTCATGACCCGGATGGGTCTCCAGTCCCGGATACAGCACGGAGCCGATATGCGGATGGGCATCGAGCCGCCGCGCCAGGTCGAGCGCCGTGGCTGAGGCGGTACGCACCCGCAGGTCCAGCGTCCGCATCCCGCGGATCAGCAGAAAGGCCTCGAACGGGCCCAGGATTGCGCCGAAATTCTTCCGGTTCGCCAGAACCTTGTCCCAGAACCCGTCCGCCTTGCGGCACGCCAGCGCGCCGGCGACCACGTCGGAATGGCCGTTGAGCGCCTTGGTGGCGGCATGCATGACGATATCGGCGCCAAGACCGAGCGGCCGGGTGAAGACGGGGGTCGCCACTGTGCTGTCGACAGCGGTCCGGGCACCGGCCGCCGTCGCGATGGCCGATACGGCGGCGATGTCGGTGATGCTCCACAGCGGGTTTGAGGGCGTCTCGAGCCAGACCAGCTTCGTCCGGCCCGGCTCGACCGCGCGGCGCACAGCATCGATGTCGCTGGTGTCGACGAAGCTGATGCGCAGCCCCCAGCGGGTTGCGTCATTGGCGAGCCAGCTGCGCAGCGCCCAGTACATCACCGTTGGGGCAACCACATGGTCGCCGGGCGACAGCGCCAGGAACACGGCGGTCGCCGCCGCCATGCCGGAGGAGAACACCGCCGCACCGGCGGCATCCTCCCACATGGCCAGGATGGCCTCGGCCTCGCGGATGGTCTCGTTGTCCGGCCGTCCATAGACGAAACCCGACGAGTACTGGTTGTCCGGATCGCGCAGATAGGTCGTCGCCACATGAATGGACGGCACCACGCCCCCGGTCACCGGGTCGGTCTTGCCGAGCGCCTGGGCGGTCAGCGTGCGCTTCGCCCAGCGCGGCGCGGTCGGGGGCAGCTTGGAGCGGGTCATGGCAAGGTCCTCGAGGGCCGCAGATCAAACCAGAGCGCTCGCGCGTTGGGAAGGGCAGGACCGGTCCGGCACGCCCGCGCTTGCACTGGACCGATCCCGCTGCACATGATGTCAGGTAAAGATAATGCGGACCATGATGACCGACACCACCCTCGCCTCGCCGCCCCGTCCCCGCCCCTTCATCAATGCCGCGATCGCGGCCGTGACCGTTTTTGGCGCTGCGGCAACGGGCAATGCCGTGACGATTCCGGCGATTCCGACCTGGTATGCCGGCCTTGTGAAACCTTGGTTCAACCCACCCACCTGGGCGTTCGGACCGGCCTGGACGATCCTGTTCCTGCTGATGGCGATCGCGTTCTGGCGGATTCTCGAACGTCGCGCGCCGGGACGCACCTGGCGCTTCGCACTGGCTCTCTTTGTCGGCCAGCTGATCCTCAACGTGCTGTGGTCGGTCACGTTTTTCGGGATGCGGGACCCCACTTCCGCGCTCGTCGTCGTGATCGCGTTGGAACTCGCCATCGTGGCGACGATCGCTGCGTTCCGGCCGGTCGATCGGATCGCTGCCTGGCTGCTCGTCCCTTACGCGGCCTGGGTTGCCTTTGCGACAGCCATCAATATCGGGATCGTCTGGCTCAACTGACCGGGACGGCTCATGCGGCGAGCGCGTCCCGCACCACGGCGCGCAGCGCTGTCAGCGTGAACGGCTTGGTCAGCACGTCGCGCACGAGGACGTTGAGGTCGCGTGCCCGCTCCCGCTGGTCGGCATAGCCGGTCATCAGCAGGATCGGCAGCGCCGGGCACTGTTTTGCCGCCGACAGCGCCAGCTCGATGCCATCCATCATCGGCATGCGGATGTCGGTCAGCAGCAGGTCGAAGGCTTCGCCTGGCTCCAGCAGGCGCTCCAGGGCTTCGGCGCCGTCACAGGCGGTGGCCACGTCATGGCCATCGAGCTGCAGGCCCCGCGCCACGAAAGCGCGCAGTGTTTCCTCGTCGTCGGCCACCAGGATGCGAGCCATGGTCATCTCCATGCGGCGCCGCTCAGGCGCCGCCCTCGATCGTCTCGACCACCCCGATGAAGGGCAATTCGCGGAAGGAATGGGCAACATCCATGCCGTAACCGACGACAAACAGGTCCGGACAGACGAAGCCGACAAAGTCGGGATTGATCGACACCGCCCGCTTGCCGGGCTTTTCCAGCAGGCAGCAGGTGAGAACACGGCTGGCGCCGCGCGCCGCCAGCAGGTCCTTGGCGAAGGCGAGCGTCCGGCCGGACTCCAGAATGTCGTCGATGAGCAGCACGTCGCGGCCGCGCACCTCGCTCTCCACGTCGCGCAGGATGGCGACCTGGCCGCTCGACACGGTGGCGGCGCGGTAGCTCGACAGGTGCATGAACTCGACCTGGGGGGACAGGCCCTCGCGATGCAGGTCCCGCATCAGGTCGGCAGCGAACATGAAGCTGCCCTTCAGGATTGCCACGACCAGCAGTGAAACCGGGTTGTGTGCATGGATTTCACGCGCCAGCTCACGGTTACGTGCCGTGATGGCGGCCTCGTCATACAGCACGCGCACGCGGTGCTCACTCATGGGCCAGGAGCCTCCGTGCGGCGCGTCAGTGGGACCGCGCCAGGCGAGAATCAGTCTCGGCGAAGCGTATCACGACATTGCGACCCTCGGCGGGGGGCGCCACCAGCCGGGTGCGGAATGGGACGACCTCGCCCTTGCCAAGCGTGTCGCGGGGGGCATCAGCCGACCAGGCATACAGCTCTTCGCCGGACGGGCCGCGCAGGCTGAGCATGACCCGAGGCACGGCGCTGCGTCCCGGGGCGACGCCAAGGATCTCGCCTTCGACCACCAGGATCGACTGTTCGCGGTCCATGACCAGTTCGGAGCGCACGCCCTCGAAACTGAGACCCCTCAGGTTCACCGGCAGGTTCAGCGCCGCATAGAGGCGGGCGGTCTGCGGCATCAACCGGACGATTCCGACCCGTTGCGTCACGGCAAGCGTCAGCACACCGACCAGCGCGATCGTCGCGAGATGCGCCGCCGAGATCTGGATCGACGACAGCCGGGGGCGCAGCGTCCGTCGTGGGCCGGCCGGCTTGCGAGCGCGTCTTTTGGGCTTCGGCACCCCGTCGGTCGCGGCAGGGCCGGCTTCCGATTCGGCCGTCTCAGGCACGACGAGCGGGATGGCCAGCGGATCATCGCCCGCCGGCGGAGTTTCATCAGCCGGGGCCGCAGCCACGGCTTCGACCGGCGGTTCGTCGCGGGCATCCGCCGGGCTAGCGAACCAGGTCTCCCGGCAGCTGGCACAGCGCAGGGTACGGCCTTGCCCGAGCTGTTCGGGCGTCAGCGAATAAGTGCTTGCGCAGGATGGGCAGACGATCAGCATGGCGAATCAGGCAGAGTCCGGACGGCACGCCGCGGCCGCGGGTGACGTCCATTGGTAGTCCGCAGGATTAATGAATCGTGAAGGCCGGACGCCCGGCCACAGGAGCGGCGGTGGTCCGGTTCGAGAATGTGGGATTGCGCTACGGGATGGGCCCGGAGGTGCTGCGCGACGTGAGCTTCAGCATCGAGCCGCAGTCGTTCCAGTTCCTCACCGGGCCGTCCGGGGCCGGCAAGACCACGCTGCTGCGGCTGATCCTGCTGTCGCTGCGGCCGACCCGCGGCCTGATCGACCTCTTTGGCCATGACGTCGCCGGCATCGGCAAGGACACGCTGACGACGCTACGCCGGCGGATGGGCGTGGTGTTCCAGGACTTCCGCCTGCTCGAGCACCTGACCACCTACGAGAATGTCGCGCTGCCGCTGCGGGTGCAGGGGCGCGATGAGTCGTCCTACCGGGCGGAGGTGGTCGAGCTTCTGCGCTGGGTCGGGCTGGGCGAGCGCATGCACGTCCTGCCTCCGGTGCTGTCGGGCGGGGAGAAGCAGCGTGCCGCCATCGCCCGCGCGCTCATCGTGCAGCCTGACCTGTTGCTCGCCGACGAGCCGACCGGCAATGTCGACCCCTCGCTCGGGCGCCGCCTGCTGCGGCTGTTCGTCGAGCTCAACAAGTCCGGCACCGCCATCGTCATCGCCACCCACGACCTCGCCTTGATGGACCAGTTTGGCGGCGCACGCCGCCTGGTTCTCGGCGACGGCCGGCTGCACATCTACGATTGAGCATGACCCAGCCGCCCGAACGGGATGACCAGGACGCGGCAGACAGGGAGGCGCCCGTCGTCCGCGAAAGGCCGCTCGGCCGCAACCAGCCTTTGGTACCGGCCGCCTCGATCGCCGGGCGGGCCCTGGTGACAGTCATCGCCATCATGACATTCCTGGCTGGGCTCACGGCCGGCGCAGCGCAACTGGTGGCCGACGCCTCGGCCGGCTGGAGGGCCTCGGTGGCCCGCGAAGCCACCATCCAGGTCCGGCCGGTGCCGGGCCGGCCGATTGACCAGGAGGTGGCGCGGGCCGCCGCCATCGCCCGGGCAACGGCCGGCATCGCCGAGGTAAGGGTCTTCACCAAGGAGGAGTCCGAGCGCCTGCTCGAGCCCTGGCTGGGCACCGGCCTGAACTTCGAGGAGCTGCCGGTGCCGCGCATCCTCGTGCTGCGCGCCGCCCCCGGCGGTCGCCCCGATTTCGCCAGCCTGCGCAAGGCGCTGACCGGGGAGGTCCGCGGCGCCACGCTGGACGACCACCGCGTCTGGGTCGAGCGCCTGGCCACGATGGCGAACACGATCGTGGCACTGGCCATCGGCGTTCTCGTGCTGGTTCTGTCTGCAACGGCGCTGGCCGTCGCCTTTGCGACGCGAGGCGCCATGGCGGGCAACCGCGAGATCGTCGAGGTGCTGCACTTCGTCGGCGCATCGGACTCGTTCATCGCCGGCGAATTCCAGCGCCAGTTCCTGCGCCTCGGCCTGCGCGGTGGCGCGGTGGGGGGCGCAGCCGCGCTGGTGTTCTTCGCCATTGCCAGCATGGCCGCGTCGGCCTGGGTGGCGACACCGGGCGGCAGCCAGATCGAAGCCCTGTTCGGGGGCTTCTCGGTCGGGGTCTGGGGGTTCATCTCCGTGGCGCTGATCGCCGTGCTCGTGGCGCTGGTCACTGCGGTCGTGTCGCGGATCACCGTGCGCCGCACGCTGGGCGGCCTGTCCTGACCACCATATTGCCCACGACTTGCCGCATTGAGGGCTATGGTGATGGATTAATGCGGTCGATGGAACATTCCGCGGGGGATTTGCGTCCCCCACCCGGGATTGACCGGCGGATGCCGGCTCTGGCGGGGAGATCATGGTTCGGCTGGCCAGGAACCTGTTGGTAACGTGTACGTTCCTGGGTGGCCTGCTGTTTGCCGCAGGCTTCGTCATGTTCGTCGGAGCGCTTGAGCGCGCCGAAAGCCACGAGGGCGCTCCGGCTGATGGCATCGTCGCGCTGACCGGCGGCCCGGAGCGCATCGGCGACGCCATGGAACTGCTGGCGCGCGGGCGCGGTGGCCGGCTTCTGATCACCGGCGTCAACGAAAAGACCAGCAAGGAGGAAATCGCCCGGCAGCGACCCGACCTGCGCCTGTTCTTTTCCTGCTGTGTCGATCTCGACTATCGCGCCCTGAACACGATCGGCAATGCTGAACAGACGCGCAACTGGGTCCGCGAGCACCGGTTCCGCTCGCTGATCGTCGTGACGTCCAGCTACCACATGCCCCGCACGCTGGCGGAGATAAGCCATGCGCTGCCGGATGTGCGCATCGTCGCCCATCCGGTCGTCAGCGATCGCACCGATCTCGACGCCTGGTGGCGTGATCCACCCCTGATCAAGCTTCTGGCCCTCGAATACGTCAAATACGTGATGACCCGGGCACGGATCTCGCTCGGTGAGCGGCAGACCGGAACCGAGATGGCGCGCGCTGCGATGCTGCCGGCGGCACGGTGAGGCCGGCAGGCATTCCCCTTCGTGTGGCGCCGCGCTAAAGGAACCGCGGCGCCGGTCGGGCGCCGGTCCGGCGGAATCCCATGTCTCGCGCGCGCGCCCTCCTGCTCAACGTCCTGCTCTACATCAGCCTCATCTGGCACCTGCTCTGGGCGCTCCCGACCCTGGTGCTGCCGCGCCGCTTCGTGATGGCCTATATCCGCGGCTGGGGGCACTACTACATCTGGCTGTGCCGGGTGGTCGGCGGCATCAAGCTGGAGGTCCGCAACCGCGAGCGGATCCCCAAGGGCCCGCTGCTCATTGCCGCCAAGCACCAGTCGATCTGGGAGACCTTCGCGCTCCTGTCGCTGCTCGACGATCCCTGCTTCATCCTCAAGCGCGAACTGGTGTGGATCCCGCTGTTCGGCTGGTATGCGCTGAAGAGCCGGATGCTGCCGGTCAACCGCAAGGGCGGCGGCTCGGTGATGACTCAGCTCAACGCCAAGGCACGCGAGGAGGTCCGCCGCGATGCCGGGCGCCAGATCCTGTTCTTCCCCGAGGGAACCCGCCGCCCCGCCGGCGCGCCGGCGGCCTACCGGCACGGCGTGTCGCACATCTACGAGAGCCTCGGCGTCACCTGCGTGCCTATCGCGCTCAACGCCGGCCTGTTTTGGCCGCGCCGGAGCCTGATGCTCAACAAGGGCACTGTGCTGGTCGAGGTGCTGGAGCCGATCCCACCGGGCCTGTCGCGCGATGAGTTCTTTCCGCTCATGCAGGAGCGGATCGAGACGGCGTCGAACCGGCTGCTGGAGGAGGGCATCGCGGAACTGGGCCCGCAGTCCCGCGGGGCGCTTGCGGCCCGCAAGGCCGCCTCCATGGGCCCGCGCGGCTGACCGAAATCGGCCCGCAGGTTGACTCTGGCCGGATAATCCCCTAACCGCTGCCGACTTCAGCGACGAGGTTTCGTCTCCGATCCGCCGCCCGGCCCGTGAGGCCGGAGGTCCACGCCCGACAGCGCGATGCGCCCTCGGGCGCCCTTGGCCTTTGGATGCACCCTTGCCGTGATCGGCATTCACCATCGTGGCGGCAGACGATCCTGCCGTGACGGGCAAAGGCGGTTCACCGATGTTCGAGGGGCTCTCCGACAAGCTCTCCGGCATTCTCGACAAGCTCACGCGCCGCGGCGCGCTGACCGAGGACGACGTGAACGCGGCGCTGCGCGAGGTGCGGCGCGCGCTGATCGAGGCCGACGTGGCGCTCGAGGTGGTGCGCAGCTTCACCGACAAGGTGCGCGGCCGCGCCGTCGGCGCCGAGGTGGTGAAGTCGGTCACGCCCGGCCAGATGGTCGTCAAGATTGTCCACGACACGCTGGTCGAGACGCTGGGGGCGGACGCCGACCCGATCAATCTCGACGCCGTTCCGCCCGTGGCGATCCTGATGGTCGGCCTGCAGGGCTCCGGCAAAACCACCTCGACCGCCAAGATCGCCCTGCGGCTGGCCGATCGCGCCAAGCGCAAGGTGCTGATGGCGTCGCTCGACACGCGCCGGCCCGCGGCCATGGAGCAGCTCGCCGTCCTCGGCAAGCAGGTCGGCGTCGACACGCTGCCGATCGTGACCGGACAGTCGGCGGTGCAGATCGCGCGGCGGGCGATGGAGGCCGGTCGGCTCGGCGGCTACGACGTGGTGATGCTGGACACCGCCGGCCGCACCACGGTCGACGAGGCCCTGATGGCTGAGGTAGCCGAGGTCAAGGCGCTCACAAGGCCGCACGAGGTCCTGCTCGTCGCCGACGCGCTCACCGGCCAGGATGCGGTCAACACGGCGCGCGCCTTCGACGGCCGTGTCGGCATCACCGGCATCGTGTTGACGCGCGTTGACGGCGATGGCCGCGGCGGCGCGGCGCTGTCGATGCGGGCCGTCACCGGCAAGCCGATCAAGCTCGTCGGCACCGGCGAGAAGATGGATGCGCTGGACGAGTTCCACCCGGCACGCATCGCCAACCGCATTCTCGGCATGGGCGACATCGTCTCGCTGGTCGAGAAGGCCGCCCAGTCCATCGACCAGGACAAGGCGCTGCGCATCGCCGAGAAGATGCGCAAGGGCAAGTTCGACCTGGACGACCTGCGCGAGCAGCTCGGCCAGGTGGAAAAGCTCGGCGGCATGGGCGGGCTGATGGGCATGATCCCAGGCATCGCCAAGATGAAGGACCAGATTTCCGCCGCCAACCTGGACGGCAAGGTGATCGGCCGGCAGATCGCCATCATCAACTCGATGACGCCCGGCGAACGCCGCAGCCCGGACGTGCTCAAGGCCTCGCGCAAGAAGCGCATCGCTTCAGGCTCGGGCACCCGCGTCGAGGACGTCAACCGGCTGCTCAAGCAGCACCGGCAGATGGCCGACATGATGAAAATGATGGGCCAGGGCGGCAAGCGCGGGCCCATGGCGGGGCTCGCCAACATGTTCGGGATGGGCGGCGGCATGCCGCAGGTCACCCCGGAGATGATGGAGAAGCTCAAGGATCAGATGCCGCCCGGCACGCTGCCGCCGGGCTTCCCGGGCGCTGGCGGCGGCCTTCCCGCCAGCCCGCCGCCCGGGCTGGCCGCTCCGAAGGTGCCTGGTCTGCCAGGCCTCGGGGCGAAGGGGCCGGGCCTGCCCGGCCTCGGCAGTCGGTTGCCGGGCCTCGGCGGGTTCAACCCGTTCGGAGGCAAGAAGAAGTAGATCGCCGCGGTCGCGTCAGGCCAACGGCCCGACCACAGCCGCACCAACCCACACGTTCCTCACACAGTCACCGCACAAAGGAAGGCACCATGTCCCTCAAGATCCGTCTCGCCCGTGGCGGCGCCAAGAAGCGTCCGCACTACTCGATCGTCGTCGCCGACAGCCGCTACCCGCGTGACGGCCGCTTCATCGAGAAGCTCGGCACCTTCGACCCGATGAAGCCCAAGGATTCCGCCGAGCGCGTCGTGTTCGACACCGTCAAGGCCAAGGCCTGGATGGACAAGGGCGCGCAACCGACCGATCGCGTCGCCCGCTTCCTCGATGCCGCCGGCGTGATCAAGCGCGAGGCCCGCAGCAACCCCGAGAAGGCCAAGCCCAAGAAGAAGGCGCAGGAGCGCGCCGCCGCCGCCGCTGCGGCCGGCTGAGCCCCGTCTTGGCCCGCAGGCGGACGCCCTGGACCTCGGAGCCGCGCGCAAACGCCAGTTTCCGCCCGGCTGCCGGCGCACGCGTCGCCCGGCCTGCCACGCCTCACCCCCCGGCTGAGCCCGCCGGTGGGAACAGAGACAGCGCATCGCCGGACCCTGTCGCCGGCGATCGTCTGCTGGTCGGCATCTTTGGCGCCCCGCACGGCGTGCGTGGCGAGTTGCGGCTGAAGTCCTACACGGCCGATCCGGCATCGATTGCCGGCTACACGCTGACCGACGCCGCTGGGCGGCGGACCTTCGGACTGGTCGAGGCCCGCCTCGCCAAGGACGACATGCTGGTGGTGCGCGTGGCCGGCGTCGACGACCGCGACGCTGCCGCGGCGCTGACCAACACGAAGGTCTACGTGGACAGGGCGGACCTTCCGCCACCCGACCCGGACGAGTTCTACCACGCCGATCTGGTCGGCCTCCGTGTCGAGACCATGGCCGGTGCGGTGCTCGGCCGGGTTGCCGCAGTGCTGGATTTCGGCGCCGGCGATATTCTCGAGATCGAGCCGGCCGATGGCGGCCGCCCGGTCATGCTGCCGTTCACGCTTGCCGCCGTCCCGGTGGTCGACATTGCCGGCGGCCGGCTCGTCGCCGAGCCGCCGGTCGAAGTCATCGGCGAAGATCCTGCCGACAATGACGCCGGCGAACCGGACATGCCGCCCGCCGGGGGATAACCCCCGGCCGGCTGTTGAGGACGCACGAGAGACCTCAGGCCGCCTTCTTGCGCGGCTGCAGCAACTTGCGGTTGATCAGCGACTCCGCGATCTGGATCGCGTTCAGCGCCGCGCCCTTGCGCAGATTGTCGGACACGCACCAGAAGGCGAGGCCGTTCTCGACCGTGGTGTCCTCGCGGATGCGCGAAATGTAGGTCGCATCCTCGCCAGCCGCCTCGTGCGGGGTGATGTAGCCACCGGGCTCATGCTTGTCGACGACCAGGCAGCCCGGCGCCGAGCGCAGGATGCTGCGCGCCTCCTCGGCGCTGATCGGATCGGCAAACTCGACATTCACCGCCTCGGAATGGCCGATGAACACCGGCACGCGCACGCAGGTCGCGGTGAGGCGGATCTTCGGGTCGAGGATCTTCTTGGTCTCCACCATCATCTTCCATTCCTCCTTGGTGAAGCCGTCGTCCATGAAGACGTCGATCTGGGGAATGATGTTGAAGGCGATCCGCTTTTGGAACTTCTTGCTCACGACCTCGCCCGTGGTGAAGATCGCCCGGGTCTGGTTGAAAAGCTCGTCCATGCCGTCCTTGCCGGCGCCGGACACGGACTGGTAGGTTGACACGACAACCCGGGTGATGGTGGCGCGCTCGTGCAGCGGCTTCAGCGCCACGACCAGTTGCGCGGTCGAGCAGTTCGGATTGGCGATGATGTTCAGCCGGTCGGTCCTGGCCATGTAGTCGACCAGGACATGGGCGTTGACCTCGGGAACGACCAGCGGAACGCGCTCGTCGTAGCGCCAGCACGACGAGTTATCGATGACCAGGCAGCCGGTGTGGCCGATGCGGGGCGACCAGTCCTTCGAGACGGCCGAGCCCGCCGACATCAGGCAGATATCCGTGTCGGACCAGTCATAATGCTCGAGCGATTTCACCTTCAGGGTGCGGTCGCCGAACGAGACCTCGGTGCCGAGGCTGCGCGAGGAGGCCAGCGCCACGACCTCGTCGGCCGGAAAGGCCCGCTCGGCCAGGATGGAAAGCATTTCGCGGCCCACATTGCCCGTTGCACCCACGACGGCGACCTTGAAGCCCATGATGTTTGTTCCCGTATGACTGGTTGTCGGTCTCCCCCGGAGGCGTCCCGCAGCGCTGCCGCGGTGTCCTCATCCCCCGCCGGGGGAGGGTCCGGAGCGAGGAAAAGCGTCAGCGCGCCGTGCCGCCTTTGGCGGCCGGCGTTTTGCCCGTCGTTTTCGTCGACATGACAACCCGCATAGCGAAACGCTCATCCCGGCGAAAACCGCCGACCCCCTACGACAAACACGCAAGCCCGGCGAAAGTCAATTAGGCCTTCGGCGGAGGCGCCGCCGCCGGCTAGACCAGCGCCGCAAGCGCCTCGCCCTCGACCCTGTAGAACACCTTGGGCTGCCGCACGGCCCCGAGCGCCTCGTAGAAGCGCTGCGCGGACTTGTTGCCG
>JBEIIL010000002.1:0-60966 GCA_040380755.1 Methylobacteriaceae bacterium | reverse complement strand
GGGGACCATGACCGGATTCGCCTTCGTCGACCAGGCGACGCCGCTGCTGGCCGTTTGCCTGCTGGGCGGGCTTGCCGGCATCACCGTGTCGAGCTGGAACGGGGTCCATCTGGCGGAGATCGCGCGTCACGCGCCGGCCGGGCGGATCGGCGAGGCCACGGCAGGCGCCACACTGGTGACGTTCCTCGGCTATGTCGCAGGCCCCATCGGCTTTGCGGTGCTGTCGGCCGCCACCGGACGGTACGACAGCGCCTTCCTGGCCGTGGCGGTGGCAGGGCTAGCCGCGTTCGTCGCGCTTGCCGCAGGCCGGAAACGACCGGCCTGATCAGCCGACAGTGTCGGCGAAGAACCGCAGCGTCCGCTCGCGCGCCAGTTCGGCGCTGCGTGCGTCATATGCGGCGCGATCGTCGCAGTTGAAGCCGTGGTCGGCCGGATAGACAAACACCGACACCTGCGGCAGCGCCGCCTGGACGCTGGCGACGTGCTCGGCCGTGATGTGCCGGTCGCGCTCGCCGAAATGGAAGATGATCGGAATGGCAGGGACCTCGCCCAGCATGCCGGCAACGCCGCCGCCGTAATAGCTCGACGCCGCCGCAAAGCCCGGAAGCCGGCAGGCGGTGGCATAGACAAGGAAACCTCCCCAGCAATAGCCGACGACCGCGACCTTGCCGGCGCCAGCCACCGCATCGCGGGCAGCCGCAATGTCGAGCAGGGCAGTGTCCAGCGGGCTTTTCGCCTTGAGCTCAATGCCCCTGTTTACGTCATCGGGTCCATAGCCGAGTTCGACCCCTGGCTCGGCCCGGTCGAACAAAGCGGGAGCAATCGCCCGGTAGCCCGCGGCCGCGTAGCCATCCGTCACGCGCCGGATGTGGCTGTTGAGGCCGAAGATCTCCTGCAGCACCACCACCGCGCCGCGGGGCGTGCCGGCAGGCTCGGCCTGGTAGGCGGACAGGACATGGCCGTCTGCGGCCGTCAGGCGGATGGTGGTGCCCATGGCTGTGTCTCCAATTTCAATGCTCCCGGGACAGTAGCGTGTCGCCGTGGGTGCGCCAGCCCCTGCAGCAGAGGGGCGAACCTTTCTGGCGGCGTCGTTCAGCCCCAGACATCCTGGCGATGGCGGAGCGCAAAGCAGCGTCCGGTGATGCGGACAAGCGGCTGCGCGCGCCGAATGTCAGGATGCCGGCCTATCGGGCGATCGGCTGCGCACTCGCGCGATGTTCCTTCAGTGCGGCGCCGTCTGACTGGTCAACCTCGCGCAGCAGCACGCCATAGCCCCAGAGGTCGGCCAGATGCTGCAGCACCCGGGCGGTGTCGTCGGGATCGAGCGTCATCTTGTTGATGACACTGTGATTCAGGATCAACCGCCGGTCGCCGGCCAGGTCGACATCGACGACCTGGATGTCGGGATCGGTCCAGGCGACATCGTACTGGCGCGCCAGCGCCCGGCGCATACGCCGGTAGCCGCGTTCGTCGTGGATGGCGTCGACGGCAAGGGCGGGACGGCCCGGATCGTCGACGATGTGGAACATGCGCCACTGGCGCATCAGGCGCGGCGACAGGACCTGCAGGATGAAGCTTTCGTCGCGGTAGTTCGCCCACACGTTGCGCAGCACGGCCATGGGGTCGCCGACACCGGCGATCTCGGGGAACCACTCGCGGTCCTCATCGGTCGGCTGGGTGACGATGCGCTCGATGTCGCACATCATCGCGTAGCCGATGGCGTAGGGGTTCAGGCCGCCATAGCGCGGATCGTCGAAGGTCGGCTGGAACGTGACATTGGTGTGCGACTTGATGAACTCGAGCCAGGCGCCGTCGTCGATCGACCCCTCCTCGTGCAGCCGCGACATGATGCGGTAGTGCACGTAGGTGGCGCAGCCCTCGTTCATCACCTTTGTCTGGCGCTGGGGATAGAAGTACTGGGCGACGAGGCGGACGATCCGCAGCACCTCGCGCTGCCAGGGCGCCAGCCGGGGCGCTGTCTTTTCCAGGAAATAGAGGATGTTCTCCTGCGGCAGCTGCAGCAGCGAGCGGCGCAGATCCTCGTCCAGCGCGGCCCGGCTTGCCGGACGGCCGGGCACGGTCATCTGCCACAGGTCGTTGTACATCCGCTCGTCGTGCTCGCGGCGCTCGCGCTGCCGGCGCTCCTCGGTGCGCAGGTCCGGCTTGGCGCGGCGCGGATAGCGGTGCACCGCGTGGCTCATCAGCGCATGGGCGGCATCGAGCAGGCGCTCGACGGCAAGGTGGCCATAGCGCTCCTCGCAGTCGGAAATATAAGTCTTGGCGAAGTCGAGGTAGTCGAGAATGCCGTCGGCGTCCGTCCATTGCCTGAACAGATAGTTGTTCTTGAAGAAATGATTGTGCCCGAACGCCGCATGCGCGATGACGAGCGTCTGCATGGTCGCCGTGTTCTCCTCCATGATGTAGGAGATGCACGGGTTTGAATTGATGACGATCTCGTACGCCAGATCGCCGAAGCCGCGACGATAGACGGCCTCGTGGTGGGCAAAGTGCTTGCCGAAGGACCAGTGCTTGTAAAACAGCGGCATGCCAGACGACGAATAGGCGTCGAGCATCTGCTCGGCGGTGATCGTCTCGATCTGGTTGGGATAGGTGTCGAGGCGGAGCTCGTCGCGGGCGACGCGCTCGCAGGCGTCATAGGCCCGGCGGATGGTGTCGAAGTCCCAATCCGCCCCCTTGAAGAGCGGCTCGCGCCGAACCAGAAGCTCGCTCATGGCGCCCTCATTCGGCCCGTGCGCCCGAGCGCTTGCGGAACAGGTCGCGGAAGACAGGGAAAATCTCGGCGCGATGGCGAACCTGACGCATGGCGAAGCGGGGGCCGGCCTCCTTGACGCTGTCATAGGCCCGCCACAGGTCGCTGGTGCGGCTGCCGAGCGCCAGAATGCTGGGCTCGTCCTCGGCCTTGACCTCCAGATAGGCGAAATACTGGCACAGGGGCAGCAGTCCGTCGCGCAGCAGCGCGACCGTCTTGTCGTTGTCGTTGGGCGCGTTGTCGCCATCCGAGGCCTGCGCCGCATAGATGTTCCAGTCGTCGGGCCGGTAGCGATGGCTGATGATGCGTTGCATCTCCTCCAGCGCCGTGGACACGACCGTGCCGCCGGTCTCGGTGGAGTGGAAGAACGTGTCCTCGTCGACCTCCTCCGCCGTGTGGGTGTGGCGGATGAAGACCACCTCGACATTGGCGTAGCGCCGCTTCAGGAAGATGTAGAGCAGCGCGAAGAACCGCTTGGCGAGGTCCTTCATGTGCTCGGTCATCGAGCCGGAGACGTCCATCAGGCAGACCATGACGGCCTGGGCGATGGGCCGCGGGTGCGGCTCGAACTGGCGATAGCGCAGGTCTATCGGATCGACGAAGGTGATGAGCTTGCGGCGGCGCTCGAGCACGGCGATTTCGGCGCGCAGCGCCTCGATCTCCTGCGGATCGCCACCTTCGGCCTCCAGCGCTGCCAGGCGCGCGATCAGGGCGTCGATGTCGTCGCGCTTGGGCCTGTTCAGGGCAATGCGCCGCGACAGGCTGTGGCGCATTGTGCGGGTCAGCGACAGGTTGGCGGGCGATCCCGAGACCGAATAGCCGGCACGCCGCCACACCGGGTTCTCGATGCCCTCGACCCGGTGCTTGGACAGGTCGGGCAGTTCCAGGTCGTCGAGAAACAGCGACAGGAACTCGTCCTGCGACAGGACGAAGCGGAACTCGTCCTCGCCTGACGCATCGGGCGAGCCCTTCGAGCCACGTCCCCCTCCTCCGCCGCCGTCCGGACGGGGGATGGTGTCACCCTCGATGTACTGCTTGTTGCCGGGCAGGACCTGCTCGCGGATGCCGGCGCCGGGCGCGCGGCGGAAACCGGGCTCGCGCACACCGTCCTTCGGAATGGCGATCTCGCCACCCTGTTCCATCTCGCGGATGCCGCGATCGGCCGAGCTGTCCCGTACGGCGCGGCGCACGAGCGATTGCGCCCGCCTGAGAAACCGCTGGCGGTTGCCGAGGCTCTTGCCCCCGGGATTCAGCCGCCGGTCAACGATATGCATGGAGCTGCCCGGAGCCGGTTGCGCGCATCATCCAGCCTGCTTGACCCGCATGTACCACTCGACCAGCCGGCGCACCTGCCGCTCCGTATAGCCGCGATGCATCATGCGGCTGACGAACTCGCCGTGCTTCTTCTCGCTGTCGCTGTCCTTCTTCGAGCCGAAGCTGATCACCGGCAGCAGCTCCTCGACCTGGCTGAACATGCGCTTCTCGATGACGTCGCGGATCTTCTCGTAGCTGGTCCAGGACGGGTTCTTGCCGCCGTGGCTGGCGCGCGAGCGCAGCGCGAACTTGACGACCTCGTTGCGGAAGTCCTTCGGGTTGGCGATGCCGGCGGGCTTCTCGATCTTGGTCAGCTCCTGGTTGAGGAGCTCGCGGTTGAGCAACTGCCCGGTATCGGGGTCCTTGAAGTCCTGATCCTCGATCCAGGCATCGGCGTAATCGACATAGCGGTCGAACAGATTCTGGCCGTAGTCGTGGTAGCTCTCCAGATAGGCCTTCTGGATCTCGTGGCCGATGAACTCGGCATAGCGCGGCGCGAGCTCGGCCTTGATGAACTCCATGTAGCGCTTCTCGATCGCCTCCGGCAGCTGCTCGCGACGCACGGTCTGCTCGAGCACATACATGAGATGTACCGGATCGGCGCCGATCTCGGTCGTGTCATGGTTGAAGGTGGCGGCCAGCACCTTGAAGGCAAAGCGGGTCGAGATGCCGTCCATGCCCTCGTCGACGCCGGCCGAGTCCTTGTACTCCTGCAGCGAGCGGGCGCGGGGGTCGACCTCGCGAAGACTCTCGCCATCATAGACCCGCAGCTTCGAATAGATGTTGGAGTTCTGGTGCTCGCGCAGCCGCGACAGCACCGCGAAGCGCGCCAGCATCTCGAGCGTCGCCGGCGCACAGGGCGCGGCCGACAGCTCGGAGCCGCGGATCAGCTTCTCGTAGATGCGCTGTTCCTCGGTGACGCGCAGGCAGTACGGCACCTTGATGACGTAGATGCGGTCGATGAAGGCCTCGTTGTTCTTGTTCGTCTTGAAACTCTGCCACTCCGCCTCGTTCGAGTGGGCCATGATGATGCCCGTGAACGGGATGGCGCCGATGTTCTCGGTGCCGACATAGTTGCCCTCCTGCGTCGCCGTGAGCAGCGGGTGCAGCATCTTGATCGGTGCCTTGAACATCTCGACGAACTCGAGAACGCCCTGGTTGGCACGGTTGAGGCCACCCGAATAGGCGTAGGCGTCGGGATCGGCCTGGGACAGCGACTCCAGCTTGCGGATGTCGACCTTGCCGACGAGCGATGAAATGTCCTGGTTGTTCTCGTCGCCGGGCTCGGTCTTGGAGATGCCGATCTGGCGCAGGCGCGACGGGCTGAGCTTGACCACGCGGAAGCGCGAGATGTCGCCGTCGAACCCGTCGAGCCGCTTGAGGCACCAGGGGCTCATCAGCCCGGTGAGCCGGCGGCGCGGGATGCCGTAGCGCTCCTCCAGCATCGGGCCCATGCGCTCGGGATCGAACAGGCCGAGCGGGCTCTCGAAAATCGGGCTGATCTCGTCGCCGGCCTTGAGCACGTAGATCGGGTTGACCTCCATGAGTGCCTTGAGGCGCTCGGCCAGCGACGACTTGCCGCCGCCCACCGGCCCGAGCAGGTAGAGGATCTGCTTGCGCTCCTCGAGGCCCTGGGCGGCATGGCGGAAGAACGAGACGATCCGCTCGACCGTCTCCTCCATGCCAAAGAACTCGGAAAAGGCCGGATAGACCCGCATGGTGCGATTCATAAAGATCCGGCCGAGTCGCGGGTCGCGCGAGGTATCGACCATCTCCGGCTCGCCAATCGCGGCCAGGATGCGCTCCGGCGCGCCGGCATACATCATCGGATCGCCCTTGCAGGCCTCGAGATAGTCGCCGAGCGACATCTCGATCTCGCGCCGTGCCTCATAGTTGCGGGCGTAGGACTTGAACAGGTCAGTGTCGGGAAACATGTGCACCCGCCGGATCTGGTTGCCTCTTTGCAGGCAGCGCCGGACTCACCGTCGGAACGGGGAAGAAATGCGTCCGCCACGGTATCCCGAATCGACTGCGCTGCCCCATGACCAAGCTTGAAGGCAAATGCGGCTGGCGCAAGGCGGCAATTCGCTCAAGGGATAGCTCATCCCCAGTCTGTTCGCCGCCTTCGGCTCGCGCCATGCTGCCTTCCGCTTTGGTCGGATTGGCGATGCACGATCCGTGCCGCCGGGACCGGAAACCGGAGGGAGCATGGCCTGGATCTATCTCGCGTTCGCCGGGCTCTTCGAGGTCGGCTGGGCGGTGGGCCTGAAGTTTACGCAGGGCTTCACAAAGGTCTGGCCCTCGCTGTGGACACTGGCCAGCATGGCCCTGAGCCTGGGCCTGCTGGGCCTGGCGTTGAAGTCCCTGCCGCTTGGTACCGCCTATGCGGTGTGGACCGGAATCGGGACGATTGGCACCGTCCTTGTCGGGATCCTCGTGCTCGGGGAACCCGCTACCGTGGCCCGCATCGCCTGTGTCGGCCTGATTGTCGCAGGCATCGCGGGCTTGAAGATTATCGGCTAAATTCAGGCCCCGGGCGGCACAAAGATGCGCACGGCGGCGGGCAGGACCCTGAACCGCGCCGGTGTCTGCGTGACGACCTCGCCGTCGGCACTGACCTTACGCGGCCGGCGCGTGCGGATCTCGAAGCTGGCGCAGCGGACCGTGCGAACCTCCCGCCAGCGCCCCTGCGCGCCAGACACGAACGCTGGCAGCATCAGCACCATGCTCCAGACACTCGGGAACTCGAGGCTGTAGAGATCGAGCTCGCCGTCGTCGATGGCCGCATCCTCCGAAACGGTCATGCCGCCGCCATAGTGGCGGCCGTTGCCCACAGCCACCTGCATGGTGTGGACCGTCACGCTGTCGCCGGTGGACACGATCCGTGCCTTGAAGGGGCGTGCCTTCAGAAGGGCGGACACTGCCGCTATGGCGTAGCCCAGTCGACCCCAGCGGCGCTTGACCTCGCGGGTGAGCTCCTCGGCCAGGGCCGTGCTGATGCCGAGGCTCGCGACATTGAAGAACGGGTGACCGTTGACCTCGCCGACATCGACCAGCCGCGTTGCTCCGGCGGCAATCACCGCAGCAGCGGCAACGGGATCAAGCGGCAGGCCAAGGGTGCGGGCCAGGTCGTTGCCGGTGCCGAGCGGGATGATCCCGAGCGGAAGGCCGGTGGCCAGGATGCCGCGCGCCGCGGCATTGACCGAGCCATCGCCGCCGCACACGACCACACAGTCGACGTCGCCGGCGCGCCGGATGATGTCGGGCGACACCTCTTCGGGCGTTTCGACGCTCTCGCGCAGCACGGCGATGCCTGCCTGCTGCAGCACGTCGATGACGCCGTTCAGCGGACCGTCGCCGCGACGGCTCCGGGGATTGACGAGCAGCAGCACCCTGCGGCCGGCCGTGCCGGTCGGCCCGGTCGTGTTGCCACGCCGCTCTTCGGGATCGGGGTCGGCCGCCATGCTGGCTCCTCGAGGACTGAGTGATCCAAATGCGGGCCACCGGTCAAAGTTCAGTCCGCGGTGGCCAGTCCGGTGACCCGGTGCACAGCATTGCTGCAATAGCCTCGGGGGTTCCAGGCGGCCTGCCCCAGCGGCTGGATGTTTCCTGCCGGAGCTTCCGCCCGCGCCAGCAGGGTCACGGGCCCGGCTGCCGCGACCCGCACACGGGCCAAGAAGCAGCGCCAGGACCACGACCCTGCGGCCGGCTGCAGCTCCGCCGGCAGCCAGCTCGCACCGGCGTCCGCCGCGACGGCGACGGCGGCGGCACCGCCCTGGCCGCCCCAGGCGTGACCCCGAACCTCGAGCGACAAGCCGGCGCGGGTCCGAAACCCGTCCGCCGGCATCGTCACCAAGGCCTTCACGGGCATCGCGGTGTTCACCTCGAAATTGGCGGTGTCGACGGGTTCACCCGGCCGGACGGGATTGCGCGGCAGCCGGTAGTCGGTGCCGCCCATGCGCGCCCCGTCGTGCTCGCAATCACGCACCCGCAGCCGTGTCAGCCATTTCTGCCATGCCGAGCCAGGGTAGCCGGGAGCAACCACGCGCAGCGGTCCACCATGCAGCAGTGGCAGGGTTGCACCGTTCGTCGCGGAGGCCAGCAGGGTGTCGGGGTGGAGCGCCTTGGACAGGGGCAGGCCGCGCGACAGGGCGGCGACCCCGGTCCGGTCGCAGTCTGGACTGTCGTGTCCGGTGTAGACAGCGCAGTCCGCCGGCCCGCAGGCGGCCAGAACATCCGCCTTCCGCACGCCCGTCCGGCGCGCGCAGGCGACCGCCCCACGGGACCACGGCACGCCGTCGGTTCGTGGATCGAAGAAGGCCCGTCCGTTGCCGACACATTCGAGCACAGCCTCGACCCTGTGAAACAAAAAGCGCGCCGGGAGCTCGGCAACCGCCAACCGCAGCAGGCGTTCGACCGCACTCTCGATCGAGAGGATCCAGCGGAACGGGCCGACCGGAGGGGCCGGGAGCCGGCCATTGTTGCGGACGAAAAAAGCCGGCAGCGGTGTCAGCGGCGGATCAAGGTGGTGCGGCCAGGCCTCGGCGTTCAGGAAGGGATCGCCGAAGACACGAAGGTCCGGCTTGCCTGCGGCAAGCAGTGATCGTTCGTCCCCGTCCGCCATGCCTTGACCTCACACTGGTCCTGCGCCTCCAATCTGGGGGTGTGGGGGCGCAAGGTCCAGCGGGGATCAGAATTCGTCCCAGCCGCCGGCGACCTTGCGGGGCGGAGCCGGCCGGGCGGCCGACTTATGGCTGATCTCAAGTCCCAGAAGGTGCTCGTCTTCGACGACCAGAAGAGCATGCGCGGGCTGGTGCGCTTCGCACTGCTGCAGATGGGCATCGAGACGGTGGATGGCGCCGAGAGCGGCGAGGAAGCCATCAAGAAGCTGTCGACACCGCGCTATGACCTGGTGATCACCGATCTGCGCATGGGCGGGATCTCGGGCCTGGGCCTGCTGAAGGCGATCCGGTCCCATCCGGTGCTGCGGGGAACGCCCGTGATCATGGCAACCAGCGAAACCTCATCCGACACCGTGCGGCAGGCCAAGACCGCCGGGGTCGATGCTTTCGTCCTGAAGCCAGTCGAGCCCAACGCGCTGCAGCAGCGCGTCAAGAGCGCGCTCAAGGTCGCGTAACGCCCTGATGCATGTCTAGGCAGCACAAGGCATGGCCAGGTCAGGCCTTGCCTGAAGCCGTTCCGTGCCTTGATCGCCGGAATCCAGGTCAGACGGTCCATCGCCCAACCGCGCCTAGACCTTCTGCGCTGCCCGCCACTGTTCGGCCATGAGGGACGCCAGGCTGTCGACCATGGCGCGGGCCGTGGGGTTGGTCTCGTCGCGGACGCCGGAGCGCACGATGGCGCAGATTGCTTCCACATGGCTGCGCAGGATCACGGCCGGAACCACATTGGCCAGGGGACTCTGCAGCACCTCGCCCAGCGCTTCGCTGAGCTTTGCGGCAAGCGGATATCCGAACTGCTTCGCCAGCCCGCGGAAATCATGGGTGACGATGAACAGGGCCTTGGCCCCGGCCTCGTCACGCGGACCGGCCTCAAACACCTCATAGCTCTCCGCGAGGCGCCAGGTTTCGCCGAGGATCCAGTCACCGAAGCTTGGCGCCAGCGCGTCGAGGGCCTTGTCTCCCCGTTCGAGGAATTCGGCCAGTTCGAGAGGGGACATTGCGGCGCGCGACAGACCCTTGTCGCGCAGGGTTGTGGGTGGGTGCACGACGACGTGGTCGTCATGGACATCTTCGTGGGGAGCAATTCGCGTCATCTGCGCCGCCATGATGTGTGCTCAGGAGTTGACGATGCCGGCGGTCAGCTTGCGCGGGGCGATCATCTCCCCGCCCTCACCCTCGCCCTTGCGCCGCTCGGGACCATTGTACTCGACCGCCTTCGTGCGCCGACGGTCCGGCCCGAAGAAGGTCTGGGTTCGGATGAACGACCGCGGATGCGCAATCACGTTCAAGACACGCTGGTGCAATGCCTGGGCCGACAGCGGCTTGACCAGAAACTCGGTGACGCCGGCGTCGCGCGCCTCGATCACCCGGCGGCGCTCGGAATGCACCGTGACCATGATGATCGGCACGAACGGGTTCACGCTGTTGTCGGAGCAGCGCATGAGCTTGGTCATGTCGATGCCGTTGATGAGCGGCATTTCCCAATCGGTGAAAACGATGTCGGGGTAATGCGATGCAAAGGCGTCCAGCGCGGATGCGCCATCCTCGGCCTCGAACACCTCGCGGGCCCCGAAGCCGTGCAGCAACGTCTTGACGATGCGGCGCATGTAGGTGTTGTCGTCGACGACGAGGAAACGCAGACGCTGATATTCGACGCGGTACATGCGGATCCGGCTCGCCGCAAAGAGACAACCGGAAGCCTAGCCAGTCGATGTTAATTTTCCGCTGCGGGGCGCCACGGGCGGCTTCTCGCCCGGCTTGGGGCCGCCGCTAGAGCGCTATTCGAGGACCACATCCTCTTCATTGCCCGACTTGGCAATGATGATTTCGCCCTTCTCCGCCAGCGTCTTGGCGACGCCGATGATCTTCTGCTGCGCCTCGTCGACCTCCTTGAGGCGGATGGGACCCAGGCCGCTCATCTCGTCGGAAAACACCGCCGCGGCGCGCTGCGTCATCTTCGAGGTGAAGAAGGTCCGCGTCATTTCGGACGCGCCCTTCAGCGCCTTGGCGAGGTCGGTCTTGTCGATGTTGCGGATCAGAACCTGGGCCGAATTGGCGTCAAGCCGCGTGATGTCATCGAAGGTGAACATCAGGGAGCGGATCTTCTCGGCCGATTTGTAGGCGATGCGCTCGAGCGATTCCATGAACTTCGCCTCGTTCTGCCGATCGAACGAGTTGAAGATTTCGGCCAACAGGTCGTGTGCGTCGCGACGCGAGGTCTGGGACAGGTTGGCGATGAAATTCGTGCGCAGGCTGTCCTCGACCTGGTCGAGTGTCTCCTTGGAGACGGTATCCAGTTGCAGGACGCGCAGCATGACGTCGGTCGCGAACTCGTCCGGCAGCATCGCCAGCACCTTGGCGGAATGCTCGGCGCGGATCCGTGACAGGATCAGCGCGACCGTCTGCGGGTGTTCGGTCTTCAGGTAGTTGGCCAGCAAATGGTCCTGCACATTGGATAGGCGCTGCCAGATCGTGCGGCCCGCAGGACCGCGGATCTCCTCCATGATGGGATCGACGCGATCGCGCGGCAGCAGCTTGACCAACAATTCGTGGGTGCGCTCGTAGTCGCCGACCACGGAGAGACGGTTGTACTGGTTCGCCAGTTCGCCCAGCACCTGCTCGACGACATTGGCAGAGACCGTGCCCAACTTGGACATGGCGAGGGTCACGCGGCGCAGCTCGTCGTCGTCGAGGGCGGACCACAGCGGCGAACCATAGTTTTCGCCGAGCACCAGCAGCAGGATTGCCGCGCGTTCGGGGCCTGTCAGTTCCGTCAGTCGCTTCTCTTCGAGCGCCATGGGTGTCCGCCGGGGCTCCCCACCCGTGCCCGAACCCGAATCGGGACGAACGCGGTGCCGTCTTTCCGAATGCCCGCCGGACGCGGCCGCGTCAACCACCGGCGCAACCGATCAGGCAACGTCAAGTCCGCGCTGAACAGAGCAACGCCGCCATTGATGTTTGGAGTTACGCGGGCAAGATTTCATCAACGCTGAAAAGCCTTTGCGGGTTGCTCGCGCGGGCGTGAAAAAACTGGTCTTGCCAAGAAACCGGTTTGCGATTAAAGAAGGAGTATCGAGATTTGGCCAGACGATCGGGCCGCTTCGCCTCGCACAGGCGCGCTGCAACTTTCTCTCCAAACATCGACCAACCCGGCGACGTGTCCGTATCGTGCGGGCCGGCGTCTTCGTGCGCAAACCTGCGAAGAGGCTACACTAATGAATACCGGTACCGTGAAGTGGTTCAACGATCAGAAGGGCTACGGCTTCATCCAGCCTGACAATGGCGGCAAGGACGTGTTCGTGCACGTCACCGCTGTCGAGCGCGCCGGCATGCGCGGCCTCGTCGAGGGTCAGAAGATCTCCTACGAGATCGAGACTGACCGTCGCACGGGCAAGCAGTCCGCCGGCAATCTGAAGGCCGCCTGATCGCGCTTCCCGGTGCAGGCTGCGCCTGCGCCAGAACAGACCCGAGAGGCCGCCCCGCCCGGGGCGGCCTCTTTGCTTTTCCGACCGGCGAACGCCGGCCGCCGCGACAGGAGACCCGCATGCGCCTCTTCATGTTTACATCCCAAGTCAAGCCGGACCTGCACGCCTTTGCCGGGGATGAGGGCGGCACGAAGCTGCCGCCGCGCTATGCGCCGTGGGGCCTGACGGGCGTGTTGCAGTCGCGACAGGCGCCGCCGCACCGGTTCTCGCGCCGGGCCATCGAGGATTCCATCACGTCGGCCGGCTTCCAGCTCTGGCGGACGAAGCCGACCGTGGCGGCTGCCAAGTCCGCCTGAGCGGCGACGGCGGCGGTCGGACTGGCCGGTTGTTTTGCCCTACGCCGGAACGGGCCTGGGCCTGCCATCGTCGTCGATCGCCACGAAGGTGAAGGTCGCGTCCGTGACCTTTTCCCGGTGCTCTGCCCGGAAGCGGCGAGCCCACGCCTCGATATGGATTTTCATCGAGGCGCGGCCCACCGACACGATCTCTGTATAGACGCACAGCACATCGCCAACCCGTACCGGGCGGATGAAGCTCATGGCATCGACCGCCACCGTGACGGCCCGGCCGCGCGAGCGTTCGACCGCTGCAATGCCACCGGCCACGTCCATCTGTGACATCACCCAGCCGCCGAAGATGTCACCATTGGCGTTGGTGTCGGCTGGCATCGCAATGGTCCGCACCGTCAGCTCACCCGTGGGTTCCACGCGCTGCTCGTCCATCACCATCCTCCCGTCCCCGGTCCTGTCGCCGGCGCCGAGGTCGCTCAGCGCGAAGCCATATAGGCGCGCCAGCCGCCGAAATGCGAGATGTCCTGCGCACCCGGCAGTCCGGCGGGCTCGACCATGAACCCTTTCGGCCGCGTGCCGTCGGCCAGCTGCGTTGTGCCGATGCCCAACGGCGCCGGGATGCCCGCGACGAAGCGGCCGAACGCAGCAGGGTCGAGCGCCCAGACTTCGGTCGCAATCGCAGCCCCACCCTCGCCCGTCCGGAGCAGGCCAGGCCGGAACGGCGGTCCCCCCGGCAGAGCGTGGAGCGTATAGAGCGGCTGGGTGTGGACCGCCCGCAAGAAGCGGGCGCCGAGGCCTGTAAGCTCACGGTTGAGCGCCATGCCCGACAAATGGGCACCGACGACACACAGCTCGATCTCCCCGGGCAGCGCCAGGACCGGCGCGCCGGTGGCCTCCTGCGGTGGCAACGGCCGGCCGGTGGCGCCAAGCGGCACCGCCGCGGTCGCGTGCAGGCGAGCACCGAGCGATGCCAGGAGCCCGTCCATGCCGCGCGGGGCCACCAGCGTGATGCCCGCTGGAAAGCCATCGGCCCGAAACGGTCCCGGCACGGCGAGGGCGCACAGGTCGAGCAGGTTGACGAAGTTGGTATAGGTCCCCAGCAGCGCATTGGGGCCGATGGGATCGTCCTGCAGCTCTGCGATGGTGACAGGCCTCGGCAAGGTCGGCACCAAGAGGATGTCGATGCCACCCCAGGTCGGTGCAGCCGCGCGGGCGAGCTCGACCAGCCGCTCCCGTGCCCGGAAGGCGTCCGACGCAGTGAAGCGCGCCGCACCGCCGACGATGCCGCGCGTGACCGGATGAACGAGATCGGGCATCGCATCGACGAAGGCGCCGAAGGCAGAATGCCGCTCGGCCACAAAGGCTGACTCGTAGAGCAGGCGTGCGACGGCCCGGAACGGTCCCAGATCGACCTGGACGACGCGGGCGGCAAGCCCGTCGAGCGCGTCGCACGCCGCCGCGAAGGCCGCTGCGGCCTGCGGATCGCCGCCGAACTCGAGGTCGGCCGCGTGCGGTACGCCGATGCGCAGGCCGGGCGGCAGGGGCCCCGGCGGCGGGGCCGGCACTGGCCGGGAGAACGGATCGGCGGGGTCGTCGCCGGCCATCACCCGGTAAACCGCATGGGCGTCGTCGACCGTCAGGGCGAACACCGACACGCAGTCGAGGCTGCGGCAGGCCGGAACGACGCCGCGGGTCGAGACCGCACCGAGCGTCGGCTTCAGGCCGACGATGTTGTTGAGCCCGGCCGGCACGCGGCCGGACCCGGCGGTGTCGGTGCCGAGCGAAAAGCTGACCAGGCCGCGGGCGACCGCAACCGCCGAGCCTGACGAAGAGCCGCCGGGCACGATGGCCGGATCGAAGGCGTTGCGCGGAACAGGATGGGGCGTGCGCACGCCGACGAGCCCGGTGGCGAACTGGTCGAGATTGGTCTTGCCGATCAGGATCGCGCCGGCGGCGAGCAGGCGAGCTACAGCGGGCGCCGTGTCGGCCGGCCGATAGGCAAAGCCCGGACACGCCGCGGTTGTCGGCAGGCCGGCGACGTCGATGTTGTCCTTCACCGCGAACGGCACGCCCCACAGCGGGAGCGCGCCCCTGTCCTGCGCCGCCAGGGCGTTGGCGGCGGCCAGGGCCTCGGCCTCGGGCACCAGCGTGATGAAGATACCGGGATCATCGGCTGCGGCGATCGCCGCGTAGACCTGCCGCACCACGACGTCCGGCGAAGCACCGGCGGCATAGGCGACACGCAGTCCGGCGAGGTCGATGTCGATCACGGTCATGAGGCCCCCTTTTGCCGTCGGGGCGATGCAATGGGCGGACCAGCACCGCCGCCGGATCCATCCTGCGATCCTGCCTCATCCTTAATCACTGTTGCGCAGAGCGCCTGAATCGAAGGCAACCAAACCGATCCGGCCCCCACCCTGAGGATTCTCGGCTTGGCACGCCGGTTGCTCAGTCACCGGGAAAGCGCGGCCTGCGCGGCGGGCAAAGAATGATGGGAGCGCTGGCATGTCGTTTGGACCGATCGATCGTCGCGGATTCATGAAATCGACCGCTTTGGGCGGTCTTGGCCTGGCCGTGGGCGGCCTGCCGATGCGCGCCAGCGCGGCGACCGCTCCGGTGCTGGGCCTCATCTATGTGGGGCCGCGCGACGATTTCGGCTGGAACCAGGCCCATGCCGTCGCCGCCAAGGCGCTCAAGAGCGTGCCGGGCGTCAAGGTTGTCGAGGAAGAGAACGTTCCCGAGACCGTCGCCGTGCAGAAGTCCATGGAGTCGATGATCAACCTCGACGGCGCGAACCTGATCTTCGCCACGTCGTTCGGCTATTTCGACCCGCACATGCTCGACATGGCGAAGAAGTATCCGAAGGTGGAGTTCCGCCACGCCGCCGGCATGTGGAACAAGGACAAGCATCCCGGCAATGCCGGGTCCTACTTCGCCTATCTGAACCAGGGACACTATGTGAACGGCATCGCCGCCGGCCTGACGTCGAAGACCGGCAAGCTCGGCTTCATCGCCGCGAAGCCGATCCCGACCGTGCTGCTCAACATCAACTCGTTCGCGCTCGGCGTCCGCAAGTCGAACCCCAACGCCACCGTGCAGGTGATCTTCACCGGCGACTGGTCGCTGCCCGTGCGCGAGGCCGAGGCCACCAACGCGCTGGCGGATGCCGGTTGCGACGTCATCACCTGCCATGTCGACAGCCCGAAGGTGGTAATCGAGACGGCCGAGCGGCGCGGCGCCTTCACGGCCGGCCACAATGCCTCGCAGGCGCCGCTGGCCCCCAAGGGCTTCATCACCGGCGCCGAGTACAAGTGGGAGACGATCTACAAGGAGTTCGCCGCTCTGATCGCCAAGGGCGAGAAGCTGCCGAACTTCGTCCGCGGCGGCATCGACAAGGACTACGTCCAGAACACGCCATTCGGGGCCGGTGCCGGCGAGGCGGCCCGCAAGGCGGCCGCCGCGGCGACCGCCGACCTGAAGGCCAACAAGCCCTATGTCGTCGGCCCGCTGAAGGACAACAAGGGCAAGGAGGTCGTGGCCGCGGGCGTCGCCATCGACAATTACGACCCGGTGCTTGAGCAGACGAGCTTCCTGATCGAGGGCGTGATCGGCTCGATCACCTGAGACGGCCCGTCAGCTCCGGCCGGCGTGACGCGACCGCGGAGCGGACCCCAAGGGCCCGCTTCCCCCTGGTGAGCGCGATGAGGGTATCGATGCCGAATCGGCGGGAGCGGGGCGAACACCATGACGCCATGAGCGGGCGCCACCCGATGGGAAACACCGCGGCATGACCGACGCGGTGCAGCCACAGGCAGCGGACCAGGCCGGCGGCGACTGGCTGGATCGCCTGCTCACCAGCCTCGAAGCCATCGTCATCCCGCTGCTCGCCGTCGGCATGTCCTGCGTGATCTTCTCCGTGTTCCTGCTGACGCTGGGCAAGGCGCCTGGGCAGTTCTTCTGGCTGCTCTGGCAGGGCGGGTTCGGCACGGCGTTTTCCTGGCAGAACACGCTGCTGCGCTCCGCGCCGCTGATCCTCACTGCGCTCTGCGTCGCCCTGCCCGCCCGGGCTGGTCTCGTGATCATCGGCGGCGAGGGTGCGCTGGTTCTCGGCGGGCTCGTCGCCGCCATGGTCGCCCTGCCCTTCGCCGGCACGTCGCTGCCCTGGCTGGTGATGCCGCTGATGGCACTGGCGGCGGCGCTCGCCGGCGGTCTCTGGATCGGCATCGTCGGCGCGCTGCGCCACTACCGCGGCGTCAATGAAACCATCGCCAGCCTGCTGATGTCCTATATCGCGATCGCGATCATGAACTTCATGGTGGAAGGGCCGCTGCGCGATCCGTCCTCCGCCAACAAGCCGTCGACGGGGGCTGTCGGCGAGGTCAACAAGGTCGGCAACCTCCCGGGGCTGGACGTGCACTGGGGACTGGCAGCCGGCATCCTGCTGGCGGTGCTGCTCTATGTTCTCATCGAACGCACGACCTGGGGTTTTGCCCTGCGGGTGACTGGCGGGAATGTCCGGGCGGCGCAGGCCCAGGGCCTACCTGTCGGGCCACTGATCGTCTCGTGCTGCGCGCTCGCCGGCGCCTGCGCCGGGCTCGCCGGCTATTTCGAGGTGGCGGCCATCCACGGCAAGGCCAATGCGTCGCTGGTGGCCGGCTATGGCTTCACAGGGATCCTGGTGGCGTTCCTTGCCCGGCACAATCCGTTGGCCATCGTGCCGGTGGCGATCCTGTTCGGCGGCATCGCCGCGGCCGGCGGCCTCATCCAGCGGCGCATGGGCCTGCCAGACGCGAGTGTCCTGGTGTTCCAGAGCCTGATCTTCCTCGTGCTGCTGATCAGTGAGACGCTTTACGGCCGCGTCGCGATCTTCCGTCCGCGTGGAGCCGGCCGATGAGCCATGACGCCGCCATCCTGACCGTGCTGTTCGCGATGGTGGGCGGCGCGATCCGCGTCTCCACCCCGTTCCTGTTCGTGTCGCTGGGCGAGTGTCTCACCGAGAAGTCCGGCCGGATCAATCTCGGCCTCGAGGGCACCCTCGTGTTCGGGGCGATGACCGCCTACGCGATCTCGTATCTGAGCGGCTCGCCCTGGCTCGGCGTGCTGGCGGCCGGCTGCGCCGGCGCGTTCCTGGGCGCGATTCACGGAGCGGTCTGCCGCCTGCCGCGGGTCAACGACGTGGCGCTCGGCATCGCGCTGATGAGCTTCGGCCTCGGGCTCGCATTCTTCTTCGGCAAGCCCTTCATCCAGCCCTCCGCGCCACGGCTGCCCTCCGTGCCGCTCGGCGACTGGACCGGCGTCCCGGCGCTGGCGGTGGCGCTCAACGTCAACCCGCTGTTCTTCGTCGGCGTCGTGCTGGCGGTGGCGATGTCGTGGGCGTTCCGCAACACCCGGATCGGGCTGGTGGTGCGGACCACCGGCGACAGCGCCGCCGCGGCGCGTGCCATGGGCATCCAGGTCGACCTCGTCCGCTTCCTTGCCACGACGGCCGGCGGCTTTCTGGCCGGCGTCGGCGGCTCGTTCCTGTCGCTCTACTATCCCGGGTCGTGGAACGAGGGGCTGTCCTCGGGACAGGGCCTGATGGCGGTGGCGCTGGTGATCTTCGCACGCTGGGATCCGGTGCGCTGCTTCTGGGCAGCGCTGATGTTCGGCGCGGCCGGCGCCATCGGCCCGAGCCTGCAATCGGTAGGCGTCACGCAGGGCTACTACTTCTTCAACGCGGCGCCCTACATCGTGACGCTGTTCATCATGATCGCCTCCTCGTCGACGAAACGCTCCTTCGCCAATGCGCCGGGCGAGCTGGCCGTGATCCGGTGACCCCGATGGCAACGATCGCGTCCCACCCCTATGCTTGGCCGTGGAACGGGGCGCTGCGCCCGGACAACACCGCGCTGGTCGTCATCGACATGCAGACCGATTTCTGCGGCCGCGGCGGCTATGTGGATGCGATGGGCTACGACATCGGCCTCACCCGCGCGCCGATCGAACCAATCGGCCGGGTTATGGCCGCCATGCGGGCGGGCGGCTACACCATCATCCACACGCGGGAGGGCCACCGGCCGGACCTCGCCGACCTGCCGGCGAACAAGCGCTGGCGGTCTCAGCAGATCGGCGCGGGCATCGGCGATCCGGGCCCGTGCGGGCGCATTCTGGTGCGCGGCGAGCCGGGCTGGGAGATCATCCCCGAACTGGCGCCGCTGCCCGGCGAAACGGTCATCGACAAGCCCGGCAAGGGCTCGTTCTGCGCCACCGATCTCGATCTCATCCTGCGGCAGAAGGGCATCACCAATCTGGTGCTGACCGGAATCACAACCGATGTGTGCGTTCACACCACCACGCGCGAGGCCAATGACCGTGGCTACGAGTGCCTGATCCTGGAGGACTGCTGCGGCGCCACCGACCCTGACAACCACACGGCGGCGATCCGGATGGTGACGATGCAGGGCGGTGTGTTCGGCGCCGTCGCGACCTCCGCGACCTTGCTGGAGGCATTGCCATGAGCGCGGCCGCGATGCCTGCACCGACATGGCGCGCCATTGGCCTGGAGACCATCAGCATCGGCAAGGTCTTCGGATCGCTGGTGGCGCTGGACGATGTCTCGGTCAAGGTGCCGGCCGGGTCGTTCCATGCCCTGCTGGGCGAGAACGGGGCGGGCAAGTCGACGCTGGTGAAGTGCATCATGGGCTTCTACCAGCCCGACCGGGGCCAGGTGCTGGTCGATGGGCGCGAGATCCAGGTGCGCAACCCGCGCGAGGCGCGCGCCGCCGGGATCGGCATGGTCTACCAGCACTTCACGCTGGTGCCGTCGCTGACCGGGGCCGAGAATCTGGTGATTTCCCGGCTCGACGTGCCGTCGGTGATCGACTGGAGCGCGGAGCACCGGCGCCTTGATGCCTTCCTGGAGACGATGCCGTTCCGGGTGCCGCTCGACGTTCCAGTGTCCGAACTCGCGGCGGGGGAAAAGCAGAAGCTCGAGATCCTCAAACAGCTCTACCTCGACCAGCGCTTCCTGATCCTCGACGAGCCAACCTCCGTGCTGACGCCGGGCGAGGCGGACGAGATGCTCGGCCTGGTGCGCGGCATGACCCAGCGTGGCGAGATCACCGTGCTGATGATCACCCACAAGTTTCGCGAGGTCACCGCCTTCGCCGACGACGTCACCGTGCTGCGCCGCGGCCGGCTTGCCGGCTCGGGCAGCGTAGCCGCGCTCGACGCCGACGCCATGGCGCGGATGATGATCGGCGACACGCCGGTGCGGGCCAGTGCCGAACGGCGGCCGACGGGCAAGACGCCGGTCGTGCTGGAACTCGCCGGCCTGTTTGCGCCAGGCGATGACGGACTGCCGGCCGTCGAGGCCGTCAGCCTCAAGGTGCATTCCGGCGAAATCGTCGGCATCGCAGGCGTCTCCGGCAACGGCCAGAGCGAGCTCGTGGAGGTGATCGCCGGACAGCGCGAGCCGTCGACCGGGCGCATCTTCGTGCATGACAAGCCGTTCGAGCCGACCCGCGAGGCGATGGCGCGCCTGAAGGTGTTCGGCCTGCCGGAGGAGCCGCTGCGCAACGCCGCCGTTCCGACCATGTCGGTGGCGGAGAATATCGCCTTTCGCTCCTTCGACCAGCCGCCCATCGCCTCGCTGGGCTGGTGGCTGAGCCCCGGGCCAATGCGCGAGAAGGCCCGTGAATTGATTGCCCGTTACCGCGTCAAGACACCCTCCACCGACACCCCCATCGCCAATCTGTCGGGCGGCAATGTGCAGCGGGCGGTACTGGCCCGCGAACTGTCCGGCGACGTCGACGTGCTGATCGTCGCCAATCCGTGCTTCGGGCTCGATTTCGCCTCGGTCGCCGAAATCCGCGCGCAGATCATGGAGCAGCGCAACCGCGGCGCCGCGGTGCTGCTGGTGTCGGAGGATCTGGACGAGATCCTCGAACTCGCCGACCGGGTGGCGGTGATGTCGGGCGGCACGATCACCTACGTGGCCCAAACCACCGAGACTGACCGGACGACGATCGGTCACGCCATGGCGGGGCATTGAGATGACGGGTGACTAAGTTGGCTTCGATCCTTCAGGTCCCGGCCTCACCCTACCCCTACCCGCTCGCGCCTGGACGCACGGCGCTGGTGGTCATCGACATGCAGCGCGACTTCATCGAGCCCGGCGGCTTCGGCGAGGCGCTGGGCAACGACGTGTCACGGCTCGCCGCGATCGTGCCGACGACGGCAGCACTGATAGGCCTGTTCCGGGCCAAGGGCTGGCCCGTCATCCACACGCGCGAGTCGCATCTTCCCGACCTGTCCGACTGCCCACCCGCCAAGCGCAGCCGGGGCGACGCGCCGCAGCGGATTGGCGATCAGGGCCCGATGGGCAGGCTGCTGGTGCGCGGCGAGCCCGGCAACGCCATCATCGACGCGCTGGCGCCGCTGCCGGGCGAGACGGTGATCGACAAGCCTGGCAAGGGCGCGTTCTACGCCACGGATCTCGGCAAGATCCTGACACAGGCCGGCGTCACCCATCTGGTGTTCGCCGGCGTCACCACGGAGGTCTGCGTGCAGACGACCATGCGGGAGGCCAATGACCGCGGCTACGAATGCCTGCTCATTGAAGACGCCACGGAAAGCTATTTTCCCGAGTTCAAGGCGGCCACGCTGGCGATGATCCGGGCGCAGGGCGCCATTGTCGGCTGGACAGCGCCGTTTGCCGCGTTGCAGGAGACTGTCGCGTGAGCAAGATCCCGGGATCCGATTTCGAGGCGGTGATCGACGCCATGGCGCCCCTACTCGGCATCGCCGTGGCGCCGGAGTTCAGGCCCGGCGTTGTCCAGAACCTCGCCACCATCATGCGGCTCGCGGCTGTCGTGCTGGAGGCCGAGATCGACGAGCGCGAGGAGCCGGCCCCGGTGTTCCGGCCATGACGCCGGCCGCGGTTGGAACCGCAACTGCAGCCCGGATCGCCGCCGCGGTTCGGCGCGGCGAGATCACGGCGGCTGCTGTGCTTGAGGCCCATCTGGCGCGCATCGACGCGCTCAATCCGAGCCTCAATGCCTTCACGACCGTGACCCGCGCGCGGGCCCGCGGCGAAGCGGCGGCCGTCGATGCCGCCGTCGCGGCCGGGACCGATCCGGGGCCGCTCGCAGGCGTGCCCTATGCGGTGAAGAACCTGTTCGACATTGCCGGCGTGACGACCGTGGCCGGCTCGCGCATCCACCGCGAGGCTCCGCCGGCGATCCAGGACGCGACGCTGGTGACCCGGCTCGCCGCCGCAGGCGCGGTGCTGGTGGGTGCGCTCAACATGGGCGAGTACGCCTATGACTTCACCGGCGAGAACGTCCACGACGGCCCGTCCCGCAATCCGCATGCGCCCGACCACATGTCGGGCGGATCGTCGGGCGGATCCGGCACGGCAGTGGCGGCCGGCATGGTTCCGCTGGCGCTCGGCTCCGACACCAACGGGTCAATCCGGGTGCCGTCCTCGCTGTGCGGCCTGTTCGGGCTGAAGCCGACCTATGGACGGCTGGGCCGGGGCGGCAGCTTTCCGTTCGTGGCGAGCCTCGATCATCTCGGCCCGTTTGCCCGCTCGGTTGCCGATCTGGCGTTGGCCCATGACGCGATGCAGGGCGACGACCCGCGCGATGCGGCGTGCACGCCGCCGGGCATTGCGCCGGCACTGCCGGGTCTGGGCGACGGCATCGGCGGCCTGCGCATTGCAGTTGCGGGGGGCTACTTCACCCAGGGCGGGATGCCGGAGGCGCATGCGGCGGTGGCCACGGTCGCCGCGGCGCTGGGGGTGAGACGCACGATCGACGTCCCCGGCGCCGCCGAGGCGCGGGCGGCGGCGTTTCTCATCACCGCCAGCGAGGGGGCGGCGCTGCATCTCGACCGCATCCGTACGCGACCGGGCGATTTCGACCCGGATGTCCGCGACCGCCTGATCGCCGGTGCGATGATCCCGGCGGCCTGGGTGACCAGGGCGCAGAAGCTGCGGCGCCAGTTCCATGCCCGGATGCTGGACATGTTCGCCGACGTCGACCTGCTGCTGGCACCGGCCACGCCGTGCCGGGCGCCGCGGATCGGCCAGAAGACGATGGTGCTGGGCGGTGTCGAGATGCCGGTGCGGCCCAATCTCGGGATCTACACCCAGCCGATTTCGTGCATCGGCCTGCCGGTGGTGGCGGTTCCGGTCTGGACCGACGGCATCGCCCTGCCGATCGGCGTTCAGGTGATTGCGCCGCCCTGGCGCGAGGATCTCGCCCTGCGGGTCGCTGCCTTGCTGGAGGCGCAAGGCGTCTGCCACGCGCCGGTTGCGCCCTGAGCCTCAGCCTCGGGCGCGGATCCGTGCGGCGAGGTCGGCGAGAAACGGAATGCCGGCGAACTGGTCCGGCTGCACGGCGTCCCAGTCGACCCCGGTCGGGCGCGGATAGGCCGTGCGCGTTTCGATCACGCCGGTCGGCGTGGTGATGACGTCGAGGGGCGAGTCGTGGCCCAGCATGGCGATGGCCGCGTCCTCGACCACCTGCAGGTCATGCACCGTGGTGACGACCGGCGTCGTCGCCGTGACGAGACCGAGGGCGCGGAAGATGCCGAGTTCGAGATCGGCGAAGCCGCCGCCCTTGCCGGTGCGCCCGCCGGCCCGGGTCACGGCGACACAGCCGACCACGGCGATGTCGATGGGCTCCATGGCCTCGAAACCGACCGGTTGGCCATGCGCCACCGCCCCCTGCGACGTTGCGGCCAACTCGAAGCTGATGCCGCGCCGGACGAGATCCTCCGGCACGAGCCGGACAAACGGAAACCCCTCGGTCAGCTCTGGGACGGGAGTCAGCACAACCTTGCCGGCGTAGAGGGCGCGCAGGCGCACCGGGATCTGCGGCGGATCGGGATTGCACTTCACCACCCGGGCTGCCTGCCAGACGGGCAGCGTCGACAGGTAGTGGGCCGCGGCATCGGCGCCGACCACGTTCGGGATCCGGCTCCAGGCCGGCCCGACCGCGACTCCGCTGGCCTCCAGCAGGCTCCAGATCCGGCCGCGTAAGGCGTCCTTGCCGGCGTGGCGCCCTTCCCAGCGGGCCTGTCCTAGCGTCTCCGTCACGGTGGTGTCCTCCTGGCCAAGCGAGGCAAGATCCGGACCGGCGAAATCCAGAGCTGCAAATTCCGGAGCTGCAAATTCCGGAGCTGCAAGATCTGGCGCTGCAAGCCGGCGCGCGGCTTGCTTGGCCGGCAGCGCGGCCGTGCAGGGCCGCCACCGAGGAGGACAGCATGCTGGTGGACGATCCGCAGACCCACGCCGAAGTCACGGCCGCCTTTGCCCGCTACGAGCAGGCGCTCGTCAACAACGATGTCGCCACGCTCGATGCGGTGTTCTGGGTCGATCCGCGCACTCTCCGATACGGCGCAGGGGAGAACCTTTACGGTCATGCGGCCATCGCCGCCTTCCGCTCCGCCCGCTCGCCGGCCGGGCTGGCGCGGACGCTGGCGCAGACGGTGATCACCACCTATGGGCACGACATGGCCACGGCGAACACGCTGTTCCGACGCGAGTCCACGCCCGGCAGGATCGGCCGCCAAAGCCAGACCTGGGTGCGGATGCCGGAAGGTTGGCGCGTCGTGGCGGCGCATGTGAGCCTGATCGAGGGCTGAACTCAGGTGCCGCAGAATGTCCGGTACGGCACAGCGGCGGTCGGCGGCGGTGCTGCGTCGGGATCGTCGGTAGCCCGGTCGGCATAGGGATCGGCCAGCGCCGCGGCCAGCGCCTGCAGCGGCCCGAGGTCGTCGCGCTCCACGGCGGCCGCCAGCGCCGCCTCGACGCGATGGTTGCGCGGAATGACGGCGGGGTTGTGGGCGCGCATGGCGGCCGCGCGGGCACCCGGCTCGCCGCCCTCCACCGCAAGGCGGGACCGCCAGTCGACCGCCCAGGAGTCGAACGCCGTCGGATCGACGAACAGGTCGCGCACGGGCCCGTCGGCGGCGGGATCGTCCGCAGCCGCGCAGAGGCGGCGGAACACCAGGGTGAAATCGGCGCGGTTCTCGGCCATGCGGTCGAGCAGAGCGCTGGCCAGGGCCTTGTCACCCTCGAGGGCCGTCGCGAGGCCGAGCTTGCGACGCAGCCCGTCCTCGTAGGCTTGCGCAAAGCGCGCGGCGAAGCCGGAGCCGATGGCGTCCTGGGCGAAGGCGAGCGTCTCGGTCTCGTCGGCGCCCATCAGCGGCAGCAGGCATTCGGCAAGGCGCGCCAGGTTCCACTGCACGATCCCGGGCTGGCTGGCATAGGCGTAGCGGCCGAACTGGTCGATGGAGCTGAACACGGCGGCGGGGTCATAGGCATCAATGAACGCGCAGGGGCCGTAGTCGATGGTCTCGCCGGAGATCGAGCAGTTGTCGGTGTTCATGACGCCGTGGACGAATCCGACGAGCAGCCAGCGGGCGACCAGCGCGGCCTGGCGCGCCACCACGCCTCGAGAAAGGCACGCGGCGGCACCGGCGCGTCGGCGGCGGCGGGATCGTGCCTCACGATCGCGTAGCGGGTCAGCTGCGCCAGCGCCTCGCCATCGCCGCGGGCGGCGAAGAACTGGAAGGTGCCGACACGGAGATGGCTGGCGGCGACGCGGGTGAGGATCGCACCGGGCAGGATCGCCTCGCGCAGCACCGGGGCGCCGGTCGCGACCGCCGCAAGGGCGCGGGTCGTCGGAATGCCGAGCGCCGCCATGGCCTCGCTGACCAGATATTCGCGCAGCACCGGCCCAAGGGCGGCGCGACCGTCGCCGCCGCGCGAGAACGGCGTGCGGCCGGCCCCCTTGAGCTGGATGTCGCGTCGCCGGCCGTGCCGGTCGACCACCTCGCCGAGCAGGATGGCGCGGCCATCGCCGAGCTGGGGCACGAAGCTGCCGAACTGGTGGCCGGCATACGCCATGGCGTTGGGCTCGGCGCCCTCGGGAGGGCGGACGCCCGACAGCATCGCGACGCCGTCAGGTCCCTCCAGCGCGACCGGATCCAGTCCGAGCTCGGCCGCGAGCGGACGGTTGAGCAGCAGCAGACGCGGCGCAGGCGCCACCGCCGGTTGCACGCGGGCGAAGAAGCCCTCGGGGAGGCGTGCGTAGGAGTTGTCAAACGGCACATCAACGGTCATCGGCGACGTCTCGGGGCGATCGGCGGCGGGGGCGCGTCGACCAGCCCCGACACACTAGGGCGCCGGCTCCGCGAAGCGAAGCCCATCACCCCGGAGGATCGGGCAGGGTCGGCTCACCACCGTGGCGCGGGCGGCCCGCTTACGCCGGAACCGGGCCGGTCCCTTCTTTCAGGACGCGCGCCGCAGCGGATCGCCGGCGATGAGGGCGGCTCCGGCTGCGGTGAGGGCGATCACCGGGCCGCCAGCGTCCTTGCGCCGCTCGACGAGGCCGGCATCCAGCGCGTCCTCCCAGACGGTCAGGCGCGGGCAGGATGTCCGCCAGGCGTCCATGGCCTCGGCATAGGGGCGTGGCCCGCGGGCCAGCCAGCTGAGAAAATCCAGGGTGAGGGGCTGCTGGATATGGGTCATGGCGCTGGTCCCGGTGGCCGTGGAAGCGATCGTGTCTCCGGCGGTCGCCCGCGTCCAGTCCCGGCGAATCAGTCGGTGCTGCGGTCCTTCAGGGCGGCATAGGACTTTTCGAGCACCGCCTTGAAGGCGGCGATATCGATCGGTTTGGCGATGACGGCATCGGCCCCGGCCGCCAGTGCCGCAAGGCGGAGCTGGTCGCTGACGACCCCCGACAGCATGACGATCTCGACGGCGGCATGCGCCCGGAGCCGGCGGATCTGCGCAATGAACTCGAGTCCGTCGAGCCCGGGCATCAGATAGTCCACGACCACAAGATCGGGCTTTGTGTTGCCCAGCATGTGCAGGGCCGCGGCCGCGTTATCGGCGAAGTAGGGTTCGACGAAATCGATGCGGCGCAGGATCATGCCGACGACGCCAAGCGTCAGTTCGTTGTCGTCGACAACCAGCAGTTTCAGCCGCCGGCCACCATGGATGTTCGCCCGTCCGTCCGGCATGCCTTCCTCCAGGAGATCATCGACAGTCATCGCGGCATCGACAGTCATCGCGGCAGCCAGGGTGCGCGTGCTGTCGATCAGGCTGGAGAGCATGACACGGAGCCGTGAAAAGTCCGTGCATCGGCGGTCGAGAATCAGGGTTTATGCGCTGAGTTTCCTCAGGGAACCCACGTAGTTTCCGGCGCTTCCTCGGTCCCTGCTGGTGCGAGAACGACGCGGCGGGGCGGCGCCCGGTGCAGCGCGCTGACCTCGGCCATGCGCGTGACCTGGCGGATGTCGGCGACGGTCTCCAGCGTCTCGAGCCGTTCGAACAGCGGGGCGATCTGCTCGCGCGGCAGCGACCGAGCAGCGCAATCGGCGAATTTTTCCCAAAGCTCGTCAGCGCTCATCGGGTAGGCGCCACCGCGGCCAACGAGGTTCTCGATGCGCTTTGAGACCGTGCGGCCATCCTTCAGCGTGACGATGACCTCGGCACCCCATTGCTCGACCGCGTCGTTGGCCATGTCCGGATGCGGCCGGGCTTCAGTGATGTCCAGCAGGCGTTGCACCACCGGATCGAAATGGGCATCACCCTCGAAATCCTTCAGCCGCACGGCCCCGTCCTTCAGGGCGCGAGCACAGACGTACTGGACGCTGAACTTGGCCTCGAGCGAGGTCTGCGGCCTGGGTTTGTCGGTGTGACGCAGCCGGCGGCCATGCGGAAGCAGGGTGATGGACTCGACCGTGTCGGGTGTCAGGCCGTGCTCGCGGCGCAGTTGCGTCATCAGGAAGATCGCCGAATGCGTGCTGCCGCAGCACGGGTACTGCTTGAGGCCGATGTCGGTGGCGGCGATCTCCAGCGGCTCCGCCCAGTGATCGAACAGCCGCTCGACCGCATAGGTGCCGGGCCCGTTGAACACGTCGAGGAAGCCCTGCGGGTGCTCCATCGCCACCGCGGAGGCGTCATAGCCCCCTTCAGCCAGCAGGGCCGCCAGCAGGCCGTTGCGGCCGCACTGGCCAACATGGAGCGGCTTCACCATGGTGCCGAAATTGGCCTTGAGGCCGGAGGCCAGCGAGGCCGCAATGGCAAGCGCCGTCGCCGTGCGGGCTGGTCCCAACTGCATCAGGTGGCAGGCCGCGGCGGCGGCGCCGAACACACCCAGCGTCGCGGTGGGGTGCCAGCCCTTGTCGTAGTGGTGGAAATTCACGGCGCGGGCGAGGCGGATCTCGGTTTCGACGCCGACCACATAGGCCGCGACCAGCGCCTGACCGGTGGCGCCGCGCTCGTCGGCCAGGGCGAGCAGGAGCGGTACGAGCGGCACGGACTGGTGGCCGCCCATGGCGCCGGAGAAATCGTCGAAATCAAGGGCGTGGGAGGCTGTGCCGTTGACGAGTGTCGCGTCCAGCGCGCTGGTGCGGGTGGCGGTGCCCAGCACCAGGCAGGGACCCGGCGCCGTGGCGACGCCCGGGGTCGCCAGCAGGATGCGGGTGCAGGGCTCGGGCAGGCCGGCGAGCGTCACGCCGACCGTGTCGAGGATGCAGGTCCGGGCGGTGCGCAACGCCGCTTTGGTCACATCGGCGGGACCGAAGGCCGCGATCTTCTCAGCGAGGCGGGCAAGGATGGGCGCGTTCGTGTCCGGCATGGCGGCGCTCACCGGGCGGCTGCGTTGCGACCGGCGATGCGGCCGAAGGTGGCACCCGAGACGAGGCCCGTGCCGGCCGGATAATTGTCGTAAAACAGGCCGCCGACCATCTCGCCGCAGCAGTAGAGCCCCTTGATGGGTCGCCAGTCGGTGCCGATCACCTGGGCGTGCTCGTTCACCTTCAGGCCACCGAACGTGAAGGTGATGCCGCCGGTGGCGCTGTAGGCGTAGTAGGGCGCCTTGTCGATCTTCACGGCCCAGTTGGTCTTGGGTGGCGTCAGGCCGCCCGTGGTGGCGAGGCCGTCCTTGCGGGTGGGATCATAGCGTTCGTCCGCGTCATTCGCCGCGGCGTTGTAGGCCTTGACGGTGCGCAGAGCCTCCGCCTTGTCCTCGATGTCGAGTTGCTCGATCAGCCCCTCGATGGTATCGGCGGTGATCGGCGCGCTGGTCTGGTAACGCGGCTCCAGAAGGTGGACGACCTTCTGGTCGAAGATCTGCCAGGCCTTGGCGCCAGGCTCGGCGAGGATGGCGCGGCCGAACTTGGCATATGTGAACAGCGCCCCGTCCTCGCCCTCGTCGACGAAGCGGCGGCCCTTGCGGTTCAGCATCAGGCCATAGACGTAGCTCAGGCGGTTGGACCGGTCGGTCATCTCGCGCGGCGCGAAGTCGCCCCAGTCGGCACTGATCGGCGTGGCGTGGCAGCCGCTCCACTGGCCCCACGGCATGGCGCCGATGGCCATCGCCATGCGCAGCCCGTCGCCCTGGTTGTGCGGCGTGCCGCGCACCTTTGCGGCGCCGACGAGCGGGCCGATGTGCTGGGTGCGCATCTGGACGTTGGCCTCGAACCCGCCGGCACCCAGCACCACCGAGCGGGCGTAAAAGGTCTTCATGCCGTCGTCGTCGCGGACCTTGACGCCGGCGATGCGACCGTCCTCGCCGACGATCAGCTCGGTCACGGCGCTGCCGTAGCGGATGTCGACCCCCATCTGCTCGGCGGTGGAGAACCAGCTGCGCGACAGGCCGACGCCCTCATGCGCGGCGCGGACCACGAGGCCGCGCGCCCACACCATCATGTTGCCCTTGCGGACCGCCGAGAGGGTGACGGCGGGCTCCATCTTGATGCGCCCGACCTTGTTCATCCACTTCACGGTGTCCTGCGAATTGTCGACAAGGACCCGCGACAGGACCGGATCGGTGCGGCCGCTGGTCACCCGCATCAGGTCGCCGTGATAGTCCTCCTTCGTGTAGGGCTGGATGCCATCGTAGAAGTTCTCGAACTCCTCCTCGACGCCGGGCACCAGCGGCCCGATCTCGTGCGGATCGTCAAAGGCGAAGCGAAGGACGCCGCCGCTCCAGTGGGTGTTGCCGCCGCGCATCTCACGGGGTGCCTTCTCCAGCACGAGGACGCGCTCCGCGCCGTTCTCCTTGGCCGATACCGACGCTGCAAGCGCCGCATTGCCCGCCCCCACGACGATCACGTCGAACGTCTCGGCCATGTCAGTCTCCCGTTCTGCCGGCGCACAGCCCGTTCGGACTGCTCGGTCACTCACTGCATTCGCAGGCGTACCTTTGTATACAGCGAAATGCAAGCGTCGGCGGACCGTCGCAACGCCGCCCGAGGACTCTTCAGACGGGAGTGGTGTCCGCGGCGATCTGGGCGAGAATATGCGTCCGGGCGTTGCGAATATGCGCCCGCATCGCCGCCTCGGCGGCGGCGGGATCGCGCGCCCGCAGGGCTGCGGCAATGCGCAAATGCTCCTCGAAGGCTGCCGTGGCACGGCCGGAAAAGCGGCTCGACTTGTAGCGATAGACGCGCAGCAGGTCATAGAGGTCGTGGCACAGCATCTGGATCAGCCGCTCGTTGCGGCTGGCCGAGACGATGCGGAAGTGAAAGTCGAAATCCGGCGACTGCTGGTAATAGCCGGTGCCGTCGCGCACGCTCTCCTGATCGCCGTGTTCCCCGAGAAGCCGGTCGAGGTCGTCCAGATCGGCATCCGTCATGGCCGAGGCTGCAAGTCCGCAGGCCATGCCCTCCAGAGCCTCACGCACCACCAGGAGATCCGACAGGTCATTGCCGGTCAGCTGGGTGACATGCACCCCGATATTGGTGGTGCGCTGGACCAGCTTGCGGCCCTCCAGCCGGCGGATCGCCTCGCGCAGCGGGCCGCGGCTGACGCCCAGCGACAAAGCCAGCCCCTGCTCGCTCAGCCGGCTGCCGGGGGCGAGTTCGCCATTGACGATGGCGGCCTCGAGACGCTCGGTGACGACATCGACCAGCGACTGGGCCCGGATCGGGCGCTTGAGAGCATCGTTCACGCGATTCGGCCTCCAGCCGGCAAGATGGCGCAGACCAGCTATGCACGGCGGCGGCCCGGGAGTAAATTGTTGACAGTTTTGGGTGGCGCTGCCGTCATTCCCGCAGGCCGCGCAGACGGCCCCGTGCGAGGAGAGCGCGATGGCGTCAGTCCTTCCCATGACCGTGCCGCAGCCAGTGGTGGCCCCTGCCGCGGCCCTTGCCGCGATGGCTGCGACGTTGCGCTGCGAGGACGTGCCGGAAGCCGCGCGGCTGCGCGGACGGCTGTCGATCCTTGACGCGCTCGGGGTCGGCCTCGCGTCGAACGCCTATCCGTATGCCGATCGGGCACTCGCCGGCATTTCCGCCATGGCCGAGCCGGGCGGCAGCTGCAGCGTCGTCGGCCGGCACGAGCGGCTGCCGGTGCGCGACGCGGCGCTGGCCAACGGCATTCTCATCCACGGCCTCGACTTCGACGACACGCATCTCGGCAGCATCGTGCATCCGACGGCGGCGTGCCTGCCCTGCGCGCTGTCGCTGGGCGAGGCACTCGACGTCGACGGACGCAGCTTCATGGCCGCCTACATGGCCGGCATGGAGACGGCGGTGCGCATCGGCGCGGCGGTGAAGGGCGGGTTTCACCACACCGGCTTCCACGCCACCGCGATCGTGGCGCATTTCGCCTCGGCGGTGATTGCCGGCAAGCTGCTGGGGCTCGATGCGGCGGCGCTGGTGGCGGCGCAGGGCATCGCAGCCTCGACGGCGTCCGGCGTCCAGGTGTTCCTCGAAGAAGGCGCCTGGACCAAGCGCTTCCATCCGGGCTGGGCGGCTGTGGCGGGCATCACCGCGGCGCGGCTGGCGCAGGCCGGGTTTGTCGGCCCGACCCGCCCCTATGAGGGCAAGTTCGGGCTGTTCCACACCCATCTCCAGACGCTTGCCGGCACGGTCGACGTCGACGGCATGTCGGCCGAGCTCGGCTCGCGCTGGCACTTCGCCGACACCGCGCTGAAGCCTTACCCGGTCTGCCACTTTATCCATGGCTGCGCCGATGCGGCGATCGAGCTCGGCGGGCTGATCGACGGCGCGGACATTGCCAGCGTCGAGGCCTTCCTGCCGCACGACACCATGCCGATCGTCGCCGAGCCGGCGGCCGCCAAGGAGCGGCCGACGACCGACTACGAGGCCAAGTTCAGCGCCCAGTTCGTCGTGGCGACCTGTCTCTTGAAGCGGCGCTTCGGCCTGCCTGAGCTGCAGGACGGCGCCCTGCGCGACCCGGCGGTGCGTGACCTGGCGCTGCGGGTGAGCTGCACGATCGACAGCAATTCGGCGTTCCCGACCTATTTCTCAGGCGGCGTCCGGGTGGTGCTGCGCGACGGGCGCGAGCTGTTTCGCCATGTGCGGGTGAACAGCGGTGCCGGCGACAGGGCGCTCACCCTCGACCAGGTCAGCGCCAAGTTCGCCGGGTCCGCCTCGCTGGCGGTCGGTGCGGCGCAGGCCGAGGCGATCCGCGACATGGTCCTCGACATCGAGAACCGCACGGTGCGTGACCTCGCAGGCGCGCTGCGGGCGCGCTGAGAAGGCGCTGCCTCAGGCGTCATGGAGGGCGTGCGGCGCGACGAGGATGCCGTCCTCGTCGGCATAGAGGTAAGCCCCCGGCGTGAAGTCGATCCCACCGAAATTGACCGGCACGTCGACGCTGCCGGTGCCGGCCTTGGCGCTCTTCTTCGGCGAGCTCCCGAGCGCATAGACGCCGAACGCCATGGCGTTGATCTCGGCCACGTCGCGGATCGCGCCATACAGCACGAGGCCGGCCCAGCCGCTGGCGCGGCCGATCTCCGCCAGCATGTCGCCCACCACCGCGAGCCGGGTCGAGCCGCCGGCATCGACGACCAGCACCCGCCCGGCGCCGGGCTCGCCGAGCGTCGCCTTGATCAGCACATTGTCCTCGAAGGTCCGGATCGTGCGGATCGTGCCGTGGAAGGCCCGCCGCATGCCGTACAGGCGCAGCGGCGCGTGGCAGAAGCGCACCTGCGCCTCGTGGGTGTCGACGAGGTCGGCGGTCTTGATGACGGGGGTCCGGGCCATGCGGCGCTCCTCGGCTGGCGGATGCGGGTGGGTCAGGCGGCCGGCGCGGCCATGACGCGAACGGGTTTGCCGTCGCGCCAGGCCCGGATGCCCGCGATGAGGTCGGGATACCACTCCCGGTAGGCCCCCTCGGTAACGAAGCCGAGATGCGGCGTCATCACCAGGTTGGAGGCCGCGCGCAGCGGGTGGCCGGCAGGGAGCGGCTCGACGTCGTAGACATCGAGGCCCGCGCGGATGCGGCCCGCCTGCAGGGCGGCGACGAGCGCAGCCTCGTCGATGATCGGGCCGCGCGATGTGTTGACCAGGATGGCGCCGGGTTTCATCAGCGCGATCTCGGCCGCGGCGACAAGGCCGGTCGACCGTGGGCTGAGCTGCATGTGGATCGAGACCGCGTCGGCGGTCCTGAACAGCTCATCCTTGTCGACACGCGGCACGCCGACTTCGGCGGCGCGCTCGTCGGTGAGGTTCTGGCTCCAGGCGATGACATCCATGCCGAAGGCGCGGGCAATGGGCACCATGCGGGCGCCGAGCTTGCCGAGGCCGATGAGACCCAGGGTCTTGCCGCCGAGCGTCGTTCCCACGGTCTCCTGCCAGCCGCCCTCGCGCATGCGCTGGTGCTCCTGCGGCAGGTGGCGGGCGGCGGCCAACAGAAGCGCCCAGGCAAGTTCCGGGGTGGCGAACTGGGATTCGCCGGCGCTGGTGTGGCAGACCGTGATGCCGCGGGCGACGGCAGCCTCGAGATCGATGACCCGAACCCGTGCGCCGGTCACCAGCAGCAGCCGCAGCTTCGGCAGCCGGTCCAGCAGCGAGGCGGGAACGGCAAGGCGCTCGCGCATCAGGCAGACCACATCGAAGCCGGCCAGCGCGGCGGCGGCCTCGTCCTCGGTGGCCAAAGGCTTGCGGAACACCTCGACCTGCGCGTCGGGACCGAGCAAGGACCAGTCGCCAAAGGTGCGGGCGACGCCCTGGTAGTCATCCAGAACGGCAATCCTGATCATCGCGATCTCTCCTTCGGGGCGCACCCCATCACGCGACGCCCGCCAGTGCGGCCGGCAGCGCAACCCCGGCCCGCCGCGCCTCGGCGCACAGGCCGGCGGCATCCTCGGCGGAGATTGGGACACCGTCGCGCAGCCGCTGCGCTTCGAGCCGGGCCTCCGGTTCGCCCGGCATCAGGATCTCGCCGCCCGCCTCCGCTGTCGGACAGGCTTTGGCGCGGGCCACCAGCGCGGCCATGCGGCGACGATAGTCATCGGCGGTGACGGCCAGATCCGGCCGCAGCGCGATCACCATGTGGCCAACATCCTGCGGCCGCTCGTCGTCCAGGTACTGGTTGCCCACCTTGCCGCCGAAGGCGGAGCCGGCGAGAACCCCGGCCAGAACCTCCATCATCAGCGACAGGCCGGAGCCCTTGGGGCCGCCGAGCGGCAGGATCAGCCCGTCATAGGCAGCGGCCGCATCAGTGGTCGGCTGGCCGTCGCCATCGAGCGCCCAGCCGAGCGGAATGGGCTCGCCCGCCACCATGGCGCGGCGGATCTTGCCGCGCGCCACCACCGAGGTCGCCATGTCGAGCAGCAAATGCGGCGTGCCCTCCCCGCCCGGCGCGCCGAAGGCGAACGGACTCGTCCCCAGGAACGGCACCTTCCCGCCCCAGATCGGCATGGCCGGCGACGCGTTGGTGAACACGAAGGCGGCGCAGCCGGCCTCCACCGCCTGGCGCAGATAGCTTGCGGCCATGCCGAAATGGTTGCTCCGGCGCGCCAGGGCGATGCCGATGCCGTAGGTCCTGGCCCGCGCGACGGCCTCCGCGGTGGCGCGGCGCGCCACCAGGAAGCCGAGGCCGTTGCCGCCGTCGATGCGCGCCGCGACCGGCGTGACATCCTCGACGACGATCACCGGGCGGGCCGCCACCAGTCCGCTGCGCAGCCGCTTCAGATAGACCGGGACCCGGCCGACCCCGTGCGAGGCGACGCCGCGCAGGTCGGCCTCGACCAGGCAATGCGCCACGGTCGCGGCGTCACCGGGCGCGACGCCCTGGGCGACGAACAGCGCGGCGACCAGGTCGCGCAGCTGCGGAGCGGCGACAAGGGCGGTGCGGGTCATCCGGCGGCCTCGTCGGGCAGGGCCACGAGACGGCAGAGCGACGCGGGAAAGCGCAGGGTCACGGGTGCGCCGGGCTCGAAATCGGCGACCGCATAGACCTTCACGACGGTACCGCCGGCCGCCACCTGGTACTCGGTATGGGCACCCAGATACTGGCTGCCCGCGACAGTCCCGTGGAGCGTGTTGTCGACCCCCTCGACGTCCGGACCGACATGACCGGGCACGACAGCGACAGCCTCGGGCCGCAGCATCGCCTGGTAGCGCGAGGCGGCCGGCGCGCCGGCATCGTCGAGACGGATGACGGCGCCGTCCGGCGTCCGCCAGCCCTGCCCGCCCGGTCCGGGAACCACGTCGAGGAAACTGGCGCGGCCGACAAAGTCGGCAACGAAGCGGTTGGCAGGCCGGCGGTAGAGCTGCTTGGGCGTGCCCGCCTGGGTAATGCGGCCATGGTCCATGACGATGACATTGTCGGACATCGACAGCGCTTCCTCCTGGTCGTGGGTGACGTAGACGGCGGCGACGTCGAGTTCGCGTTGCAGGCGACGGATCTCCAGGCGGGTGCCCTCGCGCAGCTTGGCGTCGAGGTTCGAGAGCGGCTCGTCGAACAGCAGCACCTGCGGCCGGCCAACGATGGCGCGGGCGAGCGCCACCCGCTGCTGCTGGCCGCCCGACAGCTGCGAGGGCTGGCGGTCGCGCAGATGCCGCATGCCGACGATCTCCAGCGCGTCATCGACCTGGCGGGTGACCTCGTCGGCGGCAACCTTCCGGATCGACAGCGGGAAGCCGACATTGGCGGCCACCGACATGTGCGGCCAGATCGCGTAGGACTGGAACACCATGCCGATGCGGCGCTCATGGGCCGGGGCGAGAATGCCCTGCGCGGGCGCCGACACGACCTTGTCGGCAATGCGGATCACGCCACCATCGGCGTCCTCCAGCCCGGCGATGCAGCGCAGCGTCGTGGTCTTGCCGCAGCCCGACGGGCCGAGCAGCGACATGAACTCGCCCTTGGCGACCGAAAACGAAATGCCGTGCACCACCGTGACGGTGCCGTAGCGCTTGACCAGATTTTCGACGCTGATGCTCATGCGTGTGTCCTGTCAGCCGCGGCGGGCGACCGGCGCGAGCCGGGCGATCACCGCCATGGCGACGAAGATGATGAGGGTGGCAACCACCGCGAGCGCGCTCGCAAGGCCCCAGTTGGCCTGCTCGAAAAAACTCCAGATGGAAATCGAGATCACCGCCGTGTTGGCGGAATAGATCAGGATCGCGGAGGATATCTCGCGGAAAAAGGCCATGAACAGCAGGAAATAGGCGCCCTGCACCGAGGGCATCACCAGCGGCAGGATGATGCGCCTGACGCCAATGGTGCGGGTGGCGCCATTGACCCAGGCCGCCTCCTCGAGGCTGCGGTCGATCTGCACCATCTGGCCGCCGATCGTCTCGGTGGCGTAGGGCAGAAAGCGGGTGATGAAGGCGACGATCAGCAGCGTCAGCGTGCCATAGAGCGGCAGCGGCAGATACGCGTAGGCCCACAGCAGGCCGAGGCCCATCACCACGCCGGGGACGCCGAACGGCAGGTTGACGACGAAGTCGAGGGCGCGCGAGCCCGGCGGACGCAGCCGCAGGGTGAAATAGCTGCAGGCGAGGCCCAGCATGACGCCGATCCCGGCGCCCACGCCCGACACGATGAGCGTGTTGGTGAAGCTCTTCAGCGTCGACGCGCTTTCCCAGATGTAGACGTAGTTTCGCAGCGTGTAGATCGCCTCGAGCGGGTTCACGGTGAACCACTTGATCACCGAGGTGTAGAGCAGGATCGCCATCGGCAGGACGAGGCCGAGCACGATGTAACCTAAGCACAGCAGGTTGGCGGCAAGCCGCCAACGCCCGAGCGGGATCGGCTTGATCCGGCCGGCCTTGCCCGTGACGGTGGTGAGGCGGCCCGCACGCGTGACGCTGCGCTGTGCCCAGATGGCCGCGCCGGTGACAAGGCTCAGCGCGATGCCGATGGCGGCGGCGAGGCCGTAGTCGGTCGGCGAGAAGCGGACGAGCAGATAGAGCTGCGTCGCCAGCATCGTCACCTGGCCGGGAATGCCGAGCAGCGCCGGAATGGCAAACTGCTCGATCGTCATGATGAAGGTGAGGATAAAGCTGGAGGCCAGCGAATAGGCCAGCAGCGGCAGCGTCACCCGCGTGAGCACCTGGCCGGGCCTGGCGCCGGCGGCGCTGGCCGCCTCCTCGTAGATCGGGTCCATTCCGATCACCGGGCCGCGCATGGTCAGGTACACGAACGGCACCTGGTGGAGCACCATGACGAAGACGATTCCGGCGGCCGTGTAGATATCGGCGCGCAGCCACGGCATGCCCAGCACGTCGTCGACGATGGTGTTGTAGATGCCGCCCGGCGCACCGATGATGATCCACGCCATGCCGAGGATGAAGGACGGCAGATAGAAGGTCAGGCCGATCAGCGGCGTGACCAGCGCGCCGTGGCGGAAGTCGGTGCGGTGGATCACCAGCGCCATGGCGGCGCCGATGATGATCGACGCCACAGAGGTAAACAGGCCGATGGCAAGCGTCGTCAGCATCGCGCCGACGACGCCGGGCGAGGCGAGCCCGGCATAGTTGCGCAGCGTCCATTCGCCCGGCAATCCGGGCGCATTGGTGCGCAGGCTGCCATACACCAGCGCGAGGATCGGGATGGCGACCAGCACCGTAATCACGAGGAAGGTCAGTCCGTAGACGACGAGCAGGCCGCGATCTTCGGAGACGCGCCGACGCATCCCGCCACGGGCAGCGGGACGCGAAAGCTCGGCAGCGTGTTCTGTCATGGCGCCTCCGGGGGATCAGGCGCGGGCGAGCGGCGGAACGCGCCGGATCAACGGATGCCGAACACGGTGCGCCACCGGTCGACGATGGCGGCCTGACGCTGAGGCGTCAGGATCTTCTCGCCGTCGACGACGTTCTTCAGTTCGGAGGTGGCAGGCAGCTTGCTCAGCGGTGGCGCACCCTTGCGCGTTACCGGGAGGCCGCACAGGGTCTGCAGGTGGACCTGTCCCTGCGCGGTCATCAGCCAGTTGAGGAACACCTTGCCGGCATTGGGATTCGGCGCCTTGGCGGCAACGAAGGACTTGTTGGCCGAAAGCGTGGTGCCGGACGGGGGATAGAGGAAGCCGATCGGCGCACCGTCCTCGAGCAGCGGATTGAGCGGCAGGTCGGTGAGTTCGGCGACGCGCACGTCACCGCGCGTGACGGCCTGGATGATGCCGCCGGAGCCCTCGAAGAACCGCACCTCGTTGGCCTTCAGGCGCTCGGCCGAATCCTTGATGCCGATGTCCTCCCAAAAGGCGACGATCTGCTGGATCGAGACCGATCGCCAGGGCGGGTTCATGCCGACCTTGCCCTTCCACTTGGGGTCGAACAGGTCGATCCAGTCCTTGGGCGCCTCGGCCGGGCGGACCAGGTTCTTGTTCCAGATGATGCACTCGCGCGAATGCTGCAGCGTGAACACCATGTCGCCCTCGTTGTATTCCGGGGCGAAATTGCCGATTTCCGGCGGCGTCCACTTCGTCATCCAGCCATTGCGCATGCCGGCAACGATGCGCTCGTCCGGGAAGGTCACGAGGACGTCGCACAGGTGCCGGCCGGCGGAGAACTCGGTCTGGAAGCGTTCGATCAGCGGGTTCGAGCCGAGGCGGATCTGCTCGGTCTGGATGCCCGGATTGGCCTCGCGGAACTTCTGCAGGAGCGGCTCGATGCCGTTGGGCTGCCAGTTGTTGTAGACGACGACCTTGCCCTCGCGGCGGGCCGCCTCCATGTCGAGGCCGGCCTGGGCACGGGCGGGTGCCACAGCTGCCGACAGGGCCAGGGCCGATCCGCCGGCAAGCACGCCGCGGCGGGACAATCCACCTGTTCCGTCACGCTGATCGATCATTGCTTCTCTCCCTTGGCTGCGCCTCTGCGGGCGCTGCGATGAGCTTTGTCTTCCAGTTGTTGACTGTCAACACGACGTCATGCAGACGCCGACATCCGGTCCCCGTCCAGCATCACGCGGCGCAGGCCGAGCGCGTTGATGATATGCGCGCGGGCAAGGGCGTCGGCGCGCGCGGCATCGCGGGCCTCGATGGCTGCCACGATGCCGGCATGCTCGACATGCGCAACGGCGTGGCGACCCTCGATCCCCAGCGTCGTCGGACCCAAGAGTGCTATGGCGTCGTGCAGGGCCTGGACGCTTTTCATCAGAAAGCGATTGTGAGCCGCCGCATAGATCGCCTCATGAAGGGCGCGGTTGTGACGGGCGAGACTGCGCGGTTCGCCCGCATGGCGCGGCTCATCAGCCAGCAGCTGTCGCAGGGCGGCAATGTCGCGCGGGCTGGCGTGGCGCGCAGCCAGCCCGGCAGCCGTGCCCTCCAGGGCCGAACGCATGTCGTAGAGCTCCTCGACGGCATCCAGGCCCAGCATCGCAACGACAAGGCCGATCCTGGCGCGCATCTCCAGAAGCCCCTCCAGCTCGAGGCGCGACAGCGCCTGGCGGGTCGGCGTCCGGCTGATCCCTAGCCAGTCGGCGAGTTCGATCTCGCGCATGCGGCGTCCGGGCTCGAAGCGCCCCTCGACAATGCTGCTGCGGATCATCGCATACGCGTAGTCTGCAGCCGACGCGTAGCGGTCCCGGTCCGAAGTGGCAACGCTATCGATCACGACCACCTCCCCCCGGTTGCGGCACGCGGCCGGTAGTAGCCTCGAAAACACATTGCGCGACCCAGCCCCGCTGCCGCGGCATGGCGCCGGGAAGCATGCGCGTCGACATCGCCATAGCATTGATGTAGGGGTCTGTATACAAACGTATGCTGGCAGGTGAACGATGCCTCAGACCCGGCTCAAGGCCACCTTCATGCGCGGTGGCACGTCCAAGGCCGTCGTGTTCAACCGCGACGACCTGCCGGCCGATCCAGCGGCGTGGGATCCGATTTTCCTCGCCGTGATGGGCTCGCCCGATCCCAATGGCCGCCAGCTCGACGGCATGGGCGGCGGACTGTCGTCGGTGTCGAAAATCTGCATCGTCGGCCGGCCGACGCGCCCGGACGCGGACATCGACTACACGTTCGCGCAAGTCGAGGTGAAGACCGCCTCGGTCGACTACAGCGGCAATTGCGGCAACATGTCGTCGGCCGTCGGCCCGTTCGCGGTCGACGAGGGGATCGTGACCGCACCGCATGATGGCGAAGCCGTTGTGCGGGTTCACAACACCAACACGGGCAAGATCATCATCGCCCGGTTCGCTGTCGAGGACGGCGTCGCAGCGGTCGACGGCACCATGGCGATCGACGGCGTGGCCGGAGCGGGTGCGCCGGTGCGGCTCGAGTTCACCGATCCGGGCGGCACCAAGACCGGCCTGCTGTTGCCGACCGGTCGCGCCCAGGACGTGCTCGACATTCCGGGCCTCAGCCCGGTGGCCGCAAGCCTCGTGGATGCGGCCAATCCGTGCGTGTTCGTCCATGCCGCCGCGCTCGGCAAGCACGGCGGCGAGCTGCCGGACGCGCTGGAGCGCGATGCGGTGTTCCTGCAACGCATGGAGGCAATCCGCTGTGCCGCATCGGTGGCCATGGGGATGGCGCCGGACCTCGACGCCGCGGCACGGATCCCAAGCGTTCCGAAGGTCGCGATGGTGTGCGCGCCAGCCACGATGTCGACGCTGTCGGGTTTGACGATTGCGCCACAGGCGATGTCGCTGATGGTGCGGATGCTGTCCATGGGCCAGCCGCACCGGGCGGTGCCGGTCACGGGCGCGACCTGCCTCGCCATCGCGACCCGCGTGGAGGGCTCGATCCCGCACGCGGTGGCGGGTGTAGTCGCCGGGCCGATCACCGTGGCGCATCCGTCGGGCACCATCGTGGTCGACGCAGAGGTCGAGCATGCCGGCGACCCGGTGCGAGCCAGGGCCATTCATGGTGCCCTCTACCGGACGCAGCGGCGCATGTTCGAAGGGATCGTGCTCTACCGCAGCCCGGCGACCACGACGGTCCAGCAGGCTGCGGCCGAATGAGCCTCACAGGCGCCTTTGCCGCCACGCTCGACGGCCTCCACCGCGCCGGTCTCGACCCGGTGGCCGCGACAGCAGCGCGGACGCTGGTGCTCGACGGCCTCGCCGTTGCGGCGCTTGGCGCCGGCGAGGCCGGGCCGCGCATCCTCGCTGGCCTGGCGGCAACGCCCGCGGACGGGCCGTCTGCGATGCTCATCGGCCACCGGCACCGGGTGACGCCGGCAGATGCCGCGCGGGTCAATGGCGCGTCGATGCATGTGCTCGATTTCGAACCGATGTGGAACCCCGCCAACCATTCGCTCTCCACTGTGCTGCCGGCAATCATGGCGCTGGCCGAGGCCGGCCTGCCGGCCTCGGCCATGCCGCTCGGGCTGCGGCTGATGCAGGCGCTGGCGATGGGCGTCGAGGCGCAGGAGCGCCTGCGGCTGAGCTCGGGCCAGTTCGAGCCCGGAAAGCTCGTGTTTCATCCGCCGGGAGCGGTCGGGGCGATCGGCAGCGCGGTGGCGTGCGGGCTGCTGCTCGGCCTCGATCCGCACACCCTCACCCATGCAATCGGCATCGCCGCGTCGCGCGCCTGCGGCGTGCAGGCCAATATCGGCAGCATGACCAAGGCGCTGCATTGCGGCCAGGCAGCTGCGTCGGGGCTTGAGGCCGCCCGCATGGCGGCTGCCGGGTTCACGGCCGATGCCGACGCGCTCGGCGATCCTCGCGGTTACGCGCGGGCGTTCTTCGGCGACGGGTTCGTGGCGGATGAATTGACGCGATCCCACGCCGCGCTGCAGATCGTCGCGCCGGGGCCAGCTTACAAGCTCTATCCGAGCCAGTACGGCACGCATTTCGTCATCACCGCCGCGCTGGCGGCGCGCGCAAGCATCCCGCCTGGCAGCCGCATCGCCCGCATCACCATCGTGGCGCCGCCGATGCCGTATGTGGACCGGCCAGCCCCGGCCACCGGGCTCGCCGGCAAGTTCAGCTTCCAGTACACGGCAGCAGCCGCGTTGCTGGATGGCGCCGTCACGGTGGCGAGCTTCACCGATGCGCGCCGCTTTGCGCCAGACATGGAGGCGCTGCTGCCGCTGGTCACCGTCGTCGCCGACCCGGCCCGCCAGGGCCGGTTCGACGCGATGGCGGTCGACGTCACGGTCGAGCACGAGGGCGGCCTCGCCGAAGGCACGTGCGACGGGCCGCCCGGGATCTGGGGCCGTCCCGTGACGGCAGAGCGGCTTGCCGCCAAGGCGCGCGACTGTCTCGCGGCCGTTTTGCCTGCCGCTGCCGCGGCGGACGTCGTCGACACGGCTGCCGGGTTCGAAGCCCTCGACGCCGCGCATCTGAACAGGCTGCTCGCCATCCTCGTCGGAGCAACGCCGCACGGACAGGCGGCATGACGGTGCAGGACCTGCCGGAGGGCCGAAAGGTCAGCCCGGCCTCGCTGTTCATGGCCTTCGCCGGCATCAGCCTCATCGGCTTCGGCGGCGTATTGCCGTGGGTGCGCTGGATGCTGGTGGAAAAACGCGGCTGGATGACCGACGAGGAGCTCGTCAACGCCCTTTCGGTCAGCCAGATCCTGCCGGGCGGCAATGTCATGAACATTGCTGTGTTCGTCGGCACCCGCTTCGGCGGGTTCACCGGCGCCGCGGCGGCCCTAACCGGACTGGTGCTGCTGCCCAGCGTGATCGTGATCGGCATCGGTGTGATCGCCGAGACCTTTGCGCAGCAGCCGGCGGTGCAGGGGCTGTTCCGCGCCGTTTCGGCCGCGGCAGCCGGCCTGATCATCGCCATGGGGCTGCGGATGTCCTGGCGGTTCCGCGTCGATCCGCGAGCGCTGACTGCCATGCTGGCGACGGTCATTGCCATGGCGGTGCTGAAGCTGCCGCTGATCGTAATCCTCGCCACCATCCTGCCGGCGAGCCTGGCAGCCGTTGTGCTTGGAAGGCGGGCATGAGCGACAGGGGCGTCCTCGGCGAGCTGACGGTCCAGTTCGCGCTGCTGTCGCTGATGGCCTTCGGCGGCATCATCGCGGTCATCCCGGAGATGCACAAAGCCGTGGTGGACAGCCATCACTGGATGAGCAGCAAGACATTCGTGACCTTGTTCGCACTGGCACAGGCAGCGCCCGGCCCAAACGTCATCGTGGTGGCGCTGATCGGCTGGAACGTCGCCGGTGGCACCGGCGCGCTGGTGTCGATGCTGGCGGTCTCGACCCCACCGTTCCTGATCACCTATGTGGCGGCGCGCGGCGTCGACCGGGTCAAGGGTCAGGACTGGTACCGCCTGGTCGAGCGCGGCATCGCCCCGGTCACCGTCGGCCTCGTCCTGTCGAGCGGCCTGCTTCTCGGCGGGGTCGCAGCGGTCAGCTGGCAGGCCATCGCCATCACCGCGCTGACGGCGGTCGCGGCGCTGCGCTGGAAGGGGAGCCCGCTCATCGCACTCGGGCTGGCAGCCGTCGCCGGCCTGGCCGGACTGGTCTGAGGCTTGGAAAGCGCAGCATGACACAGGACTGGGACGTGCTGATCATCGGCGGGGGCAATGCCGCGCTCTGCGCCGCCATCGCGGCGCGGCGCGGTGGCGCCCGCGTGCTGGTGCTCGAGGCGGCGCCGAAGTTCTACCGCGGCGGCAATACCCGGCACACCCGCAACATGCGCTGCGCCCATGACAGCGCCACGGCGACGCTCTCGGGCCCCTACAGCGAGGCAGAGTTCTATGACGATCTCCTCCAGGTCACCGGCGGTCGCACCGACGAGGCGCTGGCGCGGCTGATGATCCGCGAGTCGAAGGACATGCTCGGCTGGATCGAGCAGCAGGGCGTGCGCTGGCAACCTTCGCTCGGCGGGACCCTCAGCCTGGGCCGCACCAACTCGTTCTTCCTCGGCGGCGGCCGGGCGATGCTGAATGCGCTCTACACCACCGCCGAGCGGCTCGGCGTCGTCGTGCGCTACGACAGCGAAGTGGTGGCACTCTCGGTCGACGCCGGCACCTTCCGGTCGGCCACGGTCCGCTCCGGCGGGAGCGAGCAGGAGGTCCGTGCCGCCGCGCTGGTGGCGGCAGCGGGCGGGTTCGAGGCCAATATTCCGTGGATGCGCGAGCACTGGGGCGATGCAGCGGAGAATTTCCTCGTGCGCGGCACACCCTACAACACCGGCACGGTGCTGCGGCTGCTGCTCGGGCACGGCGTCGAGCCGGTGGGCGATCCGACCCAGTGCCACGCAGTGGCCATCGACGCACGGGCGCCACGCTTCGACGGCGGCATCATCACGCGGCTGGATTGCGTCGTGTTCGGCATCGTGGTCAACCGCGAGGCCCGGCGCTTCTATGACGAAGGCGAGGACGTCTGGCCCAAGCGCTATGCCGTCTGGGGGCGGCTCGTGGCTGCCCAGCCGGGGCAGATCGCCTGGATCCTGTTCGACCAGACCTCGCGCGACGCCTTCATGCCGTCGCTGTATCCGCCGATCGCGGCCGACAGCCTGCGGGGCCTGGCCGGGACGCTGGGGCTCGATCCTGACACGCTCGAGACGACGGTCGCGGAGTTCAACGCCGCGGTGCGGCCCGGCACGTTCGACCACACGGTGCTGGACGATTGCCGGACCGAGGGGCTGACGCCGCCGAAGAGCCACTGGGCGCGCCGCATCGAGACCCCGCCGTTCTACGCCTATCCGGTGCGGCCAGGCATCACCTTCACCTATTTGGGAACCCGCGTAGACGAGACGGCGCGGGTGCGGATGGGCAATGGCGGGCCGGCGGCGAACATCTATGCGGCCGGCGAGATCATGGCCGGCAATGTGCTCGGGCAGGGCTATGCAGCCGGCATCGGTATGACCATCGGCAGCGTCTTCGGGCGCATCGCGGGCCGGGAGGCCGCACGCCATGCATCGCACTGAGGCACTCGCCGAAGCCGACCGGCTGATGACGGTCTGCAACTCCTGCCGTTATTGCGAGGGGTTGTGCGCGGTCTTCCCCGCCATGGAGATGCGGCGGGCCTTCGCCGATGGCGATCTCTCCTACCTGGCCAATCTCTGCCATTCCTGCGGCGCCTGCTATGTCGACTGCCAGTTCGCGCCGCCGCACGAATTCGCCGTGAACGTGCCGCTGACGCTGGCGCAGGTCCGGACTGAGAGCTACGCCCACTATGCCTGGCCGAGGGCCTTCGCCGGCGCCTTCGCCCGCAACGGGCTGGTGATCGCGATGATTGGCGCGGCGGCGGTGACCGCGTTCATCCTGGGTTTCGTGGCGGCGAATGATCCGGGTGCCCTGTGGGTGGCGCGCAGCGGCCCCGGTGCGTTCTATGCGCTGATGCCGCATGCCGCGATGGCCTGGCTGTTCGGCGGCGCCTTCCTGTACGCGATTGTCGCGATGGCGATGGGACTGCGGGCCTTCTGGCGCGACAGCGGCGCCCCCACTGGCCTTGCCACCAATCCGCGGGCGCTGTGGCGGGCCGTTCGCGATGCGGCGAGCCTGCGCTATCTCGATGGAGGGGGCGCAGGCTGCTTCACCGCCGAGGACCAGCCCGTCGATACACGCCGCCGCTGGCACCACGCAACGTTCTACGGGTTCATGCTGTGTGTCGCCTCGACCAGCGTCGCGACCCTCTATCACTACGGCTTGGGCCGCGAGGCTCCCTACCCATGGTGGGACCTGCCGGTCGTGCTCGGCACGCTTGGCGGCATCGGGCTGGTGGTGGGGCCGATCGGGCTGGTGCTGGCGCGCCGGCGGCGCGATCCCGTCCTGCACGACGCCTCGACGCGCGGCATGGAGATGGCCTTCATCGCCATGCTGTTTCTCTCCGGCCTGACCGGACTGGTGCTGCTCGTGCTGCGGGCAACGCCTGCCATGGGCGTGTTGCTGGCGGTGCATCTCGGCGTGGTGCTGAGCCTGTTCCTGACCATGCCGTACGGCAAGATGGTGCATGGGCTCTACCGGTTCGCGGCCCTGGTGCGCGCCGCGGGCGAAAGGCAGGCGCTGGAGCGTGGCGAGGGCTGAGGGCGCGGCGGCGACACACAGCTGAGAACAAGTTGTGATTGGGTGAGATCCGGGTATCGTGCCGCTGAAGGCTGCCAGCCCTCGGACGACTTCGGAGAGGCCAATGTCGCGCAGGTTGCTTGCTTCCGCCTTGCTTTTCGCCGGGCTTGTTCTGGGCCCGGCTACCGTGCCGACCCCGGCTTCGTCGCAGGTCAATGTCGACATCCGCATTGGCAGCAGCATCAGCGGCGGGCGCCGCATCAGCTGCTGGGAGGGCCAGCGCTCGCTGGAGCGCCGACGGTTCCGCAATGTCCGGGCGCTCAACTGCAGCGGCCGCGTGTTTGTCTATTCGGGGCGGCGTGACGGGCGCGACTGGTGGATCGACCTCAGCTCCCGCGACGGCCGGATCGTGCGGATGCAACGGCGGCGCTGACGGCGTTTTCCCGTCAGATGGGGATGTCGACGTCGAGCAGTGGCGCATGCTGCTGCGCGCCATAAATATCCGTGTCGCCCACGTCGCCAGAGGGAATCCGGCGCGGGATCGTCGCCTTGAAGGCATTGCCGGCCGGATAGGGCGTGAACAGCACCTCGTTCTCGGACACACCGTAGAGCCGCGAGAACAGCGCCGGTCCCAGCACGCCGGTGGCGGCGACGCGATCGAACGTGGCGCGGTCCTCGAAGACGACGTCGATGGTGAGCTCGAACGGCCCGGCGTTCTTGCTCTTGCAGACCTTGGCCAGATCGGCGATGCGCGCCATCACAGCAGCTCGTACGCAATGGGGAACAGGGCGGTCGGGCTTTCCGGGCTCACCGTGTGGAAGACGCTGAACCGGTAGAGCGGCGCGATCTCGATATCGGACGGCGAGAACGGGAAGGCCATGTTGCCCTCGCGGCAGAGGCGACCGGGGAAATCGGTGTGCAGCAGCGACACGCGGGCGATCGCCAGCACCGCATTGGCGATCTCCTGCGTGTCGGCGATGGCCTCGACGAGGATGCCGAGCTCATGCGGCCGGGCGTCACGCACGAACTCGCCCACCCCCATCACGCCGGACTGACCATACACCCTGAACACGACCTGGTAGCGGTCCGGGCTGATGTCGAAGGCCTGCACCTTCTCGGCGACGGCCGAGCGGACCTGCGCGGTGAAGCTCTCGAACCGGCCGATCAGCATCGGATCGCGCGTGCCGCAGATGGTGATCGCCCGATAGCCGACGAAGGCGGTGCCCTCAAGCTTCACCGTGTAGGGCTGGGGCGTCCAGCGCACGCCGGAGATCCGCACGGCGCGATCGCTGACGGCGTCGAAGACGCAGTCGGTGGTGTCGAGCTGCCCGCCGGGCTCGACATGCAGGCAGGGGCTCGCATTTTCGTGCAGCGAGTGGTTGGCAACCGACAACGGCGTACAGCGGCGGATCGGGTTCAGCGGCTCGACCTCGACGCTGTCCGGCCGGACGGTGGCGATCAGGCAGTCGTGCCCCTTGGGAATCGACGGGGTGGCGCCACACTCCAGCATCTTGCCGGCATACCAGGCCGGCGCGGGCGGCAGGCCGGCGCGAATGGCGGCTCCGGCCCACGGCGCCGGATCGCTCGAGCGGCCGGCCAGGACAACGTCCGCGCCCGCATCCAGCGCCTCCATGAAGGGCTCGGGACCCATCATGCCGACGATGCGGTTGGCCTTGTCGAGGGCCGCCTCGTCGAGATCCGGTGCGTTGCGCAGCGGCCGGATGAGGCCGGCGCGAAACTGCTCGATCACCCGCTCTTTCGGTTGCTCGGCCTCGATCACCGCCAGCTTGAAGTGCAGGCCTTCCTCGCGGGCGATCTCGCGCACGATGTCGACGGTCAGTGCCAGATGCGGTGCGCCACCGGCGCCGCCGCAGCTGCCGATGACCAGCGGGATCTTGTGGGCTACCGCGCCCATGAGCATCAGGCGAATGTCCCGCTTCATCGCCATGCGCGAGTTCAGCGGCTTGCCGGAACCCAGATAGTAGGGACCGGGATCGGTCGAACCACCGTCGACGCCGATCATGTGCGGATCCCGCGCAAGGCCCGCCTTCAGCGATGCCTCGGGAAAGCCGTAGCCCAGCAGGCCACTGGTCGAAACCATCCGGAATTCGGCCATGGGTCAGCGCCTCCCGCCATGCGTGCTTTGCGGGGACGGTAGCTGGCCAGCGGACTCGTCACAACTTCCCGGTCTGCCTAGAATCGGTGCCGAAGACGCATGGGTGCTGCAATGGCCGCTGGGGACGCGCTTCATCATCTGACGGTCGGCCGTGCCGCGGACCTGATTGCGTGCGGCAGTCTGTCCCCCATCGATCTTCTCGAGGCCGTGCTGACGCGTGCCGCCTCCGTGCAGCCGATCGTTCATGCCTAATTGGCCATACGGACCGAGGCCGCGCTGGCGGAAGCCCGCCCGGCGGCGCGGGCCGCTGCATGGCATCCCCTTCGCCGTGAAGGACACGATCGACACGCAGGGCCTTCCGGCTGCCGCCGGCTCGATCATGTCCCGTCGCGGGATGCGACTGCCGTTCATCGCCTCCGGCAGGCCGGCGCCATCCCGATCGGCAAGCTCGCCACCTACGAGTTTGGCATCGGCACCGGCAATGACCTTGCGGAGCTCCCCTTTCAACCGGCCCTTAACCCGTGGGACCCGTCGCGGCTGGTGGCCGGATCGAGCACCGGAGCTGGCGCGGCCGTCGCCTGCGGCGCGGCCGTTTTTGCGCTCGGGTCCGATACCGGGGGCTCGGACCGCCTGCCGGCGGCCTCGTGCGGTGTCATCGGACTGAAGCCGACCTACGGCCTCGTCATCCGCGCCGGCATGCCGCCAAACTGCTGGTCACTCGACGCCGCCGGACCGATCACCTGGAGCGCCGCCGATGCGGGACTCGTGCTTGACGCCATCGCGGGTCACGATCCGCAGGACCCGACCTGCGTCGCCTGGCCGCTCGACCGTGGCGCGGCACGCCCCATCGCCGGCCTGCGGATCGGCGTGCTGCGGCGTTTCCACGAGCGCGACATTGCGGCCCATCCGGCCATCGCCGCCGGCTTCGACGCGGTGGTGGCGTCGCTGGGTAGCCTGGGAGCACATCTTGTCGAGGTCGACCTTCCGGCCAGCCAGCAGGACTTCCGCGCCTGCAACCGGAACATCAACATCAGCGAGTGCCTGGCCGCCCACGCCCAGGACGACCGGGAGCGACGCAGCCTGATGGGGACGGCGCAGCGGGAAAAGTTTGCCGCTGGCCTTGGGGTCTCGGCGCTCGATTACCTCGATGCCCAGCGCTGGCGGCGGGTTCTGGCTGACGCCGTCCGGGGCCTGTTCGGCGCCTGCGACATCGTGCTGTGCGCTGGCACGACCCGTCCACCGCCACCGTTCACCGACCGCGCTGCCGTGGCCGCCTATAAGGCCGAGTCGGCCATGGCGGTGTTCAATGTCTCCGGCCTTCCTGCCATTTCGGTCAGGGCCGGCTTCTGCCCGGCGGGACTGCCTGTCGGCGTGCAATTGCGGCCATCAACGACCTCAAGGAGATCGTGATGCGGACCGAAGGCCGGGCGGCCTTCCTCGACCTGTGGAAGTCCTACCCCGCCCTCGTGTCACCCGGCATCCGCGCCCGCATGGAGCGAACGCCCGACCGGCGGTTGCGCGACGCCCAGGATGCGGCCGCGTTGCTGCGGATCAGCTTCGACCGGATGGCGGACGACCTCGACGCCGTCCTGACGCCTGCGGCGCCTGGGGTTGCACCCGAAGGCATCGCCCAGGCGGCAGACCCGATCTTCAACGGCCTGTGGACGCTGCTGCACACGCCCTGCCTCAGCCTTCCGGTGCTGCAGGGCGAGAATGGCCTGCCCATGGGCCTGCAGCTTGTCGGGGCCCGCTACGGCGATGCCCGCCTGCTGGCGGCCGCCAAAACGGTGGCGGCGGTTCTCGCCGACTGAGCGCCCCGGCTCACCCGGCCGCAAGGCGGCGGTGGACGTAGCGCCCGGTTCCGACCGCTGCGTCCTGCAGGACGCCATCACGCAGTGCGAAGCGGCCGCGGCTGAGCGTGTGGACGATGCGGCCCTGCAGTGTGCTGCCGTCATAGATCGAATAGCCGGCGCTGCTGACCGTCGCGGCGTTGCTGACAGTGGTCGTGCCGGCGAGATCGACCAGCACCAGGTCGGCATCGAGACCGGGCCTGATGGCACCCTTGCGGTGGGCCAGGCCCATGATGCGGGCCGGATTGTGCGACAACAGGTCGGCAATGCGGGCCAGCGAGATACCACGGGCCGCGTGCCCCTCGCTCAGCATCACCGGCAGCAGGGTCTCGAGCCCGGGGCAGCCCGGCGAGGCGGCCCAGATGCCGCCGGCCTTGAACGAGGCATCCCGGTGGACGTGATCGGTTCCGACGGTGTCGACCGTGCCGTCGGCGACCGCCGCCCAAAGCGCCTCCCGGTCGGCAGCCTCACGTAAGGGTGGATTGATTTTGCCGGTGTCGCCTCCGGCCCAGGCGACATCGTGCGTCAGGTAATGGGGGCAGGTCTCGATGAAGACCGCCGCACCGGCTCGGCGCATCCGCACGGCCGCCTCGAGTGCCGCGGCGGACGAGGTGTGGACCACATAGAGCGGGCAGCCAGCGATGTTTGCCACCAGAGCGGCACGTTGGACGGCATCGGCCTCGACGAAGGGCGGACGGCTGGCGTTCCAGATGCGCAGGCCGCCGGTCCCGTCCGGATCGGCCGCCCTCGCGCGGTCGCGCATCACCCAGGCGAGCTCGATCGTCTCGGGATGCGGACAGACCATGCCGCCATAGGCGGCCGCAGCCTCGCACAGCCGCAGCAGAAAGCCGTCGTCGATGTCGGGCAGGCCAAGGCGGGCGCCCTCGCCGCCGCGGTTGTTCATGAAGATCTTGAAGCTCGGGGCGCCATAGTCGCGCACATAGGCGGGCACGCTGGCGAGCTGGGCTTCGGTCGAAATGATGAAGTGGTAGCCGAAATCGATGCGGGCTCCGGCCTCCGTCACCGCACGAACGTCGTCGAACAGGCTCTCGAACGGGTCGGCGGCCATCAGGTAGGGCACCAGGCAGGTGATGCCCCCGGCAACAGCGGCTGCCGTCTCGCGATCGGCGTCGGCAGGCACCCGCGGCCGGCTGATGTCCTTGCCGTGGCCGAGATGCAGGTGGACGTCGATGGCGCCCGGCAGCACCACGAGCCCGCGCGCGTCGAGCGTCTGCGCCGCGGCGGCCGGCGCACCCGGTGCGAGGATGGCCGTGATCTGTCCCCCCCCCAGCGCGAGGTCGGCCTCGACGGGATCCGAGCCCGGCAGCACCACGCGGGCGCCGCGGATCAGCAGGTCATGTTCGGCCATCTGTGCCTCCTTCAGGTGAGGTGCCGGCGCGCCCGAGGGCCGCGGCGAGCGGGTCGAGCCCGGCCATGTCGATGCTGTCCAAAGCCGCCCGCAGCGCTGCGACACCTGCCGGATCCAGCCGGCGTCCTGCATTGCTGTGGAACTTGGCGCGGACGTCGGTTTCCGCCGCAGGGCGACCGGCATTGCCGTAGACATCGTCGATGCGGACCGTGGTGATTGTGCCGTCCTGCAGCGTCACCGCGAGTTCGGCCTCGAACCGCTCGGGGAAGCGGGAATCCGGCAGCGGCTCCCAGCGGACGCGTGCCGCAACCGCGCGGACCGCATCCGGCAACGGTCCCTCGAACGTGTCGAGGCCCACCGCTCCGAGGACGAGGCCGCCGGCGACCGCGACCGGCAGGCTCCAGCGCGCCGGATGCCCCTGCGCAACCTGCTTGTCGGGCCATGGTTCGCAGACGATCGGCGCTGCGCCGGCCGCGATGCAGCAGAGCACATCGACGATTGCACCGGGGTCGATGCCGTCCGAGCGCAGCCGCGCGCCTGCCTCAACGAACGGGTGGAGATAATGGCAGCACGGATAGAGCTTGAAGGCGGCCTCGCGCAGGCGCCAGACTTTGCCGAGATTGGCCAGCTGGGCGTCCAGCCGCGCGGCCGCGTCGGCATCCGCGGCAAAGCGGCGGAACAGGCCGAGCTTCCCCTCCAGGGCGGTCTCCGGCCCCTGCAGCCCGGCGCGCGCCAGCTTTGCCGCCATGATGCCTGCGTGTGCGGCCCAGCCCGGATGCATCGACTTGACGGACGAGCCATTGGTGAGGAATTCGAACACGCCGGACGCCTGGCTCAGCGCGATGCCGACGGCATGCACGGTCTCGTCCTCGGAAAGGCCGTAGAGTTCGGCCGCCACCAGCGCGCCGACGAGCGCGCCGCCGACCGACGTCACCTGGAAGCCCTGTGCCTGGAAGCCGCCGGGTGAGGCGAGACCGATGCGGACAAAGGCCTCCCAGCCGCGAATGAAGGCGCCGATGAGGTCGGCACCGGACCGGCCGGCATCCTGCGCCGCCGCCAGCGCGACCGGCGCCAGCAGCGCACTGCCATGGACGATGGAGCCGGTGTGGGTGTCATCATATTCCAGGCTGTGGATCAGCCCGCCATTGACCAGGGCTGCGCCCTCGGGCGCCCCGGTCCGCCCGGTCCCAAGCACCGAACAGGAGCCGTTGCCTGCTACCGAGCTGGCGGCAGTGAGCCAGGGCCGACCGGCCTTGACGGAGGCGGCGGCCAGACCGACGCCGAGCGCATCGAGGAGGTGGAGCTTCGCGACCGCCAGAACGTCCGGCGGCACCGGGTCCGCCACCGATGCGCGGAGCGCGCGGACCAGTCGGCGCGACAGGGTCACCGGGTGTCCCGCAGTTCGGCCGCGGCGGCCCGCCCGGCGAGCCGGCCGAGCGCGATGGCCGAGAGCAGCCCGTTCCCCGACGCGTAGCCGAGCGCGCCGGCGCGGCCGCTGATGCCGGCCGCTGCCCCGCCGCCGGCGAACAGGTTGGGCACCACGGTGCCGTCGGTGCGGAGCACCCGTGCGTCATCGTCGACCGCGAGTCCGCCCTGGGTGTGAAACAGGCCGGGGACGACGCGGCAGCCGTAGAAGGGCGCCTGCAGCGGCGCCAGACCGAAGGCCGTCCGGCCAAAGGGATCGGACGCTGCGCCCCCGGCGGCATGATTGTAGGCCGCCACCGCAGCCTCGACTGGCTCCGGCGGAAGCTCATAGGCTGCGGCGATGCCGGACGGGGTCGGCGCCGTCTTCAGACCGCCATAACGCCAGAGCTCGACGAACTCCTCCTCCAGGCTGGCGATCTCGAAGATCCGCTGGTCGAACAGCGCGTAGGAAAACTCGCCCTCGGCGAGGACGATCCGGGCGTAGCCCGAATAGCCGAGCGCCTCGTTGCCGAAACGGTTCCCGGCGGCATTGAGAAGGATCCCTCCCTTTTCGATCGTTGTCCATGACAGCAGGCTGCCATGCGGGTGGGCGACCGCCGCATAGCCCTGGTAGGCGGCCATGTTGGCCAGAGCCGCCCCGAGCTGCTCGCCCCACACGACCGCCTCGCCGGTCGAACCGCGGGCGCCAAAATACTGCGCACCTGCGATTTCCGGGCAGAAACGCCGGACAAGGTCGGGATTGCCCGCATAACCGTTCGTGGCGAGGATCACCTTGCCGGCACGGATGGTCTCGCCGGTCCCGTCGGCCCGCTGCGTCACGACGCCGTGCACGGCGCCATCTTCCGCTAGCAGTTCGCGCACGCCGTTGCCGGTTGCGATGGGAATGTCGCGGGCGGCGACGGCGGCCAGGAGATCGTCGACCAGGTCCTGGCCGCGGCGCGAGACCGGCGCATGCAGGCGCTCGACACTGTGGCCGATATGGCGATAGGCGGTGATCAGCTGCATGCGGGCGCCGAGATCGTCGATCAGCCATTCCACCGTCTCGGCCGAGACCTCGGCGAGACGCCGGACAAGGTCGGGTGCGTCGGTTCCGCCCGCGATCGCCGTCAGGTCCGCGACCAGCCGGTCTGGCGAATCGACGATCCCGGCCTCGCGCTGGAAGCGGCTGTTGGCGGCCGGCACGGAGCCGGTCGACAGGGAGGAGTTGCCGCCCGGCCGATCGAGTTTCTCCAGGATGGCGACGGATGCGCCGCCGTCATGGGCGGCGATGGCCGCGGCCATGCCACAGGCGCCCGCCCCCACCACGAGTACGTCGATATCGCTTTGCGCCATGGTGTACTCCCGCCTCAACCGGTCCGGGCCGGGATCGCCGCAAGGGCCGCCAGCAAGGTCGTCGTGTCGGAGACGTCGGCGTATTTCTCGGACATGTCGAACAGGTTGACGGCGTGGGACGTGGCGGAGCGGTCATAGACCGCGTCATGCGGGACGGCGACGCGGAAATTGTACGCGAACGCGTCCACCACGCTGCCGCGGACGCAGCCGGACGTGGTGCATCCCGTCACCACCACCGTGTCGGCACCCTTGTCGATCAGGTAGCTGGCGAGCGGCGTGCCGAAAAAGGCGCTCGGGTGCTTCTTCGGCAGCAGCACGTCCCCCTCGCGCGGCGCCACCTCGGCGACGAAATCATAGCCGCGCGGCGCCACGGTCATCAGCGCCGGGACCTTCTCGGCGAGGCGGCCCTTGTCGAAGCTCTCCTTGGGCGAGACGTAGGGATAGAGCACCGGCCAGTCGTTCTGGCGAAACAGCGCCAGCAGCCGGGCGATGTGAGCGACCGCGTCCCAGCCGACCTACCCGCACGCCGTCGGAAACTCCTTGATGGCGTCCCAGAACGGCGCCGGCGTGGTGCCGACGGTGCGGTACTGCACGTCGATGATCAGCAGGGCCGGACGCTTGCCAAGGCCGCTGCGCCGGCCGAAGCCGGCCGCCCGATAGGCCCGCTGCTCCTCCGCGGTGACGATCCCGTCCCATGGGTTGCTCATGCGGACGGCCTCCCCTTGGTGAACGCACCCGTGTTGTAGCGTTCCTCCAGCGCATCGAATTTCGGCTTGGCGACGGCCTGCTGGCGCTCGGCGAAGCCGGCCAGCGAGTCTGCCACGGCGTCGAGCGAACCATCGCGCTTCAGCGCCGCGAGCACGTCGTGGGCGGATTTGAGCGCAGCCTGCAGGGCGGCATTGGCGTAGAGCACGCCGCCGAAGCCCAGCCCGGCAAAGCGGGCATGGCCGAGATCGGGCGTCTTGCCGCCGAAGACGATGTTGGCGATCTGCGGGACGGACAGTTCGGCCGCGATGCGAACAATCTCCGCTTCCGAGACCGGGGCTTCGACAAAGGTGACGTCGGCGCCGGCCTCGATCATGCGGTGCGCCCGGTCGAGCGCCGCATCGAGGCCGAGCACGGCGCGGGCATCGGTGCGGGCGACGATCTGAAAGTCGCCGTCGCGGCGCGCGTCGACGGCGGCCTTCACCTTGGCGATCATCTCGTCAGCCGACACCACATCCTTGCCGGCGAAGTGGCCGCACTTCTTCGGGAAGACCTGGTCCTCGATCTGCACGCCGGCCGCGCCGGCGCGCTCCAGCACGCGCACGGTGCGCACCATGTTCACCGGATTGCCGAAGCCGGTGTCGGCGTCGACGAGCAGCGGCAGGTCGACGGCGTCGGCGATGGCGGCGACGTGGTCGGCGATCTCCGTCAGCGTGGTGAGGCCGATGTCGGGCGCACCCAGGAACATGTTGGCGATGCCGGCGCCGGTCACATAGACGCAGTCATAGCCGAGATCCTCGATGATGCGGGCAAAGAGCCCGTTGGCGGCACCCGGCATGATCGTGGCGCGACGCGACGCCAGGATCGCCTTGAGGGTGGTGGTGCGGCGCGTCATGCGGCTCTCCCCGGTCCGGGGCCGACAGGCACGAACGACAGATAAGGCCGCGTCATCAGATCCCCGTGTGCTGTGTCGCTCCGATCGGGTGATGCGACCATGCGGACCGTCGACAGTCAACACCCTGGGTCGGCGCAGGCTGGCCCACCGGCCGGCGGCTCAGTCGAGCGTCTCGTCGGCTCGGGCGAGGAGGGTCACCGGGACGGTGAGGCCGAACTCGCGGGCGGTGCGCAGGTTGATGATCAGCGCGAAGCGGGTCGGCTGCTCCACCGGCAGGGTGGCCAGCGCTGCCCCTTTCAGGATCCGGTCGACGAAGTGCGCGGCGCGCCGGGCCAGCACGGCCTCGTCGGGCCCATAGGACAGCAGGGCGCCGGCGGTTGCAAAGGCGCGGTAGGTTGACACCACCGGCAGGCCGACGGAGCGCGCGTGCGGCACGATGCGATCCTGGAACCCGGCAAAGATCGGCTGGACAACGACGGCCTCGGCGCCATCCGCCCGCAGCGACTGCATCACGGCTTGACCCAGCGCATCCGGTCCCTGAACCAGCTGCACCGCCAGCCCGAGACCAGCCTGAAGGGCGGCAGCGCGGGTCTGATCGACAAAGCCCTGCGCGTTGGGATCGCTGGACGAGCCGAGAAACCCGATCGTACGCAATCCGGGAAGCATCTCGCGCAGCACCTCCAGACGCTTGCCCGCGAGGTCCGGCCCGAGCAGGGACAGGCCCGTCAGGTTGCCGCCAGGGTGGGACAGGCTCTGCACGAGGCCGGTCGCCATCGGATCCGACACCATCACGACGACCGGGATCGTCTGCGTCGCAGCCTTGATGATGTGGGCCACCGGGGTTGCCCTGGCGACCAGGATGGCAGCCTTGCGGGCGACGAGGTCCCGAACCACGCGTTCCGTGCGGTCGCGGTTGCCGCCGGTGAAATGCGCCTCGATGAGGATGTCCCGCCCCTCGGTCCAGCCGAGATCGCGCAGCCCCTTGCGCAACTCGTCGACGTCGGAGGTGTCGCCGTCATTGGCCCAGCTCACGAACCCGAGCAGCGGCAGCGATGACGTGCCCTGGACCGCAGCGGAACCGGCGAGCCCCGTATAGGCTGCGGCAAGGCACGCGATCGCCTGTCGGCGGCCGATGGGCATCAGACCCTCCTGCAGGGCCCCTGATCGTTCCAGCCCAGCAGAACGCCGGCGGCGTGAGGGATCCAGCGCGGTGACCATGTTGGCCTACTCGATGATCTCTTCGGTCCGCGCCATCAGCGACGGGGGGATCGCGATGCCGAGCGTCGCGGCGGTCTTCATGTTGATCACGAGGTCGAGGCGCGCGACCTGCTGGACGGGCAGATTGGCCGGCCGCTCGCCCTTGAGAATGCGGCCGACATAGATGCCAACCTGCCGCGACGCCTCGGCCACGCTGCCGCCATAGCTCATCAGGCCACCCGCCAAAGCATGCTCGCGATAGGCCGAGACCGACGCCATGCCGCTTCGCAGGGAGAGCGCGACGATGCGATCATTGCGCGCGTTGAAGAACGTATCCGCACCGATGACGACCGCGGCGGCCTTCGCGGCCGCCAGCCTGGCGAAGGCCGCGTCGATCTCGGCATCCGTGCTGGCCTCGACAACCAGGGGGATGAAGCCGAACGCTGTGGCCGCGGCAGGCATATCGCGGGTCTGCGGACCGGAAAGGATCGGATTGGTCGGATTGACCAGGACGCCGACGACAGCACCGGTCGGCAGGATCGGGTCCGGGCCGGTCTCGTCGAAAATGGCGCCCTGCGCCGGACGGCGGCTCTCTCGGCCCCCGCATCCGTCTACGGGCCGGAGCGCTTCCGCAAGATTCCGGCTCAGTATGCGCAGTCGCAGGCCACTGGCAGCGCGATGCAGTGACGTGTCATCGCCCGTCCGCGATTGGACGTGGCAGGCGGAAGGGGATTTCGCGACCGCCTGCAGCGACCTGGATCCCGGTCAGTCGGCCGGCCGGTTGTAGCCGACGCGGGGAACGAGGCCCATGAGGTTGCGGACAAAGCCGCCGTCAACCGTCACCTCGGTGCCGTTGATGTAGCCAGCACGGTCGCTGGCCAGGAACACGACCGCCTGGGCGACATCGTCGGGCCGGCCAATGCGCCGCGACGGAATGGCGCCACTGCGCCGCTCCATGACGCCCGGCTCGTCATACATCGCCTGCGACAGGGGCGTGTAGATCATGCCGGGGTGGACGGCATTGCTGCGGATGCCCATGGGGCCCCACTCCAGCGCCAGCTGGCGCGACAGCATGGTGATACCCGCCTTGGCGACGCTGTAGGCGCCGCTGTTGGGTGTCGCATGGTCGGCCGCGATGGAGGCAACATGCACCAGCACGCCGGAGCGGCGTTCGCGCATCGCCCTGCCGAAGACCTGCGAGCAGAGGAAATAGCCGGTGAGGTTGACCGCCAGCAGCGCGTTCCACTCCTCCAGCGGCAGGCTTTCGAGTGCGCCCGGGCGGATCATGCCGGCATTGTTGACCAGGACATCCACCGTGCCGAACCGGTCCGACACGGTCTGGCGAGCGGCCTCGATGCTGGCGCCGTCGGCGACGTCGCACATGACCGGGATTGCCACGCCGCTCCGGGCCTCGGCTAGGGCCACCGTCTCCTCGGCCCCCTCAGCGTTGCGGTCCAGCACGGCCACGCGCGCGCCCTCCATGGCGAGCGCGAGTGCGATGCCCCTGCCGATGCCGCTGCCCGCGCCGGTGACGGCACAGATGCGGCCGACGAGGCCGAACGGATCACTGGCTGATGCGCTCACAGGCGACCTCAATAGGACTTCGGTAGGCCCAGCACGCGCTCGGCGATGAAAGACAGGATCAGTTGCTCGGTCACCGGCGCGATCCGCGGCAGGATCGATTCCCGGAACAGGCGCTCGACCTGGTACTCGCGGGCATAGCCCATGCCGCCATGGGTCAGCACTGCCGTGGTGCAGGCGTCGAAGCAGGCCCGCGCCGAAAGGAACTTGGCGGCGTTGGCCTCGGCGCCGCAGGAGCGGCCGTTGTCGTACAGCCAGGCGGCGCGCAGGCACATCCAGTAGGCCGACTCCAGATAGGTCCAGGCCTCGGCCAGCGGGTGCTGCACGCCCTGGTTCTGGCCGATCGGACGGCCGAAGACGACACGGTCGCGCGCATAGCGGGCGGCCCTGTCGACCGCGTCGCGGCCAAATCCAATGGCTTCGATGCCGACGAGGATGCGCTCCGGGTTGAGGCTGTCGAGGATGTAGGAGAATCCCCTCCCCTCCTCGCCGATGCGGTCCTCCTCGGGGATGAACAGCCCGTCGATGAACACCGCGTTCGAATCCACGGCGTTGCGGCCCATCTTGCGGATGCGCCGGACCTCGACCTTGCGGCGGTCGAGATCGGTGTAGAACAGCGTCATGCCGTGGGTGGGCTTGGCGCAGTCCTCCTTGGGGGTGGTGCGGGCCAGCAGCAGGATCTTGTCGGCGACCTGCGCGGTCGAGGTCCACATCTTGCGGCCGTGCACCGTGTAGCCGCCCGGCGTGCGCGTCGCGAAGGTGGTGAGGCTGGTGGTGTCGAGACCGGCGTCGGGCTCGGTCACCCCGAAGCAGGCCTTCTGCTCGCCCTTCACCAGCGGCACCAGCCAGCGCTGCTTCTGCTCGGGCGTGCCGTGGACGACGATGGCGTGCGGTCCGAACAGGTTGATGTGGATGGCGGACGCCGCCGAGTAGCCGCCACCGCTCGAGGTCGCGGCGTGCATCATGATGGCGGCCTCGGTGACGCCGAGGCCAGCGCCGCCGACCTCCTCCGGCATGGTGATGCCCAGCCAGCCGTTCTTGGCCATCAGGTCGTAATACTCGACAGGGAAGCGGGAATTTTCCTCGCAGTCGGTCCAGTACTGGTCATCAAACGACGCGCAGATCTGCCGGACGCTGGCGTCGATCGCCGTCTGCTCCTCGCTGAGCTGCATGTCCATGATGGTCTCCTGCGGTGGGCGTATCAGCCGACGAAAATGAGCTTCTTGCCGGTGTTCTCGCCGGCATAGAGCGAGGCGATGGCGCCTGGCGCGTGGGCGATGCCGTCGGCGATGTCGACGTCGTAGACGAGGCTGCCGGCCCGCCACAGGGCGGCAAGCTCGGCGGCGGCCTGGGCATAGCCGGGCATGTGATCGAAGATCACGAAGCCGCTCCACACCAGCCGGCGGGTGAGGATCTCGCGCTCGTTGCGGGGACCGGTGGGCGGCGGCACCCACGACCCGGTGGACGCAGTGCCGCACTGGACGATGCGGCCGGCGACGCGCATCTGGCGCAGCACCGTGTCGAGAATGGACCCGCCGGTGTTGTCGAAATAGACGTCGACGCCGTCGGGAGCAGCAGCCTTGACGGCCGCAGCGAGGTCGGGCGTCCGGTAGTTGATCGCCGCCGCGTAGCCGTAGCGCTCGACGCAGCGCGCCACCTTCGCGTCTTCACCGGTGAGGCCGACGGGGCGCGCGCCGAGGCTGCGGCCGATCTGGCCGACGAAGCTGCCGACGGACCCGGCGGCCGTCGACACGACCAACGTCTCGCCGCTGCGGGGCCGGCCCAGCAGGGTCAGGGCCAGCCAGGCCGTCACCCCGTTGATGCCCAGCAGGCTGGCATAGGCGTCCAGCGGCAGATCGCCATCTCCCAGCGGGTCAGCACGCAGGATCACGGCGCCGGCCTCGACCACGGCATAGTCCTGCCAGCCGAACCAGCCATACACGACCGTGCCCTCGGCGAAGGCCTCGATGCGGCTTTGCACAACGATGCCGACGGCCAGAGCCCGCATGGGGCCGCCGAGCGGCACCGGCGCGCTGTAGTTGGCCTCGGCCGAGACCCAGCCGCGCTGGGCGGGGTCCACCGACAGGTAGATGCTGCGCACCAGCATCTGTCCCGGACCGGGCTCCGGCACGGGCGCCGTGTCGAGGGCGAAATCCTCGGCCTGCGGGACCCCGGCGGGGCGGCGGACCAGCAGGACGCGGCGGTTTTCCTGCGGCAATCCGTAGGCAGGGATGGTGATCGGCATGGCCCGGTCCTTCCGGCTTCAGAATGCGACGCGCGACGCGCCCTTGGTACCGAGCATGCGGCGGGCGTCATCGGGCGTGGCGACCTCGAGCGACAGCTCCTCCAGGATGCGGCGGATCTTCGCCACCTGGTCGGCGTTGGAGGCCGCGAGCTGGCCCTTGCCGAGGTAGAGATTGTCCTCCAGCCCGACGCGGACATTGCCGCCCATGATGGCCCCCATGGTGACGAAGGGAAGCTGGTGGCGGCCGGCGGCCAGCACCGACAGGTAGTAGTCGTTCCCGAACAGGCGATCGGCCGTCGACTTCATGTGCATCAGGTTCTCGTGCTCGGGGCCGATGCCGCCGAGAATCCCGAAGATCGCCTGGACGAAATAGGGCGGCTTGACGATGCCGCGGTCGGCAAAATGCGCCAGGTTGTAAAGGTGCCCGACGTCGTAGCACTCGAACTCGAAGCGGGTGCCGAGCGCGCCGAGCTCGGTCATGCCGCGCTCGATCTGCGTGAAGGTGTTGGAGAGGATGAAATCCTTCGTCATCTCCAGATAGGGCTGCTCCCAGTCGTTCTTGAACTCCCGGATACGGGCGCCCGCCCCCGATATGTTGAAG
>JBEIIL010000001.1:0-77387 GCA_040380755.1 Methylobacteriaceae bacterium | reverse complement strand
CGCGCCGCGATGGCAGCTCTGGCCGGCCTGGGCGAAGAAGCCCGAGCGCGGCAGCATCACGCCGACCTTCAGGCTGGGGGCCTGAGCCCGGACGACGGCGGGCGCGGCGACGGCAGCGGTGGCGCTGGCCACGAAAAGGCGACGGCTGAGCCGCGTTGGTAAATGCGTCACGATGGATCCTCCCCGGAATGTCCGCAGATCGTAGTGCCGTCTGCCGACCGGCGACAAGCGTGCCATGCGGGTGCCGGAGGATCCCTTTGTGTCAGGCCTCGGCGCCGGTGGCTTGCTCCGGCTCGAAAATGAGCCGCATCACGCCGGCGCGGGCCGTGCCGCTCAGCACGACGCCGGCAAACGCCGCGAGCAGCTCGGCATGCCGGGCCGGCTCGATCTGAACCTCGACCAACCGCTGTCTTGCCTCGTCAGCGAGCCTTAGCGCCCCATCGACCAGAGCGCGCAGCTCTGCCATCTCCGGCGGCAGATCGGTGATGACGAAGGAGACCTGCTGGTGAGCATCCCGCAGGGTCATGCCGAGCACGTCGAGAAGATCCGGGATCATCGCTGCACTCCATGGACCGGCAGGGACCTTAGGGTGCGTTCGAAAGGCCGTCGAGCCTTCCTTTGGGCGAACCGGGGTGCGGGATCCGCAAGACTGCCTGGCAGTAGCGGTCGGCGCTGAGGCGAAGTCCCAGGGCATCAATCCGTTCAGTTGGCCTTCGGCTTGCCGTCCCGGGCGCGTGCGCCCGCCGGCACGGTGCCGGTCACCACAGGATCATGGACGGGCCGCTTGGCCGTCTGGGGCTGGATCAGGCATGCAATCGGGTCGCGCTCGCACAGCGGCGAGCGGTTTGCTGTCTCGAAGCCGCGCGCGGCCGGAGCTTGAGGGGCGCGGGTGGCGGCCGGGGCTGGGCCAGTCGGCATCGGGCGGGCCTCGGCGCGGGCCGTCTCGGTCTGACGAACCGGCGGCGCGGGGCGCGTCGAGGCGGTCGTCGTGACGTCGGTGCTATGCCGTGGCAATGGCGAGAACACGTACACCAGGGCGATCAGCCCCGCTCCAACGGCAATCCTCTTCGGCCAGCTCATCGTCGTGCCCCGACAGATTGTTTGACTTGTTCAATCTGCGCGCAATTCATTAACGATCTTGAAATTGCGCCAGTCCGTGGCGCGCAAATACTGTGCACGGCCACAGCAAGACGCGGTGCATGGTCTGACGATAGCGACACCAGCACGCTTCAGGCATGCCGGGCTGCTGGTCGGATGCTGCAGGACGCAGCAGTCATCCGGAATGCAAGGACCAGACAACTACGCCCGGTCAACCTTGCGTGCGACCGATTTAAAAATAACCCTATTTCAGCGTCCAGGCGGCAAATCCTGATGCAGGATTTCAGCTGACTGGAAGGCTGCCTGCAGCGGCTGCCGCCTGCGCCACATGGCACGCGACGGCGTGCCCAGGCAGGAGAGTGTCCAGTGCGGGGCGAGTTGTGCGGCAGATCGGCTCCGCCTTGGGGCAGCGCGGGCTGAAGTGGCAGCCGGGCGGCGGGGCCAGCGGGGAGGGCAGCTCGCCGGCAACCGCCCGGAACGTCACCAGCGCGTCGTCGTCCAGCCGCAGCTGCGGCACGCTGTCGAGCAGCGCCCGCGCATAGGGGTGCTTCGGCTGCGCATAGAGGTCAGCCACATTGGCAATTTCGACGATCCGCCCGAGATACATCACCGCAACCCGGTCGCACAGGTGGCGGACAACACCGAGATCATGGCTGATGAACAGCATCGTCAGCCCGAGCTCGCGTCGCAGCTGCAGGAACAGGTTGACGATCTGGGCCTGAATCGAGACGTCGAGCGAGGCCACCGGCTCGTCGCACACCAGCATATCGGGTTGCATGGCCAGCGCCCTCGCGATGGCGATGCGCTGGCGCTGGCCTCCCGAGAACTGGTGCGGGTAGCGCGACGCGAAGGCCGGGTCGAGGCCCACCCGGGCGAGCCAGGAAGCCACATAGTCGCCGGCCTCCGCACCGGTGGTCAGACCGTGTGCCAGAGGTCCCTCGGCGACGGCCTCGCCAACGCGCATGCGCGGGTTGAGCGATGCATACGGGTTCTGGAATACCATCTGCACCCGCCGGGTGAGCTTCACCGGGTTGGGGCCGGCACTCATGACCGGCTCGCCGGCCACGGTCACCTTGCCCTCGCTTGGCGGCAGGATCCCGGTCAACACGCGTCCGAGCGTCGACTTGCCGCAGCCGCTCTCGCCGACGAGGCCAAGGACCTCGCCCTTGCGGATGGCCAGCGAAACGCCATCCACCGCATGCACGGTCCGTGTGTCGACGGGCGCGCCGAGGGCTGCGGCGATGCGGTCGCCGACAGACAGGCGCGGGGTGAAGCGCCGGGACACAGCGTCGATCCGTGCGAAAACGTCACTCATGCGCCGGCTCCGGCCGGATGGTGGCAACGCCAGCCGCGCGGGCCAGCCCGCGCTTCCTCCGGCATCACGGCGCAAGCACCCGTTGCACGGGGACAGCGGGGCGCAAACGGGCAACCAGGCGGCAGGTCGAGCAGCGAGGGCGTCGTCCCGGGAATTTGCGCGAGGTCCTGGCCCGGCGTGCCCCGTGAGGGGAGGCTGTCGATCAGTCCCTGCGTGTAGGGATGGCGGGGCCGACGCAGCACCGCGGCCGTCGGCCCGTCCTCGACGAGGCGGCCCGCATACATCACCGCGATCCTGTCGGCGAGCGACGAGACCGTGGCGAGGTCATGGCTGATCCAGATCATCGCCATGCCGAACTCGGCCACCAGATCCTTCATTTCGGTCAGGATCTGCGCCTGGATCGACACGTCCAGCGCCGTCGTCGGCTCGTCCGCCACGATCAAGGCAGGGCGATGCAGCAACGCGATGGCGATTGCCACGCGCTGCCGCATGCCGCCGGAGAATTGGTGCGGATAGGCAGCCAGCCGGCTGGCTGCATCAGGAATGCCCACGCGCCCAAGCACGGCAGCACAGCGGCTTGCCGCTGCTGAGCCCGACAAGCGCTCATGGGCTTCAAGCGCCAGTTGCATCTGCTGGCCAATGGTCAGGATCGGGTTCAGCGTCGTGGCCGGATCCTGAAACACCATGGCCATGCGTCGCCCACGCATTTGCCGCAGCTCGGCCTGCGGCAGCCCGACCAACTCCCGGCCTTCGAACCGGATCGATCCCGCTGTGATTCTCCCAGGCGGATCGACAAGCCCCAGCAGAGAAAAGCCTGTCACGGTCTTGCCCGAGCCGCTTTCGCCGACAAGGCCGAGGACTTCGCCCTGGGCCACGTCGAACGAGACGTTGTTGACCGCCTGGACGATCCCGGCCCGCGTGTGGAACGCGGTCGACAGGCCGCGGACAGTGAGCAGGGGCTCGCTCATCGCTGCAACCGCGGATTGAACTGGTCGCGGATCTGGTCCCCCACCACGTTGACGGCGATGATCAGTACGATCAGTGCGACACCCGGATAGATCGAAATCCAGTAGCGGCCAGACAGCATGTACTGGAAGCCGTTGGCGATCAGGGCGCCCAGCGAAGGCTCGGTCGGTGGCAGGCCAAGGCCGAGGAAGGACAAGGTCGCCTCCAGCGCGATGGCATTGGCCACCTGCACCGTCGCCACCACGATCAGCGGCGGCATGCAGTTGGGAAGAATATGCCGGAACACGACGGTCCGGGCCGGCAACGGGATCGACAGCGCCGCCTCGACATACTCCTTTGACCGCTCCGCTACGGCAGCGCCGTGGGCCGTGCGGGCGAAATAGGCGTATTGCGCCGTCACCAGCGCGATGACGAGTTGCAGCTTGCCCTGGCCCAGCAGGGCCGAGAGAACCAGCGCCAGCAGGATGGCCGGAAACGACAGCTGCAGGTCGACGATGCGCATGATCAGCGCCTCGATCCGGCCGCCCAGATAGGCCGCACCCGCCCCGAGAGTAGCGCCGGCAACGAGCGCAATCGCGCCGGCGGCGACGCCGAGCTGCAGCGAGATGCGCAGCCCATACAGGATGGCAGAGAGCAGGTCGCGGCCCTGCGCATCCGTTCCCAGCCAGTGGGTGTAGCCGCCCGAGCCGACAAACCCCGGCGGCCGCCTGGCATCCATCAGCGACAGCTTGGCAAGGTCATAGGGGTTCTGAGGCGCAACCAGTGGAGCCAGGAGCGCCAGGCCGACGAAAAGCACCACGGTGAACAGCGCCACCACGGCGACCCGGTTTTCCGCAAACTGCTCCCAGAACCGGCCGAGCGGCGTCGAGACGCTCATGCGCGCGCCTTCCGCAACCGCGGGTCGAGCGCCACATACGCAATGTCGACCGCGAAATTGATCAGGATGAACAGCATCGAGACCAGCACCAGGTAGGCCACCATCACCGGACGGTCGAGCGACTGGATGCTGTCGATGATGAGCTTGCCCAGCCCCGGCCAGGAGAAGATCGTCTCGGTGACGATCGCGAACGCGAGCGTCGAGCCGAGCTCGAGGCCGAACACCGTGACGATCGGGATCGCGATCAGCCATAGCACGTGGCGGCGCAGGATCGTCCACTCGCTCTCGCCAGCGGCGCGGGCGAATTTCACCGTGTCTGTGAGCATGACCTCCCGGGTCCCGGCACGCGACAGGCGCACCATCAGGGCGAACTTGAACAGTGCCAGGTTCAGCGCCGGCAGCACGAGATGGCTCAGTCCGTTCAGTGTCAGGAAGCTCCACGGCACGCCGAAGACCGCCACCGTCTCGCCGCGCCCGCCGGCCGGAAGCCAGCCAAGCTGCACCGCAAAGGTGAGGATCAGCACGAGCCCGATCCAGAACGTCGGCACCGAAAAGCCGATGACCGAGGCTGCCATGATGATCCGCGCCGTGATCCCGTCGGGACGGTAGCCGGCGAAGATCCCCAGCGGCACGCCGATCAGCGTGGCGGAGATGACGGCCACGAGCGTCAGTTCGAGAGTGGCCGGCAGCCGACTGAGGATCAGGTCCATGACCGGCATGTTGAACACGAAGGACCGCCCGAGATCGCCCTGCAGGAGGCGGCGCAAGAACGTGAAATACTGCTCATAAAGGGGGCGGTCGAAGCCGTAGCGCGCGATCGTCTCCAGCCGGATCTGCTGGGTCACGTCGGGCGAGATCAGCACGTCGATCGGATTGCCGATGGCATAGACGCCGACAAACACGAGCATCGACATGACCAGCATGACGACGACGGCCTGCAGCAGGCGCTGGATGACGAAGCCGAGCATGGCGTATCCGGTCTGGCGACGGCCGGGCAATGTGGCCGAGGCTCCCCGACAGCTTGACCCTTGGTTGAAAATCCCGTCAAGTTCCATTTGGAACCAATCGGGACATCAGGGTGCTCGCAAAATCAGCATCGCAGACCCGCGACGACGCGCCGCCCGCGCCATCCGCCGGCGCGCCGCTCGATCCGCTGACCTCGGTGAAGCTGGCCGAGGACCCGTGCTGGTTCTCGTTTCGCATCAACTACGTGGCCAACCACTTCAATGTCCCGGTCTATGACTGGATCGCGGCGCGGTTCGGCCTGGTGCGGCCGGAATTCGTGGTCCTGTACTCGCTTGCGCTACGCGAGGGCGTGGCGGCCAAGAACATCGTCCTGTCCTCGGGCTTTCCCAAGAACACCATCAGCCGCGCCATCCAGAAGCTGTTGCGCGCCCGCCTTGTCCGGCGCGCCACGGACAGCGGCGACCGGCGCAGTTTCGCGCTCCGGTTGACGCCACAGGGCCGCAGCATCGTCGACGAGGCGATGCCCATGATGGCGGCAAGGCAGCACACCATGCTGGCGGCGCTATCGCCGGCCGAACGGCGTACGCTGTGCGACCTTCTGGCACGGCTGGTGCAGGCCTCGCCGGCCTGGCCCGGCCATGCCGGCGAAGACTTCGACTTCGTCCATTCAGAGTTCACTGCGGAGGGATCTACCCCATGAGAAAGTATGCCACCGTTGGCGCCGCGTTTGCGGCTGCCCTGATGCTGACAGCCTCGACGGCTGCCTTTGCCCAAACGCTGAACATCGGAGTGCGCTCCGGTCCGGAGTCGATTGATCCGCATTTTACCGCCACCGGCACCCATGCCGAGGCGCTGAAGCACGTCTTCGATACGCTTGTGTGGTCGGGCGACGACCTGTCCCTGGAGCCGCGGCTGGCCACCTCGTGGAAGGCGATCGATACGTCCACCTGGGAATTCAAGCTGCGCCCGGGCGTGAAGTTCCACGACGGCTCGCCCTTCACCGCGGCTGACGTGAAGTTCTCGATCGAGCGGATCCCCGTGGTGTCGGGTCCCAACCCGACGACGATCTACATCCGTCGCGTCAAGGAGGTGAAGATCGTCGACGACCTCACCGTTCACATCGTCACCGATGGTCCGGCGCCGAACCTGCCGAATGACTTCATCCGCCTGTTCGTCGTGTCGGCCAAGGCTGCTGCCGGCCTGACGAAGGAGACCGCCAACGAGGCCTTCAACACCGGCAAGGCCGCGGTCGGCACCGGGCCCTACCGCTTCGTCTCGTGGACACCGAAGGACCAGATGGTGATCGAGCGCTTCGACGGTTTCTGGGGCGGCAAGGAGCCGTGGGAGAAGGTGGTGCGTCGCGAGATCCCGAACGATGCGGCCCGCGTCGCCCAGCTCAAGGCTGGCCAGCTCGACCTCATCGTGCGTGTCCCGGCATCCGACGTGGCGACGCTGGAGCGTGACTCCAAGTTGCGCGTCATCAAGGCCGACACGGTGTATGTGTTCAACGTCGAGCTCGACATGCGCGAGAAGGCGCCGACCGTCTCCGCCAAGGACGGCTCGTCGCTGCCCGTCAACCCGATGCGCGATCCGCGCGTGCGGGAGGCCATCGACCTCGCCATCGACCGTCCGGCGCTCGCCGAGATCGCCATGGAGGGCCTTGGCCAGCCGGTGAACCAGCTCGTGACCCCGACCATCTTCGGCTACAACAAGAGCCTTCCGGCTCTGAAGCCAGATGTCGACAAGGCCAAGAAGCTGATGGCCGACGCCGGCTACCCCAACGGCTTCAAGGTTGGCTTCGCCTTCACCAATGACCGCCTGCCGGGTGACCGCCAGGTCGGCACCTCGATTGCCCAGATGCTGGCCCGCATCGGCATCGACGCGGCGGCTAACGCCATGCCCGGCGCGGTCTTCTTCCCGGCCCGCACACGCGGCGAGTTCTCCATGTCGATGTCGGGTTGGGGCACGCTGACAGGCGAGGCGCACTACACGCTGTCGTCGATCGCCCACTCCAACGACCCTGCCAGACGCTTCGGCGCGTTCAACGTGCTGGGCTACGCCAACCCCGCCATGGACAAGCTCATCCAGGACGCCGCCGTCGAGATGGACGAGGCCAAGCGCCGCGGCTTCCTCGAGCAGGCCAACGCCATCGTGGCAGTCGACCGGCCGCGGCTACCGATCGTCGCGGTCTCGTCCGCGTGGGCGATGCAGAAGGACAAGGTCACGGTGAAGCCGCGTGCCGACGAGGACACGCTGGCGATGAACGTCCGCCCGGCCAAGTAAGGCGGCTAAGTCAGGCGGCCAAGTCAGGCGGCCAAGTCAGGCGGCCAGAGAGGCCCGGCCAGCCAGCCTGGCCGGCCCCGTTCACTGCGGCGTCCCCGCATCTGATCGCAAGATCCGCCGGCCCCAGGGCCGGCGGGATTATCCGGCCCGGCCACCACGGGTCGGCCGTCCTGTCGCAGCGAGACCTTCCCATGCCCCCCATTGCCCTTGCTCTCCACGGCGGATGCGGCACCCTGGCCCGCAAGGAGCTTTCCGAGGCCGAATGGGAGGAGGCGGCAGATCACCTGGCCGGCGCGCTGGCGGCAGGCTGGGACATTCTCGCTGGAGGCGGACGCGCCCTCGATGCCGTCCAGGCCGCCGTCGTGGCGATGGAGGACAGCCCGCATTTCAACGCCGGCCACGGCGCCGCCCTCACTGCCGACGGCGAGCACGAACTCGACAGCTCGATCATGGACGGCCGCAGCCTTGCGGCAGGTGCCGTCACGACGGCACGGCGCATCCGCAATCCCGTCAAGGCCGCCCGGGCGCTGCTCGAGGCGGGCCGCACGGTGCTGCTTGCCGGGCCCGCGGCCGACCGGTTTGCCGAGGAGGCCGGACTCGACATCGTCGAAAACGGCTATTTCACCACGCCGCGTCGCGTCCGGGCGCTGGCCGCCATGAAGGCTCATGCGCGAGACGGCACGCTCGGAAAGGCCAGCGAGGCCGAAAAGCACGGCACCGTGGGGGCGGCGGCCCTCGACCGGTCCGGCGATCTCGCCGCCGCCACCTCGACAGGCGGTTTCACCAACAAGCCGTCCGGCCGTGTCGGCGACACACCGATCATCGGCGCCGGCACCTATGCGCGCAACGGCGTCTGCGCCGTTTCGGGGACCGGCATGGGCGAATACTTCATCCGCACGGTGGCGGGCCACGAGGTCGCAGCCTTGATGGCCTATCGCGGCCTGTCCCTCGACCAGGCCACTCACGCGGTCGTGTTCGACCGGATCGGCGGCTTCGGCATCGGCGCCGGCATGGCGGCGGTGGATGCGCACGGCAACGTCGCCGTGCCGTTCAACACGCTCGGCATGTATCGGGGCTGGGTGCTGCCGACGGGTGAGTGCTTCGTCGCCACCCACGCCGAAACGCTGCCCCGCGGTCGCCTGCCGGGAGGCGAGCCATGACGGCGCCCATCCTGGTCTGGGGCGGTGGCGCCATCGGCGGAACGCTGGCAGCCTACTGGGCGAGGGCAGGGCTCGACGTCCTGCTCGTCGACATCGTCGCCGAGCATGTCGAGGCCTGCCGGACCACCGGCCTCGCCATCGAGGGGCCGGTCGAGAGCTTTACCCAGCGCATCCCTGCGCTGACCCCAGACGCCGTACAGGGGATATTTCCCATCATCGTCCTCGCCGTGAAGGCGCAGGCGACCCCGGCGGCGTTGGCGGCGCTCGCTCCGCATCTGGCAGCCGACGGCTACGTTCTTTCGGCACAGAACGGCCTCAACGAGATCGCCATTGCGGACGTGGTCGGCGCCGATCGTACGATGGGATGCTTCGTCAATTTCGGTGCCGATTGGCTCGGCCCGGGCCAGGTCCTGTTCGGCAACCGCGGTGCGGTGGTGGTTGGCGAGATCGATGGCTCGGTCCGCAGCCGCACGCAGGCGATGTTCGAGCTTTTGCGTATCTTCGAGCCGGATGCCGTGCTGACCGACGACATCTGGGGCTATCTGTGGGGCAAGCTCGGCTATGGAGCGATGCTGTTTGCCACGGCCCTGACGATGGAGTCGATGACCGGGAATTTCGAAAAGGACGAGCGCTTTCCAGCCTTCGACCGCCTGGGCCGCGAGGTCATGGCCGTGGCGCGGGCCCGCGGCGTGACGCCGCGGGGCTTCAACGGCTTCGATCCCGCCGCCTTCATGCCCGGTGCGTCGGTCGAGGGCTCGCGCGCCAGTGTTGCGGCGCTGGCCGAGTTCAACCGCCACACCGCCAAGACCCATTCCGGTGTCTGGCGCGACCTCGCGGTCCGCCGCCGCCGCACCGAGGTCGATCCCCAGATCGGCCTGATCGCCGCGCTAGGCGACCAGGCCGGCATCGACACGCCCGGCATCCGCCGGCTGGTGGAGCTGGTTCATGACATCGAGGAGGGGCGGCGCCCGCAGGCGCCCGAGACCTTCGCCGAGCTGGTCTCGGCCTGCCGCGCCGCTCCGCCGCTCTGATCAGACCGCGTACCGCAAAATGGCAGCCACATGGCCCGCACCTGGAAGGTCGGCCTTGCGGACGCCCAGGACGCGACCACCGGTGCGGATCACGCGGCCGGCAATCTCACCCAGCAGATCATAGGTGCTTGCGCTGGCATGGTCGGCGAACGTCACTCCGCCGTCCTCGTCCACGGTGCCGTGCAGGGCTGCGTCGATATCTACCAGCAGGGTGCCAACCGCCCCCATGGTGGCCGCGCGCGCCACCTGCGCCACGTCGGCACTGGCTCGGCCGTGCCTGGCAACGGCCTGGTAGCTCTCACCCAGGGCCGCGATCTCGTCGCGATAGAGGCTGTCGAGAACGCCGCGCGCCTGCTCGGCCAACTGGCTGTCGGTCAGGCGGTCGGGGCTGCCCTGGATGATCGGCTCGACCAGATGCGAATAGGTGTTGTGTCCCCGATAGATCGAGAGCAGCGGCTCGGTGCTGGCCAGGATCAAGGGGATGTCCGAGCCACTCAGGACAGGCCGCAGCGCGCGGTCCACCTGCCGCGCATACTGGCCGAGCAGCACCTTTTGTCCCGTGCCGCCCGACAGACGTGTGTTCTGGGACAGATTGTTGACGCTCGCCTTGCCGACCGCGCTGGCCGCATCGCGCGGGAGCTCCGCCACTTTCACGGTTGTCGCCGGCAGGCCCGGCGAAACCTCGACCAGCCGCACCGCGCCTTCCGAGAGCGCCAGCACATAGGCCACATTGGCAAAGGTCGTCGCCCGCAGCAGCGGCGTGATGTCGAAGCGGTCCGAAACCTCGACCTTGGACAGCAGGGCGTTGGGCACGCGGAAGCTGCGCAGCGTGTCCGGAGTCGCAAACAAGGCGAGGCTATGGGCCTGATGGGCCCAGAACGCGTCGTCCTCCTCAAGCTCTTCGATGCGCTCGAACAGGGCGGCAGCCCTCGCCTTGTCGGCTCCGATGGCCTCGATCTGCCCCAACGCGTCCCGCGCCAGGTTTTTCAGGGCGATCCGGTCGGCGGCCGCCTCCTGCGTGACGGGCGTTGTCGGCAGATAAATCGAGACCGCCATGTCGCCCCGATAAGAGGCAAGCGCAGTGAGATCGGCAAGCGTTGGAATATCGACATACAGCATGGAGAACCCCTGACCTTGATTGCGCCGGACCATGGCGCAAGCCGGGCGAAGGAGCAATCCGTTGTCGGTGATCTGCGCTCGATCAGCGGTGATCGCCGCCGCTCTTGTCAGCCGAACACGAAGGATCCGGCCGTGAGTTGTTGCAAAAGCAAACGCCATGACCTGCCTCGGATATCCTGATCCTGCAGCAAGCCGAGAGAGAATGGCTCATCAATCCAGTCCGGTCGTTGATTGTGTTTGCTGTTGGCGGGCGGTTTTCAGGTCAGCCCGGTCCCGACATGCGCGCAGCGCCGGCGACCATGCACAAAACCGGGTTGTGAACCCGTCCCGGCACGATAGGCTGATCCATCTCCCGGGGGACTGAGCCATGTTGTTGCGATCATTTCGAACCGTCATCCTGCTTGCCGCCGCGCTCGGCACTGCAAGTCTGGCCGGGCCTGTTGCCGCGCAGTCGCGCGATCTTGTCACGGTCGACCTGCCCAACGACGCTGCGACGCTCGATCCGCATCTGCAGTGGGATACGGACAGCTACACGGTCTATCGCAACATCTTCGACAACCTCGTGACCCGCGACGCCTCGGGCACGATCGTGCCGCAGATCGCGACGGCCTGGACCTATGTGAGCGATACCGTCATCGATTTCACCATTCGCCAGGGGGTCACCTTCCACGACGGCACGCCGCTGACGCCCGAGGATGTCGTGTTCTCGATCCGCCGGATCATCGACCCGGCGCTCAGGAGCCCTCAGCTTTCCCAGTTCGATCAGATCGCCTCGGCGGAGGTCACCGGTCCCGCCACGGTCCGGATGGTGACGAAATCGCCTTATCCGGCGCTGTTCGCCCAGCTTGTGAAGCTCTCGATCGTGCCCAAGGCCTATGTCGACAAGGTCGGCGCCCAGAAGTTCAATCTGGAGCCCGTTGGCTCGGGGCCGTTCCGCCTGAAGCAGTGGCAGAAGGGGATCGCCGCGACGCTGGAGGCCAATGACACCTACTGGCGCGGCAAGCCGCCGTTCCGGACCGTCGTGTTCCGGGTCGTGCCCGACGTCGCCACCCGCGTCGCCGACCTGCAGACCGGCAAGGCCGACATCGTTCGCGGCCTGTCGCCGGACGAGGCGCTGACGGTGAAGAAGGACGCCAAGCTGCAGGTGCTCGCCGTGCCCACCGAGCGCATCGGCTACATGTTCCTCAACACTCAGGCGGGCCCCACCCAGGATGTCCGCGTCCGCCGGGCTGTCGCCCATGCCATCGACCGCACCGCCATCATCGAGGCGCTGCTGCAGGGCTATGGCAAGGCCGTCGACGTTGTCCTCACGCCGGCCAATTTTGGCTTCGTCGACGACATCAAGGGGTGGCCCTACGATCCCGCCAGGGCGAAGGCCCTTGTTGCCGAGGCTGGCGCCGCCGGCCAGAAGCTGACCTTCCTGACCTCGCCTGCCTATGACCGGCGCGTCGTCGAGGCGCTGCAGCAGATGATCCAGGACGTCGGTCTCAAGGTCGAGATCCAGACCATGGACCAGCCGACGTTCCTGCGCCGCCGCCAGGGCCGCCCCGACGAGGCGGGGTCGCTGTCGCTCGGCCGCTGGTCCTGCGCCTGTCAGGACGCGGACGGCGTGATCTTCCCGCTGTTCCGCTCCGGCTCGATCTGGGCGAAGTACGCCAACCCGGCCTTCGACAAGGAAGTCGACGCGGCCCGCGCGATCCTCGATCCGAAGCAGCGGCTCGTCCACTACCGCAAGGCGTTCGAGATCCTGCGCGACGAGGTGCCCGGCATCGGCCTCTACCAGGACTTCGCCATCTATGCGGCGCGCAAGGAGATCACCTGGACGCCGACGGCTAACGAGGCGTTCTTCCTGTTCGACATGGCCTGGAAGCCGTGAGCGGGGCGGGGAGGCGGCGCGGCCGCTGAGATGCCGCGCTATCTCGCCGGACGCCTGCTGCAGGCGCTGATCGCCACCTTCGGCGTCATGACCATCGTCTTCGTGGTCATGCGCCTGTCGGGCGATCCGACACTCCTGCTGGTGCCCGAGGGTGCATCGCGCGAGCACATTGATGCGTTGCGCCGCGAGCTCGGCTTCGATCGGCCGATCTTTATCCAGTACCTGTCCTATCTGGGCGACCTGCTGCGGCTCGATCTCGGCGACTCGGTGGTCCAGCGCGTCCCGGCCGTCGACATCCTGGCCGCCCGCATCCCCTACACGGTGGCGTTGGCCTCGGCGGCCCTGCTGGTGGCGCTCGGCATCGGCATTCCGGTCGGCATCGCCATGGCGGTGTGGAGGGGGCGCTGGTTCGAGCGGCCGCTGGCGGCGCTCGTGCTGGCCGGCCAGAGCCTGCCGACTTTCCTGTCGGGCATCCTGCTGATCATGCTGTTCGCCGTCACCCTGCGCTGGCTGCCGTCATCGGGTGCCGACGGGCCGGCGGCCATCATCATGCCGGCAGTGGCCTTGGGGGCCCTGTCGATGTCCACATTCGCCCGCATGGCCCGCATCGCGATCGTCGATGAACTCTCCAAGGACTATGTGCGCGCCGCCCGGGCGCGCGGCCTTTCGGTCGGCGGCACCGTCGCCCGCCACGTGCTGCGCAATGCGGCGATCCCGGTGGTCACCGTGGCGGCGCTCGAGATCGGCAACCTGCTCGCCGGCTCGGTCATCGTCGAGACCGTGTTCGCATGGCCGGGCATCGGCCAGCTCGCCATCCAGTCGATCCAGTCGCGCGACTTTCTCGTCGTCCAGGCCGTCGTGCTGTTCGTCTCGGTGGTCTACACGGTCACGAGCCTCGCCGCCGACCTCGTCTATGCGTGGATCGACCCCCGCATCCGGTTGAGCCCGGCATGAGCGCCGCTGTGCTGCGCCGTGCGGCCGCCGCCGTTGGCCCCGTGCCGCTCGGTGTCGGCCTCGCGTTGGCGCTGCTCGCCGCTTTGGTCCTCGCCGCCATCGGCGCCGACTGGCTCGCCCCGTTCGATCCGACCCGCCAGACCCTGCTGCAGCGGCTGCGCCCGCCCGGCCACGCCACCGCGTCCGGCGCGATCTACCGCCTCGGCACGGACGAGCTGGGCCGCGACCTGCTGTCGCGCGTGCTGCATGGCGCCCGGGTGTCGATCCTGGTGGCGCTGCTGTCCGTCAGCCTGTCGATCGTGGTCGGGACGCTGCTGGGCATGATTGCCGCCTGGCGGCGCGGCTGGGTCGAGATCGTCATCATGCGGCTTGTCGACACCATGCTGTCGATCCCCGCGATCCTGCTGGCCGTACTCACCGTCGCTGTGCTTGGCCCCGGCTTCCTCAAGGTGGTGATGGTGCTCGGCTTCACCCGCTGGCCACGCTACACCCGCATCGCCTATGGGCAGACCCTGCAGGTCGCGTCGCTGCCCTATATCCGCGCGGCTGAACTCGCCGGTGCATCCTCGGCCCGCATCCTGCTGCGCCATATCCTGCCCAACATCGCCGGGCCGCTGCTGGTGGTGGCCACGGCCGAGTTCGGCCTGATGATCCTGTTCGAGGCCAGCCTGTCCTTCCTTGGCCTCGGCATCCAGCCGCCGACGCCGAGCCTCGGCTCGATCCTGTCCTCCGGCCGGCAATATCTCGACCGGGCCTGGTGGCTCACACTCGTCCCGGGCGCAACGCTCTTCGCGCTCGTCCTGTCCGTCAACGTGTTCGGCGACTGGCTGCGCGACCGGCTGGATCCACGCTCGCGCAGCCGCTGAGGAGGAACCCATGATGTTTTGCGGCAAGAAGGTCGTCGTCACCGGCGCCGCCGGCGTATTCGGCCGTTGGATTACCGAGGCGTTTGCCCGGGAAGGCGCCAGCGTCTGCCTTGCCGACATGCGGCTCGACGCGGCGGGGGAGGTGGCGGAAGCGGCCGGCCTCACCGGCGACCGCGCGCTGCTGCACGCCACGGACCTGACGGATGCCGCCTCGGTGGACGATCTCTGTTCCACGGTGGCCAAGGCCTGGGGTACGCCCGACATCGTCGTCAACAATGCCGGCGTCTACCCCAAGGGTGGCCTGCTCGATCTCGAGGTGGCCGAGTGGGACCGGATCTTCGGCGTCAACCTGCGCGCACCGTTCCTTGTTACCCGCGGCCTGGCCAGGCTCATGGTGGCGGCCGGCACGCACGGCTCGGTCGTGATGATCTCGTCCGGTGCGGCCCGCCAGATGCGCAACGGCTCAGTGCCCTACTGCACCACCAAGACGGCGCTGGAGCGCCTCGCCAAGGGCTTCGCGCTGGAGCTGGCGCCGCACAAGATCCGCGTCAATGTCGTCGAGCCGGGCTTTGCGCCGGGCAGCGTCGTCAGCCCGCTGACGGACGACTATGTCGCCCGCATGGCCGCCCGCATTCCGCTCGGCCGCACCAGCGGGCCCGAGGATGCGCCCGGCGCTGTGCTTTACCTGTGCTCGCCGGCCGCCGGCTTCATCACCGGCGCGGTCCTGTCGGTCGACGGCGGCAACTCGATCGGCACCTATGATCCGGGCGAACTCGGCAAGCCGGGCCGCTGATGCAACCGGTGCCCGCCATGGCCGATGCGCCGCTGCTCGCCGTCCAGGATCTGACGCTCGCCATCCGCGGCGCGTCGGTGGTCGACCGCGTGTCGTTTGCGGTCGCGCGCGGCGAGGTCGTCGCCATTGTGGGTGAATCGGGTTGCGGCAAGTCGCTGACGGCGCTGGCGGTCATGCGCCTGCTGGCGCCGGCCGTGCGGCTGTCGGGCGGACGCATCCTGTTCGAGGGCCGCGATCTCGCCGCCCTGCCGGAGGCGGCGATGTGCGGCGTGCGCGGCCGCGACCTGGCGATGATCTTCCAGGAGCCGACGGCCTCGCTCGATCCGCTGATGATGGTCGGCAGCCAGCTGGTGGAGGCACTGCGCATCCATCAGGCCGTCTCCACTGCCGAGGCGCGCGAGCGCGCCCGCGCCATGCTGGCCGCGGTCGGCATTCCCGATCCGGCCCGGCGGCTGGACCAGTATCCGTTCGAGCTGTCGGGCGGCATGTGCCAGCGGGTGATGATCGCGCTGGCGCTGATCTGCGGGCCACGCCTGCTGGTGGCCGACGAACCGACGACGGCCCTCGACGTCACCATCCAGGCGGAGATCCTCGACCTGCTGCGCAGCCGCGTCGCCGGGCAGGGGACGGCGGTGCTGCTCATCACCCACGACATGGGCGTGGTCGCCGACATCGCCGACCGGGTGGTGGTGATGTATGCCGGCCGGGTCGCCGAGATCGCCGACGCGGCGGCGCTCTATGCCGCACCCCGGCATCCCTACACCGCCATGCTGCTGGCCAGCGTGCCGCGGCTGGAGGCCGCCCCCAAGGGTCGCCTCGCGACCATCGAGGGTCAGGTGCCGACCCCGGCCGAGTTCGGGCCCGGTTGCCGTTATGCCTCGCGCTGCCCGCTGGCCATCGCCCGCTGCACCGCCGAGGCGCCGCCGCTGGTGACGGACGCCGACGGCCACGCTGCCGCCTGCTGGCGTTCCGGCGAGGCCGCCACCTTGCGGGGCGCGGCATGACGCCGGCCTCCGAGCCCAAGGCCGAGCTCGCAGCTGATGCGGTGAACCCCACGACACCGGCGCAACCCGCCGCGCTGGTGCTGGCCATCCGCGACCTGGCGGTGCATTTCGCCGGCCGCCGCGGCCTGTTCGCGCCTCCCGCCGCGGTGGTGCGCGCCGTTGACGGCGTCGACCTGACAATCGCGCCCGGCGAGACGCTGGGCCTCGTCGGCGAATCCGGCTGCGGCAAGTCGACCCTGTCGAATGCCGTGCTCGGCATCGTCCGCCCGGTGCGCGGCTCGGTGCAGGTGGCCGGAGCCGAGGTGGTGGGGGCGGACCGCGCCGGGCTCGCCGCCATCCGCCGCACGGTGGCGCTGATCTTCCAGGACCCGGCGCTGTCGCTGAACCCGCGCATGAGCATCGGCGCGGCGATCGGCGAGCCGCTGGCGGTGGCCGGCGTCGCCCGCGGCGCGGTTCTGCGCGAGCGTGTCGCTGCGCTGCTGCGCGCCGTCGGCCTGCGACCCGAGCATGCCGGGCGCTTCCCGCACGAGTTCTCCGGCGGCCAGCGCCAGCGCATCGTCATTGCCCGTGCTTTGGCGCTGGAGCCACAGCTCGTTGTCTGCGATGAGCCGGTCTCGGCACTGGATGTCTCGGTCCGCGCCCAGATCCTCAACCTGCTGGTCGACCTGCAGCGGGAGAGGGGAGTGGCCTACCTGTTCGTCTCCCACGACCTCGCCGTGGTGCGGCATGTGACGGACCGGGTGGCGGTGATGTATCTCGGCCGCATCGTCGAGCTCGCCTCCCGCGACACGCTGTTTGCCGCGCCGAAGCACCCCTACACCCGCGCGTTGCTCGACGCCGTGCCCGATCCCGACCCCGCCCGGCAGCGCGGCCGCACCCGCATGCGGCTCACCGGCGACCTGCCGAGCCCCGCCGACATTCCGCCCGGCTGCGCCTTCGCCAGCCGCTGCCCGCTTGTCGCCGACCGCTGCCGCACCGAGCGACCGGACCTCACCACGCGCCCCGACGGGGCGCAGGTGGCGTGCCACTTCGCGTGAGAACGCCGGGTGGCATCATCGGTGTTGGCGAGGAGCCAAGCACCGGGAAACAATCTCGACGCGCGCAGAACGCGCAACACCCATGGCCCGCGGGGGCTGGCCAAGCCGGGCCCAGGCCTGTTTGATCGTGGCGTCAACGCGGCCGGCGCGGCCGCACGCCTGCCCCGGAGGACAGCATGACCGAGACCGAACAGAACCCGTGGGAGTGGCCGGACGCGCACTGGCGCGGCATCGTCGACCATGTGCGGGCCGGGCGCTCGCTGGCACCGAAGGCCTGGAAGGACGGCGCCCGCTGCGCTGTGGCGCTCTCCTTCGACAGCGACCACGAGACCATCGAGCTGCGCTTTGGCGGCAAGTCCTACGGCAAGCTGAGCCAGGGCCAGTACGGCGCCCGCCAGGGCATGCCCCGCATCCTCGCGCTGCTGGAGCGCCACGGGGTGCCTGCCAGCGTGTTCATGCCGGCGGTCTCGGCCATGCTGCACGACCAAGAGGCGAAGGCGGTGGTCGCCGCCGGCCACGAGCTGGCGATCCACAGCTGGATCCACGAGTTCAACTCACGGCTGAGCGAATCGGTGGAGCGCGGCCTCGCCTTGCGGGCGGCAGACGTGCTGGAGCGCATCGGCGGCGTCCGCCCTGTCGGCATGCGCACGGCGTCGTGGGATTTCAGCCCCTGGACGCTGAAGATCATCCGCGAGATGGGCCTCATCTATGACAGCTCGCTGATGGCCGACGACGACCCCTACGAGCTGCTCGACGAGGGGCGGCCGACCGGCGTCGTCGAACTGCCGGTCGAGTGGATCCGCGACGATGCGGTCTATTTCAACATGGACCGGATGGGTGGCCTGCGGCCCTACACGTCACCGGAGGCCGTGCTCGACATCTTCCGGCGCGAGCTCGACATGGCGCATGCCGAGGGCGGGCTCTACGTGCTGACCATGCACCCGCACCACATTGGCCATCGTTCGCGGATCTGGATCCTCGACGAGGTGATCCGCCACGCCAAGGCACTGGGCGGCTGCTGGTTCGCCACCCACGCCGACATCGCCCGCTGGTGCCGCCAGGAGGCCGGGATGGGCTGAGCGGCCGGAATGGACTGAAAGACCGGGATAGACTGGGAGACCGCCGTGGGCGGCCTCCGCCGGTCCGGTTGCCTCAGTAGTAATAGCCCCGCCGATAGCCGCGGCCGTAATAACCGCGGCCGTAATAGCTGCGGCCATAGTAGCCGCGGTCGTAATAGCCGTAGCGCGGGGTCGTCGACGCCGCCACGATGGCGCCACCGATCACGCCGGCGGCGACGCCGGCTGCCACCGCGTTGCTGGCCTCCTGGGCGTTGGCGCGGTTCTCCGCATAGTTGGCATTGACGCAGCGCGCATAGGCCCCGGTGCCTGGCCGCAGGCCGGCGTTCTGGCAGGTGTACTCGGCGCTGACCTGGGATTCCGCGACCGTCTGGCACCCGGCCAGGCCAAGGCTGATGACGGCTGCGACGATGATGGCACGCATGGGGTTCTCCACGGTCCGCCGAGGCTCAAGGCCTGTTCCGCGTCCTCGACGGGGGACAAGCGGGGCCGGCCGCAGCGCGACCGTCGCGATGTTTGGCACTCGGACTGCCGCACTGCAAGGACGCCGTGCAGTGTGACACTGTGCCGGCCAAGCCCAGGACGGGACCGGAACCGTCGGGCTTCTGCCGCAAATGGGACCAAATGCGCGGTCAGGCAGCCGCCGCTTTCGGCACGCTGTCGTGTCTTGCGGGCGTCATGTCAGCGACACATCGGTCGGATGTCGTTTGTCTTGCGATGCCTCCGGTTGGCCGCCTCCCTCAGCAGCGGACGCGGTCCCGCACAAGACTGACGACGACGTCCCGGCGTCGTCATGCCGTCGCCGCCCGGTTGTCGAACCGCCATGCGTGTGCGCTAAAACGGTCATTGGCCAGTCGCGGGAGATTCGGCGCAAGGTTTGGCAGGAGACCCTGCATGACGCGGATCACGTCGCTCGAGGCGCTGGACCGTCTCTATGGCGTCCCCAATGATGCGTCGACGGTGAAGGTCACGCGCCATGTCACGGCGCATTACCGCACCCTCATCGAGGCATCGCCCTTCGTCGCGCTCGCCACGTGCGGGCCCGAGGGTCTTGACTGTTCGCCTCGCGGCGAACTCGGCGGGACAGTGCGGATCGCCGACCACCGGACCTTGCTTATGCCCGACCGCCGAGGCAACAACCGCGTCGACTCGTTGCGCAACATCGTGCGCGACCCCCGGGTCGGCCTGCTGTTCCTCATTCCGGGCTCGGGCACGACCCTGCGCGTCAATGGCCGCGCCCATCTGGATACGGCGCCGGCGCTGCTGGAATCCTTTGCCGTCGACGGCAACGAGCCGCGCTGCGTCATCGTCATCACGATCGAGGAGATCTATTTCCAGTGCGCCCGCGCCATCGTGCGATCGGCGCTGTGGGACCCGGCCCACCATGTCGGCCCGGCGTCGCTGCCGACGCCCGGCGCCATCCTGGCGGCGCTGTCGGAAGGCACCGTCGGCGGGGAGCCCTATGACCGCGAATGGCCGGCCCGCGCCAAGGCCAGCCTGTGGTGATGGCCAGCCTTCGGTAGGCCGCTAGCGCTTCGCCCCGAACGGGTTGGAGCCGGGCCCCAGTGTCCGCTTCTGGAAGCCCTTCTCGGCCATGGTCGGGCGCTTGGCCGAGAGAGGATCCGCGAATTGATTCCCTGCCAACCGATCTCGCCCGAGAGACGGCCATATTCGATCTTCGGGCAGCGATTCATGATGACGGTGACGCCGCGCGCCTCGGCCCGGGCGGCGGCCGCGTCATTGCGCACCGAGAGCTGCATCCAGATCACCTTCGGCAGCGGATCGAGCGCCAGCGCCTCGTCGGTGATCGGGCCGGCGGCCTCGGAGTTGCGGAAGATCTCCACCATGTCGACCGGCCCGGGCAGCGCCGCGAGGCTGGGATAGACGGTCTGGCCAAGGATGGTGGTGCCGGCCAGCCCCGGATTGACCGGAATGACCTCGAAGCCGCGTTCGATCAGGTATTTCAGCACGATCCAGCTCGGCCGCGCCGGATTGGCCGAGGCGCCGACCAGCGCGATGCTGCGCGTGGCGCTCAGGATGCCGCGGATCAGCTCGTCGGGGTACTGGTCATGGCTCATGCAGGCTCTTGTAACGGCAGCCGATGCGGGGCGGAAGCCGGCAGCGCCGCGCTCCGCACCGCTCAGGGTCGCCGCGCCCGCATGCGCCGCGCCAGCATCTCGGAGGCCACGAGGGCCGCCATCGACACCACCACGGCGATGACGACGAGCCGAAGCGCAGGTCCGTCGCCGCCCGGCACCTGTGTGTAGCCGTAGATCGCTGCGGCCAGCGTCTGCGTCTCGCCCGGAATGCTCGATACGAACGTGATGGTGGCGCCGAACTCGCCCAGCGCCTTGGCGAAGGCCAGGACGGCGCCGGCCAGCACGCCCGGCCAGGCCAGTGGCAGGGTGACGGTCAGGAACACCCAGGCAGGGGAGGCACCCAGCGTCCCGCCGGCCTCCTCGAGGCCGCGGTCGACCGCCTCGATCGACAGTCGCACCGCCCGGACCAGCAGCGGAAACGCCATCACCGCCGCGGCCAGCGCCGCGCCGGTCCAGCGAAACGACAGCACGATCCCGCAGCACGCCTCCAGCGCCTGTCCGGCCGGGCCGCGGCGCCCGAAGCTGACGAGCAGTAACCATCCGGTCACAACCGGTGGCAGCACCAGCGGCAAATGCACCAGGGCGTTGAGCAGGCCATGCCCCGGGAACCGGCCGCGCGCCAGCACCAGCGCCACGAGAATGCCGGGAACCAGGCTCGCCGCCGTCGCCCAGAAGGCGATGCGCAGCGACAGCGTCAGGGCGGTCCATTCCTCGGCGGTCAGCAGGTCCACGCGACACGGATCTCCGCGGCGGCCCGGCGCCGCCCGGGACGGGCATGCGGCCGATCGGGGACGACGGTCAAGCGCGCTGCCGTGCGCTGCCTCAGCGCCATTGCGGCTCGCGCTTCTCCAGGAAGGCGCCGATGCCCTCCTGCGCGTCGCGGGCGAGCATGTTCTCCACCATCACGGCGGCCGCATGCGCATAGGCGTCGGCAAGCCCCATCTCGGACTGAGCGTAAAACGCCCGCTTGCCGACAGCCAGCACGGGCGCCGCCTTGGCGGCGATCGTTGCGGCGAGCTCTAGAGCCGCCTCGAGCGCCGTCCCTGCGGGGACGACCCGGTTGACGAGACCCATCCGGGCCGCATCCGTAGCCGACACCGGCGCACCGGTGAGCAGCATCTCCATGGCGTGCTTGGGCGCCATATTGCGCGACAGCGCCACCATGGGGGTGGAGCAGAACAGCCCGATATGCACGCCTGGCGTGCAGAACGTCGCGTTCTCCCCGGCAATCGCCAGGTCGCAGCTGGCCACGAGCTGGCAGCCCGCCGCAGTGGCCAAGCCTTCGACCGCGGCGATGACCGGCTGTGGCAGCGCGACGATGGCCTGCATCATGGCGGCGCACCGCCCGAGCGTGTCAGCGAAGGCGGCACGGCCGCGGTCCGCATCGGCGCGCCGTGCGGTCATCTCCTTCAGGTCGTGGCCGGCACAGAAGACCGGACCGGGGGGGGCGCACAGCACCACCACCCGCACCGCCGGATCGGCGGCGATCTCGGCCAGCGCCTCCGAGAGGGCGGCAATCAGCGCGTCGGACAGCGCATTCAGCGCCCGCGGACGGTCGAGGGTCAGCGTCGCGATGCCGTCGCGGTCGGATCGGTGCAGGACGGGGAGGGGGAGGTCGGCGGCGGCGCTCATCGGCAGAGCGTCGACCAGACGCACGCACCCGTCAACCGGGCTGGCGCATGTTGCCGGCCCTGGCCGCGGGCGCTAATCTTCGTCATCGGCTTTCTCCGCCCCGGCCACAGTCACGGTGGACCCCATGCGCGCCGTCGTTCTCGCCGCCCTCGCTCTGCTGGTGACGGTCGCGGCCGCGGCCGCCCAGGCGCCGGCGCGATTGGCGTTCCTGTCGCCGATCACCTCGTCCGAAGGGGCGATCCGCCGCTGGGTGCTGCCTGAGCTGGCGCGCGCCGGGTTCATCGAGGGGCGCAACCTTGTCGTCGACATCCGCTCCGGCTCGCAAGCCGAGTTCCCGGCACTGGCGCGCGCCATCGTCGCTGAAAAGCCCAGCGTCATCGTGCCGATTTCAGGCGGGCCGCTGGTCGCGTTGCGGGCCGAGACCACCACCATTCCGATCGTCTCGGCGGGCGGCGATCCTGTCGGCCTCGGCCTGGCTGCCTCGATGTCCCGGCCGGGCGGCAACGTCACCGGCTTTGCCATTTTGGGCGCCGATCTCGATGCGAAGCGGATGGAGCTGCTCGGGCAGATCCTCGGTCCGGGCGTGCCGGTGGCCGGGATGCTGCTCCGCGACTTTCCAAGTGCCCGCCTGAGCGAACCGCTCATGCGCGAGGCAGGCCGGCAGGGCGCCTTCCCCACCGTCCTCGTGACGGCGTCGGGCCCGGCCGACTACGAAGGCGCGATGAGCGAGGCCCGGGCGGCGGGCGCGAAGGGCCTCGTGGTGACGTCCAATCCGGTGTTCTTCCGCGACACAACCCTGATCCTGGATCTGGCCGCGAAGGCAGGGCTGGCCACCGCCTGCGAATGGCGCGACATGGCCGAGCGCGGCTGCCTGGTCGGCTATGGTCCCAGCCGGGCCGCCTTCTATACCGGAGTTGGGCGCAAGGTGGCGCTGCTGTTGCGCGGCGCCAGCGCGGCGGAGATGCCGATCGAGCGCCCGACCGTGTTCGAACTCGTGATCAACCAGCGCACGGCCCGCAGCCTTGGCCTCGACCTTCCCGCCACCATCCTGGGCCGGGCCGACGAAGTCTTCGACTGACCGTCCACCCGTCGCCGCCGCCCGTGGCTGCAACCAAGAAGGAGCGCCGATGGCGTCCGATCCCGTCATGACGATCCCGCAGGTCGAGGCCTTCCTCGACAAGGTGTTTCCCGAACTCCTCATCCATGGCCGAATCTACTCGGTGACATCGCTCGTGCCGCACGGCGCCACGGTGCGGATGGCCTATCATCCGAGCCAGTTGCGGCCGGGCGGGACGATCTCGGGGCCATCGATCATGGGGCTGGCGGATCTGGCCCTCTTCGTCGCCCTGCTGGGAGCAATCGGTCCCGTCGACCAGGCTGTGACGTCGAACCTCAACATCACCTTCCTGCGCCGACCACAGCCGGCAGCCCTGCTGGCCGAGTGCCGCCTGTTCCGCGTCGGACGGCGGCTGGCCAGCGGCGACGTCGCCCTGCGCTCGGAGGATTCCGACGCCATCGTTGCGCATGCGACCGCGACCTACGCCATCCCTGAAACGGGACAGGATACGGTATTATGATACCGCATATAGCAAGCTGATGAAAACAGGCTGGTTTTTCGCCAATCGGAGCGCAAGTTCGCGTTGACGATCACGCCGGCCTGCGGTAGGACCGCCCATCCCTGAAGGGCGTCCGGCCCTTCGGTCCCGACGCCGCCGGCCTTGGCCCGCGGCCCATCAACGGAACGGTTCCATGAAGACCTATTCGGCCAAGCCCGCCGAGGTCGAGAAGAAGTGGGTTGTGATCGACGCGAAAGGTCTCGTGGTCGGCCGGCTCGCCTCGCTCATCGCCCTGCGGCTTCGCGGCAAGCACCTGCCCATCTTCACGCCTCATGTCGACTGCGGCGACAACGTCATCGTGATCAACGCCGAGAAGGTGGCGTTCACGGGCCGCAAGCGCGAGCAGAAAGTGTACTACCACCATACCGGCTACCCGGGTGGCATCAAGGAGCGCTCCGCCAAGTTCATCCTCGAGGGCCGCTTCCCCGAGCGGATCGTCGAGAAGGCTGTCGAGCGCATGCTCCCGCGCGGTCCGCTTGGCCGCAAGCAGCTTGGCAATCTGCGCGTCTACAAGGGCGCCGAGCATCCCCACGCTGCCCAGTCGCCCGTTGCCATCGACATCGGCGTCCTCAACCGCAAGAACGTGTGGAGCGCCTGATCATGGCCGAAACCCTCCAGTCCCTCCAGGATCTCAAGGGCGCCGTCGCCCCGGCCGTGGCCGAGGCCCCGGTCCATGTCCAGAAGCTCGACAAGTTCGGTCGTGCCTACGCCACCGGCAAGCGCAAGGACGCGGTCGCCCGCGGATGGATCAAGCCCGGCGCCGGCAAGATCGTCATCAACGAGCGTGACGTGGTGACCTATTTCGCCCGTCCGGTGCTGCGCATGATCCTGCAGCAGCCGCTGCTGGTGGCCAACCGGCTGAACCAGTACGACATCACCGTCACGGTGGCGGGCGGCGGTCTCTCCGGCCAGGCCGGTGCGGTGCGCCACGGCCTTGCCAAGGCGCTGACCTATTACGAGCCCGACCTGCGCGGCGTGCTCAAGAAGGTTGGCTTCCTGACCCGCGACAGCCGCGTCGTCGAGCGCAAGAAGTACGGCCGCAAGAAGGCTCGCCGCAGCTTCCAGTTCTCCAAGCGCTGAAGCTATTTCCGGTCGTTTGTTCGACTGGTTTGCGAAGAACAGAAGGGCGGCTCAGGCCGCTCTTTTTCGTTGTCGCAGGGCTGTGGACCGGGACGCCCGCCCTTGGCAGGCCCCCGGTCCGCCGGGCTGCGACGGCGATCGTCCCGGCGCGCTCAGTCCAGCTTGACGTTCGCGTCCCGGACGACCTTGCCCCAGCGCACCACCTCGGCCGAGACGAACCGGCCGAAGGCCTCGCCATACAGGTCGGGAATGTCCGAGCCGTTGCGGAACCAGGTCTCCTTCGTCGCCGGCTGCGACAGGGTGGACTTCAGCTCGGCCTGGATCCGCTCGACCATCGCCGGTGGCGTGCCCTTCGGCGCCCACAGGGCGTACCAGGTCGAGACCACATAGCCCTGCAGGCCGCCCTCTGCCGCGGTCGGGACGTCGGGGAAGCTGGGCGAGCGCTTGTCGGCCGCCACTGCGAGGGCCCGCAGCTGGCCACCGGAGATGCGCTCCGCCGAGGAGCCCAGCCCGTCGAACATCATGTCGACATGGCCGGCGACCAGATCAGTCATCGCAGGACCGGCGCCGCGGTAGGGCACATGGGTGATCTGCGTGCCGGTGACCAGCTTGAACAGCTCGCCGGCCAGGTGATGGGTCGTGCCGTGGCCTGCCGACGCGAAGTTCAGCGTCCCCGGCTTGGCCTTGGCCGCGGCGATGAACTCCGCCATCGTCTTGGCGGTGATCTTCTGCGGGTTGACGACCACGACCTGCGGCACCACCGAGATCACGCCGATCGGCACGAAATCCTTCTCGATGTCATAGTCGAGCTTCGGATAAAGCGCCGGCGCGATGGCGTGGTGGGCGGCCCCGATGAACAGCGTGTAGCCGTCCGGCGCCGCCTTCGCGGCGGCCGAAGCGCCGACAGTGCCGCCGGCCCCGGCCTTGTTCTCGATCAGGATCCGCACGCCGAGCTTGTTCTCCCAGAAAGCAGCCAGCGGCCGGGCGAAAGCATCGGTGCCGCCGCCGGCGGCGAACGGAACGATCAGGGTGACGGGCTTCTTCGGCCAATCCTGCTGCGCGGCGGCCGGACCGGCAAGGCCGGCAACAAGGACGGCGGCGGCGAGCACGGGGCCCATCGCCGGAAACGGCTTCGACATAGTGGTCCTCCTGGTGGCGGGCTTTGGGCAGCCCGCCGTTCTGGTTGTGGCTGCAGCGTCGCGCAGCCGATGTGACACAATTATGGAGCCGCCGATCCGAGGCAAGTCACTTCACGGTTAAGCTTGCCCGCTGGTTTCGACCGCGCCGGCCCGGCCGGGCACGCCGCAGACCCGTTGACAGCGGGCAGGTCCTCCGGCATGCAGCCGCCATGACCGTGAACCTGCCCCCGTCCGCGCCAGCGTGCGCGACTGTTGCGCGCCGCTCGCGACGATGACCGCTGTCGTCACCGCGCCCGGTGCGCGGTGTCAGCCGATGCAGGGCTGCGATTGAACGCGGCATAGGAACCAGACTGGACAGAACGGGCGCTTGAGCCCGGCCGGGCCGACCCTGCGGGGTAAGGACGGAATGGAGGATACTGCTATGGCAAAAATCTTCATCGACGGCGAGGCAGGCACCACCGGTCTTGGCATCCGCGAGCGGCTGAGCCGCATGGACGGCGTCACGCTGCTCGCCATCGAGCCGGCACTGCGCAAGGATCCTGCCGCCCGCAAGGACCTGATGGCGCAGGCGGATGCGGTCGTGCTCTGCCTGCCCGACGAGGCCTCGAAGGAATCGGCCCGGCTGGCCGACGAGCTCGGCTCGGCCGCGCCGCGCCTGCTCGATGCCTCAACCGCCTTCCGCGTCGCCGAGAGCTGGACCTACGGGTTTGCCGAGCTGACGCCGGGGCAGGCCGATGCCATCCGGGCTGCCAGGCGCGTGTCCAATCCGGGCTGCTATCCGACCGGCGGCATCGCCCTGATCCGCCCGCTCGTCGATGCCGGCCTGCTGCCCGCCGATCATCCGGTCAGTGTCAACGCCGTGAGCGGCTATTCGGGTGGCGGCAAGAGCATGATCGAGTCCTACGAGGCCGGCACGGCCCCGGCCTTCGAGCTCTACGGGCTGGGCCTGGCGCACAAGCACCTGCCTGAGCTCCAGCGCTATGGCTGCCTGACCCGGCGGCCGATCTTCGTGCCCTCGGTCGGCAATTTTCGCCAGGGCATGCTGGTCAGCGTGCCGCTGCACCTCGACACGCTGCCCGGTCGCCCATCCGTCGCTGATCTGCGTGCGGCGCTCGCCGCCCGTTACGCCGGGAGCGACACCGTCAAGGTCATCGCGGCTGAAGATGCGGATCTCGCCGCCGGCAAGCTCGAGCCCGAGGCCCTCAACGACACCAACCGGCTGGAGCTGCGCGTCTATGGCAGCGAGACGCACCGGCAGGCGGTGCTCGTGGCCCGCCTCGACAATCTCGGCAAGGGCGCGTCCGGCGCTGCCGTGCAGAACCTGCGGCTGATGCTCGGGATCGACTGACACTCCGAAAGCGGGGCGCTGCCTGGTGCAGCGCCCCGGATGTCGCGGCTAGGCCTCGAAGGCGACGACCTTCTGGCTCTGCTCGCCGAGCCCGGCGATGCCCACCCGCATGGTATCGCCGGCCTTGAGGAACTTCGGCGGCTTCATGCCGAGGCCGACGCCCGGCGGCGTTCCTGTGGTGATGACGTCGCCCGGATCCAGCTGCATGAAGCGCGAGATGTAGGCGATCAGGTGGGCGACGCCGAAGATCATGGTCTTCGACGAGCCGTTCTGGACCTTCTTGCCGTTGAGCTCCAGCCACATGGCGAGGTTCTGAGGATCCTTGATCTCGTCGGCGTGACCAGCCACGGGCCGATCGGCCCGAAGGTGGGTGCGCTTTTGCCTTTCATCCACTGGCCGCCACGCTCGGCCTGGAATTCGCGCTCGGAGATGTCGTTGCAGACGCAGTAGCCGGCGATGTAGCCGAGTGCGTCCTTCTCCTCGACATGCAGGGCCGTGCGGCCGATCACCACCGCCAGTTCGACCTCCCAGTCGGTCTTCTTCGCGCCCTTCGGAATGACGATGGTGTCGTCGGGGCCCTGCACGCAGTTGGGCGCCTTGTTGAACAGAATCGGCTCGGCTGGAATTGCCGCGCCTGTCTCGGCGGCGTGGTCGGCGAAGTTCAGCCCGACGGCGATGAAATTGCCTGGCCGCGCCACGCATGAGCCGAGCCGCGTTCCCTTGCGGACGGCCGGCAGGCTCTTGGGGTCGATCTTCTTCAGCTTGGCGAGGTTGCGCGGGTTGAGCGCGGCTCCCGCGAAGTCGGCCACATGGGCGGATAGATCACGGACGATGCCGTCGGCATCGACGATGCCGGGCTTCTCGGCGCCAGCCTTGCCGAATCGAACGAGTTTCATGGCGTTTCCTGCACAACACGGCCACTTGCGGGCCACTCAATCGATTTTGTCGTTGCAGGCCGTTTGCCGCAAGCGTGGCGCTCGCAAGCAACGCCCGGGCTCAGGTTTGGCGCAACGCTGTTGCGGATCGGCAACGCTGCCACACAAACACGCCAGAGGCGGACGGAGCGAACGGATCAATTGCAGAGGCGTGGTGGAGGAATAATGGTCTATCTGCAGACAGTTTCGATATGAACTTTAGTGAATTGTGATAAAATGACCGTCTTTCGCCACCTTTTCGGCCATTTTCGACCCTTTAACACACGCAATCGGCGATCCCCTACGTCCTCCTGAGTTGGTCGTGGTCGCTTGCCAATCGGCCCGGAGTGATGAGTAAAGTTCTCTCAACGGTCGCCGGTTCGTCGTGCGCGGCCCGTCCAAAAGACTCGAAGGGAACGTTCCATGCGGCAACCGACACTCAGGATCCTTCTCGCCGGCGCCGTGTCAGCCGCAGCCATCACCGCCTTGTCGGGAGCTGCGCAGGCCGGCGGTTTTGCGTTGCGCGAGCAGAGCGCCGCAGGCCTTGGGATGGCCTTCGCCGGTGTCGGCGCGGGTTCGGCCGGCCTGGGCTCGATGTTCTGGAACCCGGCGACTCTCACGAAGGTTCCGGGCATCCAGTTCGAATCGGCGATTTCGGGCATTTTCCCCTACGCCAAGTTCAACGCTGGCCCCGGCTCGGCGGCGCGCTTCAACGGTCTGACCACCGGTGATCTTGGTCAGGACGCCGCGCTGCCGGCCTCCTATTCGAGCATCCAGCTGAACGACAAGCTGTGGGTCGGACTTGGCATCAACACGCCTTACGGTCTCACCACCAAGCCGAGCTCCGATTTTGGCGTCGGCCGCGGCTACGGCTTCTCCACCGGTGTTCTCTCGTTCGAACTGACCCCGACCGTCGCCTACAAGATCAATGACATGATCTCTGTCGCGGCCGGCCTTCGGGTGATGCATTTCCAGACGACCTACAAGTCGTTCTTCGACGCCCCCACCCTCGGCCTGCCGGCATCGCAGAGCCAGGCGTTCGGCATCGAGGGTGACTCGATCGGCTACGGCTTCACACTGGGCGCCACGATCACGCCGATTGCCGGCACCGAGATCGGCATCGGCTATCGCTCGGCGGTCGAACAGGAGCTGAAGGGGACCTTCACCGGCCTGACCTTCGGCTTCCCGTTCAACGCAGCGCCGGCCACGGCGCCTCTGCGCGCCGCCTTCCCGACGAGCCTGGTCAAGTCGAATGTCGTGCTGCCCGAGACCATCACGGTCGGCATCAAGCAGACCGTCAACGACAAGTTCTCGGTCTCGGCCGGCTTCGAATGGACGAACTGGAGCCGCGTCGGCTATCCGCGCGTCGTTCAGGAGTCGAATGGCAGCCTCTATCCGGGGACGCCGTTCCTGCCGCTCGGCTACAAGGACGGCTGGTACGCCTCCATTGGTGGCGAATACAAGATCGATCCGACCTGGACGGTCCGCGCCGGCCTCGCATACGAGAAGTCGCCGATCGGCACCGAGACGCGCTCGCTGCGCCTGCCCGACAATGACCGCATCTGGGCGACGCTCGGCGCCAGCTACAACTTCAACCACAAGCTCACCTTCGACATTGCCTACGCCCATCTGTTCCCGGCCAACACCAACATCGCGATGGTGCCTGGCAATCCGGGCTACAGCACCACCTACGGACCGCTCGTCGGCACCGTCGACGCCCATGTCGACATCATCAGCGTCGGCATGAAGTTCCGCTGGGACGACCCGAGCAAGACCATCCCGGTCATCGCCAAGTTCTGACGCGCCTCGAGAAGCGGCGGGCGGATACGCCCGCAAGACCCCACCAAACGAAAAGGCCGGTAGCAATGCCGGCCCTTTTTGCGTTGGAGATATCCGTGAGGGCAGGGCCCTCAGGAGGGCAGGGCCCTCAGGAGGGAAAGGCCCTCAGGAGGGAAAGGCCCTCAGGAGGCAAAAGCCCTTCGGACCGTCAGGCCCGCACGCGAACATAGTCGCCCGGCGCATCGCCGAGCGTCTTGCGCCGCCCGCCCGGCTTGCGCGCCTTGACCCTGTCGGGAGCCTGGGCGGCGATCCACTGGATCCAATGCGGCCACCACGATCCCGGCGTCTCGCTTGCTGCCGCGACCCAGTCTTCGAACCGGCCCTGTGGCGGACCACCGGTCCAGAACTGGTACTTTGGCTTGTCCGCAGGGTTCACCACCCCGGCGATATGGCCGGATCCCGCCATCACATAGGTCACGGGCCCGCCAAAGCTTTGCGATCCGACGAACACTGACCGTGCCGGGGCGATGTGGTCCTCTTTTGCGGCAAGGTTGTAGATCGGGATGGTCACCTTCTTCAGGTCGAGGGTGATGCCGCCAACCTCCATCTCGCCCTTGGCCAGCCGGTTCTCCAGGTAGCAGTTGCGCAGATAGAAGGAGTGGTTGGCCGCCGGCATTCGGGTGCTGTCGGCGTTCCAGTACAGCAGGTCGAACGGGAACGGTTCTTTCCCCTTCAGGTAGACATTCACGACATAGGGCCAGATCAGGTCGTTCGGGCGCAGCATGTTGAAGGCCGACGCCATGGTCGAGCCCTTGAGGTAGCCGCGCGCATACATCTTGTCCTCGAGTTGGCGGACCTGCTCCTCGTCGACGAATACCGCCAGGTCGCCCGCATGGGTGAAGTCGACCTGGGTGGTGAAGAGCGTCGCGCTGGTGATGCGCGTGTCGCCCATGGCCGCCATGTGAGCCAGGGCCACCGACAGAAGGGTTCCGCCGACGCAGTAGCCGATAGCGGTCACCTGCTCCTCGCCGGTCGCGCCCTTGACCGCGTCGAGGGCATCAAAAATGCCCTCTCGCATGTAGTCCTAGAAGCCCTTGGTTGCCTGCCGTTCGTCCGGATTGACCCACGAGATGACGAAGACCGTCAGACCCTGCGCCACGGCCCAGCGAATGAACGACTTCTCTTGGTTGAGATCGAGAATGTAGAACTTGTTGATCCAGGGCGGGACGATCAGCAGCGGCCGGCGGAACACCGTCTCGGTCGTCGGCTCGTACTGGATCAACTCCATCAGATCATTGCGGTACACGACCTTGCCGGGTGTGACCGCCAGGTCGCGGCCGACAGCGAACTGCCCCGACGTCTGCCGCAGCTTGAGCGTTCCCTGTCCGGCTTCAATATCCTCGGCCAGCATCTTCATGCCGCGCACGAGGTTCTCGCCGTTCTCCCGGATCGTTTCGCGCATCAACTCGGGGTTGGTGACGACGAAATTGCTCGGCGCCAGCGCGCTGGCGATCTGCCGGACATAGAACTCGGCCTTGTGGCGGACATGGGGATCCACGCCGTCCGCATCCTTGACCACCTCTTCGGCCCAGCGCGACGTGATCAGATAAGCCTGCTTGATGAAGTCGTAGACCGGGTTCTCTGACCAGTCCGGATCGCGGAAGCGGCGGTCCGAGGGATCCGGCTCGGCCACCGGCGCGACGGCCTCGCCCTGCATCCGGCGCAGGGTCGTCGCCCACAGGTCGAGGAAGCCCTTGGTCAGGCTGGCCTGCGCCATCACCACGCGCTGCGGATCCATCGCCCAGTGCTCGACGACATTGCCGAGCGTCTTGACCACGTCGCTGACCTCATCGGACATGCCGGGCTTCACCAGCCCTTGCTCGACGGGCCTCATGGCGGCGGCGGTCGCCCGCCCGAGCTCGTCCAGCAGCCGGGCGCCATTGGCGGCGAGTGCCTCGACATTGGGAAGTGGTACCTTGCTCTCGGCGCTGTCGTGCCCACCCTGCATGGCGTCGCTTCCCTGTTCCTGTCGGGCGTCGCTTGCCGCACCGATCCTGTTTTGACCATATTAACGGTTTAGCCGTGCGGACTGCGCAAAGAAATTCGTCAAAGGCCATACACGGCATGTTCCATCACCTGCATGACGCCGCCGCCCGCTGCTCGCGAGGCGCCATCCGCCTTGTGGGCGCGATGACCGTGCTGGGATTGACGGGTATGACCTGCGCGGCCCAGCAGCCGTCGGCGGAGACGGACGCGCTGCGCCCGTTCACCGACAAGTTCAACATTACGACCACCGTGCCGGAGCCAGCCGAATTCGTGAAGAAGAGCCGTCCCGCCGCCATGGACTATCGTCCTGTCGGTGTGGTACCGCCGGCGCGTGGTACCAAGGTCCGCACTGCCGACGAGGTGAAGAGCCTCGAGGCGGAGATGGAGTCGACCCGCCGTCGCCACGATGCCGCCGGCCGCAGGCCGTCACCCAGTGCAAAGTCCAATCCGGGTGACCGTGCCGCCGCCAAGCCTGCCATCAGGCCTGCCGCGCAGCCGGCCCGTCCCGGCGGCTGACCAGGTTCGACCAAGGTCCCGCACCGGCACGCGCCGGGGGACGTGCCAAGCCCGGAACGAGGGTGTAAAGAGGCAGACCGCGCCAGCGGCAGGGAATCGGTTGGTTTGACCATTCCATGCCCGCATGCAGGACAGGACCCATGACCGACTTTCACCGCATCAAGCGCCTGCCCCCCTATGTGTTCGAGCAGGTCAACCGCATCAAGGCGCAGGCCCGCAATGGCGGCGCCGACATCATCGACCTCGGCATGGGCAATCCCGACCTGGCCGCCCCCAAGCACGTGATCGACAAGCTCGTCGAGACGGCCGGCAAGCCGCGGACCGACCGCTATTCGGCCTCCAAGGGCATCGGCGGCCTGCGCCGTGCCCAGGCGGGCTATTACGAGCGCCGTTTCGGCGTGAAGCTGAACCCGGACACCCAGGTCATCGCCACGCTGGGCTCGAAGGAGGGCTTCGCCAACATGGCCCAGGCGATCACCGCACCGGGCGACGTGGTGCTGGTGCCCAACCCGAGCTACCCGATCCATGCGTTTGGCTTCCTGATGGCCGGCGGCGTGATCCGCTCCGTGCCTGCCGAGCCGAACGAGGAGATGTTCCGGGCGCTAGAGCGCTCGGTGATCCACTCGATCCCCAAGCCGATCGCGCTGGTCACCTGCTACCCGGCCAATCCGACCGCCTACACGGCGACGCTCGACTTCTACCGAGACCTCGTCGCCTTCGCCCGCAAGCACGAGCTGATCCTCCTGTCCGACCTCGCTTATGCGGAGGTCTATTTCGACGAGGCCAACCCGCCTCCGTCGGTGCTGCAGGTGCCTGGCGCCATGGATGTGACGGTCGAGTTCACGTCCCTGTCGAAAACGTTCTCGATGGCAGGCTGGCGCATGGGATTTGCCGTCGGCAATGAGCGGCTCTGCGCCGCGCTGGCGCGGGTCAAGAGCTATCTCGACTACGGCGCCTTCACGCCCGTGCAGGTGGCCGCCGCCGCGGCCCTCAACGGTCCCGACGATTGCATCAGGGAAATGCGCGAGACCTACCGCAAGCGCCGCGACGCGCTGGTCGACAGCTTCGCCCGGGCCGGCTGGGAGTTTCCGCCGCCGCAGGCATCGATGTTCGCGTGGGTGAAGATCCCCGAGCCGTTCCGGGCGCTGGGCAGCCTGGAGTTCTCCAAGCTGCTGGTCGAGAAGGCGTCGGTGGCCGTCGCGCCCGGGATCGGCTTTGGCGAGCATGGTGACGACTATGTCCGCATCGCCCTGGTGGAGAACGAGCAGCGCATCCGCCAGGCCGCCCGCAACGTCCGCCGGTTCCTTGAAACCGGGGACAAAACGTTGCACAACGTCGTCCCGCTCGCCGCCCGGGGCTGAGCCGGCGGCTTTCCGGAAGGTCCTCGTCCATGATGCAGCCCCTGCGCGTCGCGATTGCCGGCCTCGGCACCGTGGGCGCCGCCGTGGTGCGTCATCTGGCGACCCACCGCGAGACCCTTGCGGCCCGCTGCGGCCGGGAGATCCGCGTCGTCGCGGTCAGTGCGCGGGACCGCAGCCGCGATCGGGGCGTCGATCTGTCGGGGGTGACCTGGTTCGACGATCCGGTGGAGATGGCGGCGCGCCACGACACCGACGTGTTCGTCGAGCTGATGGGCGGTGCCGATGGCCCGGCCCTGGAGGCCGTCGAGACGGCGCTCGATCACGGCACGCGGGTGGTGACGGCCAACAAGGCCATGCTCGCGGCGCACGGTGAGGCGCTGGCGCGGCGGGCCGAGGCGCACGGTGTCAGCCTGTTCTTCGAGGCCTCGGTCGCCGGCGGCATCCCGATCGTCAAGACGCTGCGCGAGTCGCTCGCCGGCAACCGGGTCACACGCGTTTCCGGCATCCTCAACGGCACCTGCAACTACATCCTGTCGCGGATGGAGACGGAGGGGCTGACCTTCGAGGCCTGCCTGGCCGATGCCCAGCGCCTGGGCTATGCCGAAGCGGATCCGACCTTCGATGTCGGCGGGTTCGACACCGCCCACAAGCTCGCCATCCTGACGAGCCTGGCCTTTGGCACCACCATCGATGCCGATGCCATCCATGTCGAGGGGATCAGCGCAATCACCCCGCTCGACCTGAAAATGGCTGAAGAGCTCGGCTACCGCATCAAGCTGCTCGGCGTCGCCGAGCGGACGGCGACCGGCATCGAGCAGCGCGTCCATCCCACCATGGTGCCGACGAGTTGGGCCATTGCCCAGGTGATGGGCGTGACCAATGCGGTGATGCTGGCCGCCGATGCGGTCGGCGAGCTCACGCTGGTCGGGCCCGGCGCCGGCGGCCTCGCCACCGCCTCTTCGGTCCTGTCCGACCTCGTCGATATTGCGCGTGGCGCCAACGTGCCGGATTTCGGGCAGCCGGTCGGGACGCTTGAGTGTGCCGCACGCGCCCCCATGCAGCGCCATGAGGGCGGCTACTACATCCGCCTCGCCGTGCGCGACCGTCCGGGTGCCGCCGCCGCGATCGCCACCCGCATGGCGGAGAACCAGATTTCGCTCGAGAGCATCCTGCAGCGGCGGCCCGCCGGTGCACGCTCGGGCGATCGAGCCGGCCGCCCGGACGGGACGGTGCCGGTGGTGCTGATCACCTATGCGACGACGGAGGCGGCCATCCGGTCGGCCATCGAGGCGATGATGGCCGACGGCCATGTCGCCGAGCCGCCGCAGGTGATCCGCATCGAGCGTGACTGAAACCGGGACTGCGGGGGATCTGCCGTGAGCGACAAGAATCACGACGTCAACGTCAAGCCGAAGGACGTCATTGAGCGAATCCTGTCGATGGAGCTCGTTCGCGTCACCGAGCGCGCCGCCGTCTCCGCCGCCCGCCTGCGTGGCCACGGCAACGAGAAGGCCGCCGACCAGGCCGCCGTCGATGCCATGCGGCGGGAGCTGAACAAGCTGCCGATCACCGGCACCATCGTCATCGGCGAGGGCGAGCGCGACGAGGCGCCGATGCTGTTCATCGGCGAAAAGGTCGGCAATGGCCGCGGCCCCGCCGTCGACATTGCTGTCGATCCGCTGGAAGGCACCACGCTCTGCGCCAAGGATATGCCCGGCGCCATCGCCGTCATGGCCATGGCCCAGGCCGGCTCGCTGCTTTATGCGCCCGACGTCTACATGGACAAGATCGCTATAGGGCCGGGCTATGCGCCGGGCATTGTCGATCTCGACGCCAGCCCGATCGACAACATCCACGCTCTTGCCAAGGCCAAGGGCGTGCAGCCTCACGAGATCTCCGCTCTGATCATGGACCGGCCCCGCCACGCCGACCTGATTGCTGCCGTTCGCAAGACCGGTGCGTCCATCCGGCTGATTACCGACGGCGACGTCGCCGGCGTGATTTTCACGGCCATGCAGGCCCAGACCGGCATCGACATCTATCTCGGCATTGGCGGCGCGCCTGAGGGCGTCCTCGCCGCCGCGGCGCTGCGCTGCGTCGGCGGCCAGATGCAGGGCCGCCTGATCCTCGACACGCCCGAGAAGGTCGAGCGCGCCCGTGGCATGGGCGTCAAGGATCCGAAGAAGAAGTACGAGATGAACGAGCTGGCGTCAGGCGACGTCATCGTCTCGGCGACGGGCGTCACGGATGGCCAGCTCCTCGCCGGCGTTCGGTTCGGCAAGGACGTGATCGAGACCGAGACGCTGGTCTACCGCTCGACCACCGGCACGGTCCGCAAGATCCACGCCGAGCACCGCGAGTTCGGCAAATTCAAGCTGGACTGAGTTACGCCGCCGGGTGGACGTATCGCCATCGGACCGGGGTCGGCTGACGCCGGAGATCAGCCCGATGGCGCCGGGTCCGTTTAGCCGCTACAGGGGGCCATGGCCCGTCCATTTCTCGATGTGACACGGTCGGCCACGGGCCGGGCCTGGCGTGACCGGCTCGACGATGCCGGGCGGGCGCAGGCGCTCGCCATGGTCCAGCAGCACGGGCTCGACGATGTCCTGGCGCGTGTCCTTGCCGGACGGGGCGTCGACGCCACGTCCGCCATGGCGTTCCTGACACCGCGCCTGCGCGACCTGTTGCCGGAGCCGTTCTGCCTCGCCGGCATGCAACAGGCCGTGGCGCGCCTCGCGGATGCCGTGGCCCGGGGCGAGACTGTGGCGATCTTCGGCGACTATGACGTCGACGGTGCCACCTCCGCGGCCTTGCTGGCCGGGTTCCTTGCCCGTTGCGGCACACCTTCCCGGATGCATATCCCCGACCGGCTGATCGAGGGCTATGGCCCGAATGTCGAGGCGATCCGCAGCCTGGCGGCTGCCGGCGCCACGCTGCTGGTCACCGTCGACTGCGGCACCACGAGCCATGAGCCGTTGGCCGAGGCGCAGCGGCTGGGGATGGACAGCGTGGTGCTCGATCACCACCAGGCGCCCGAGCAACTTCCCGATGCGCTCGCCATCGTCAATCCGAACCGGCAGGACGACATCTCCGGCCTTGGTTCGCTCTGCGCCGCCGGGGTGGTGTTCGTCACGCTGGTGGCGCTCAACCGGGAGCTGCGGCGTCGCGGCTTCTGGGCCACCCATGGTGGTGAACCCGACCTCATGGCCGAGCTCGATCTCGTGGCTCTGGGAACTGTGGCCGACGTGGTCCCGCTGGTCGGTCTCAACCGTGCGTTCGTCCGCCAGGGCCTGGCCGTCATGAAGGGGAGGGGGCGGATCGGCTTGCGCGCGCTGGCCGATGTCGCCCGCCTCGACGGGCCGCCAAAGCCCTATCACCTCGGCTTTCTCATCGGCCCGCGCATCAATGCCGGCGGCCGCATTGGCGACGCTGCGCTGGGCGCGCGGCTTCTGCTGTGCGACGACGAAACCGAGGCGACCCGCATCGCCGGCGAACTCGATCGCCTCAACGGCGAGCGCCAGGCCATAGAGCAGGTGATGGTGGCCGAAGCCGAGGCCCAGGCGCTGCACGCTCTTGGGCTGGACGAAGAGGGCGCCCAGGTCGTCATGGTGGGCTCGGACGGCTGGCACCCGGGCGTGGTGGGCCTCGTCGCCGCCCGCATGAAGGAACGGTTCCGGCGGCCGGCCTTCGCGCTGGCCTATGCGCAGGACGGGACCGGCACCGGCTCGGCCCGATCGATCCCGGGCGTCGACCTCGGTCGTGCTGTCCGTTCCGCAGTCGAGCAGGGGTTTGCGCAGAAGGGCGGCGGACACGCCATGGCAGCGGGCGTCACCGTGACGCGCGAGCAGGTTCCGGCTCTCGCCGCGTTCCTGGCTGATCGTCTCGGGGGGGAGATCGAGCGTGCCCGCGCCGACCAGAGCCTCGCCGTCGATGCGGCGATCACGGCATCCGGCGCACGGCCGGAGCTGCTGACCAGGCTGGAGCAGGCCGGGCCGTTCGGGTCAGGCCATCCCGAGCCGGTCTTTGCCCTGCCGGCGCACCGCCTTGTCGAGGTCGCCGAGGTCGGTCGCGGCCATGTCCGGGTGAAACTCAAGGCCGGTGACGGCGCGCTGATCGACGGCATCGCATTTCGCGCCGCCGGCCAGCCGCTCGGCCAGATGCTGGCGCGGGCCCGCGGCGAGAGCGTGCACGTCGCCGGCCACCTTGCGCTCGACAGTTGGAATGGCCGCGACCGTGTGCAGGTCCGCATTCTCGACGCGGCTGCCCCGGCGCGGTGATGAGAGGCGAAAGGCCTGCCGCTGCAATGGTCGGGCGCTGCGGCAGGCCTTGAGCTACCCGGCAGGCGCCGGGTGGTCTGTTCAGCGCTTCATCACCATCGCGACGACGAACCCGAGTGCCGCTGCGGCCAGAAGGCTGCCGAGCGGGCTGTGCTCCACCGTGGAGCTCACGGTGTCGGCGGCCTCACGCACGGTGTCCTTGGCTCGCCCATAGGTGTTGGTGGCCGTCCCGGCGATCTGGTCGGCGATGCCCTTGCCCTGGGTCTCGCGGTCTCCGGTCATCTGGCCGAAGCCCTCTTCAACCTTGCCGGCCATGGTGCGGGCAGCGCCCGTGATGCGATCCGAATCCATTGGTGTCCTCCCTGGGATGCAGTGGCTGTCAAACGCGTGGTACCAGCGGAGGTTCCTTCGCTCGCGGCGGGCGGCTGGCGAGAGCTGTGCGTGCGTTGCCTCTGTCGACGGCCGGGTCTATACCCGACTCGGGCCCGCAGGGCGGTCCGCTGCGCTGCTGCGCCGGCGGCTGCTGCTGCGCGGCGTTCAGGGAAGCGGAAATGACGGAGTCGACCCGCGTGGCGAAGGACAAGCGCGCCGAAGAAGGCGGGATTATCGAAACCGTGAAGGTGATGGCGCAGGCGCTGCTCATCGCCCTCGTCGTGCGGACGTTCTTCTTTCAGCCTTTCAACATCCCTTCGGGATCGCTGATTCCGACGCTGCTGATCGGCGACTACCTGTTCGTGTCGAAATACTCGTATGGCTATTCCCGCTACTCGTTTCCGTTCAGCCCGCCCTTGTTTTCCGGCCGCATTCTGGGAGCAGAGCCGCAGCGCGGCGACATCGCGGTGTTCAAGCTGCCGCGCGATAACTCCACCGACTACATCAAGCGCGTCATCGGCCTGCCGAACGACCGCATCCAGATGATCGACGGGATCCTCCACATCAACGGCCAGGCCGTGAAGAAGGAGCAGACCGGCAAGCAGGACGTATCGGCCGGAGCAGGCTACCGCGACAACGCGACCTTCTACCGGGAGACGCTGCCCAACGGCATCAGCTACACGATCCAGGAGCTTGACCTTTACGGCAACAGGCTCGGCCGCAACACGAATGTCTACCAGGTCCCCGCGGGTCACTTCTTCATGATGGGCGACAACCGCGACAATTCGCTGGATTCGCGTGACATGTCGGCCCAGGGCGTCGGCTTTGTGCCGTATGAGAATTTCGTCGGGCGGGCCGAGGTGATCTTCTTCTCCATCGCCGAGGACGGCGCAGCCTGGAAGGTCTGGGAGTGGCCCTGGACGGTGCGCTGGAATCGCCTGTTCAAGCCTGTCGGTTGAGATGGCGCGGCGCGGCCAGGATCCGGGTCCGCTCGAGGAGGCGGTCGGCCACCGCTTCGGCGACCGCAAGCTGCTGGACAGGGCGTTGACCCACATCAGCGCGCTGCATGGCACGCCCGCCGACGGACCGCACTACCAGCGGCTGGAGTTTCTCGGCGATCGCGTGCTCGGCGTGGTTGTCGCCGACATGCTGTATCGCGCCTACCCGCGTGAGAGCGAGGGCGGCCTGTCGCGGCGGCTCGGCCATCTGGTGCGGCGCGAGACCTGCGCCGAGGTCGCGCTGGCCTGGGGTGTCGGACCCCATCTTCGGATGGGCACCGGCGAGGCCCAGGCGGGTCTGCGCAAGAAGGAGGCGATCCTCGGCGACGTCTGCGAGGCGATCATTGCCGCCGTCTGGCTGGATGGTGGCTGGGAGGCGGCCCGCACGGTGGTGGAGCGCGCGTTCGGACCGAAGATGACCGAGCCCGGCCGGTCGCGGCGCGACGCAAAGTCGACCTTGCAGGAATGGGCGCTGGCCCGCGGCCTGTCCGTGCCCGATTATCTGCTGGCCGAGCGCGCCGGTCCCGACCACGCTCCACGGTTCCGTGTTGCCGCCACCATTGCGGGCTATGAGCCCTGCGAGGGCGAGGGCCTGTCGAAGCGGATGGCCGAGCAGGCCGCCGCGCAGGCCTTTCTGGTCCGCGAGGGCCTCGTTGAGGAGGAGCGGGCATGAGCGAAGACACAGACAGCAACAGGGATGCGCCGCCGCCGGCTGAGGCTGCACCCCACGCCGCGACCCGCTGCGGCTTTGTCGCGCTCATCGGCGCGCCGAATGCCGGCAAGTCGACGCTCGTCAACGCCCTTGTCGGCGCCAAGGTCTCGATCGTCTCACGCAAGGTGCAGACGACACGGGCCCAGATGCGCGGCATCGCGCTGGAGGGCGCCGCGCAGATCGTCTTCGTCGATACGCCGGGAATCTTCGCGCCCAAGCGCCGCCTCGACAAGGCCATGGTGACGTCGGCCTGGGGCGGCGCTGGCGATGCCGACGTTGTCGCCCTGCTGGTCGATGCCCGCAAGGGCATAGACGAGGAGGTGGGGGCGATCCTGCGCCGGCTCCCCGAGCTGCGCCAGACCGTCGTTTTGGTGCTGAACAAGATCGACCTCGTCGAGCGGCCGAGCCTGCTCGGCCTCGCCGCCCGGCTCAACGCTGCGCACGCCTTCTCCGAGACCTTCATGATCGCCGCGCTCAATGGCGACGGCGTCGGCGCGTTTCGCGCCCGGCTGGCCCAGCTGATGCCGCCCGGCCCGTGGCTCTATCCGGAAGACGAGGTCTCCGACGCGCCGCTGCGCCTGCTCGCCGCCGAGATCACCCGCGAGAAGCTCTACGAACGCCTGCATGACGAGCTGCCCTACCAGTCGACGGTGGAAACCGACCAGTGGAAGGTGCAGCGCGACGGCTCGGCAAGGGTCGAGCAGACGATCTTTGTGACGCGCGAAAGCCAGCGCAAGATTGTGCTCGGCAAGAACGGCCAGACCATCAAGGCCATCGGCGCCACGGCCCGGCGCGAGATCGCCGAGGCGGCCGAGTGCAAGGTGCACCTGTTCCTGTTCGTCAAGGTCCGCGAGAACTGGACGGACGACCCGGAGCGCTACCGCGAGATGGGGCTCGAGTTTCCGCGCGGCTGAGCCTTCGGGGCAGGCCCTCTGGGGCCGCCCGGTGGCCGGGGAGACGGCATGGAGTGGCATGACGACGCCGTGATCCTGGGCGTGCGCCGGCAGGGCGAGAGCCATGTGCTGCTCGAGGTGCTGACCCGTGATCATGGCCGTCACCTGGGCCTCGTGCGGGGCGGCCGCTCTGCGCGGATGCAGCCGCTGCTGCAGCCGGGCAACTCGGTCACCGTCGATTGGCGTGCCCGTCTCGAGGATCACCTCGGCGCCTTCCGCATCGAAGCCACGCGCCTGCGCGCCGGCAGGCTGATGCAGAGCCCCGCCGCCCTTTACGGCATCGGCCTTGTCGGCGCCCTGGCGCGGCTGCTGCCCGAGCGCGATCCGCACCCGGCGCTCTACGAGACGCTGGAGGTGGTGGCCGACGCCCTCGACGATCCGGCGCTCGCCGCACCATTGGTCATCCGCTTCGAGCTCGCCATTCTCGCCGAGCTCGGCTTCGGCCTGTCGCTCGACGCCTGTGCGGCCACCGGGGGCAACGATGGGCTCGCCTATGTGTCCCCCAAAACCGGCCGCGCCGTCAGCGCATCGGCGGGCGCGCCGTGGAGCGACCGCCTGCTGCCGCTCCCGGCGTTTCTTGCCGGTGGATCCGGCGTTCCGCTGCAGGGCCTGCCCGGGACCGAGGAACTGGCCCAGGCTTTCCGTCTCACCGGCCATTTCCTGATGCGCCACGTCTTCGAGCCACGCGGCATCCCGGTGCCCGAGGTGCGCGCGGCCTTCATCGCTGCCGTCACGGCATGAAGCGGCCCGCCGGCCTTGCCGCGCGGCGGCGCTGGAGCGACGCGTTGACCGGTGGCATCGTGGCAAACGAACAGGGTGGCCGCCGTCTGCCGCCACAACCTTCGTCTTCATTCGGGCGCCAGCGCCCGCCGGAGTTGCCATGCTGTTTCTGACCCGTCTCGCCCCGATTGCTGCAGTTATCGTGCTCGGCGGCTCTGTCCCCGCACTGGCACTGGACTGCGCCCGGGCGCGCAGTCCGTCCGACAAGGCAATCTGTGCGTCGCCCGAGGCGCGGGCGGCCGACGACGCCATGGTGGCGGCCTACGAGGCACTGCGGGCCGGCCTGCCGCCGGCCGGCCGTGATGCTCTGCTGCGCGCCCAGCGCAACTGGCTGAAGCGCCGCGGCTACTCCTGTCAGGACGATGCCCCCGATCTCGGCGTCTGCCTGGCCCGTGAGACAGTCCAGTGGCGCGACTTTCTCGCTGGCCGGCCCGAGGCCGGGCCCGGCACGGGGGCGCCGCTCGAGCCGGTCTTCGTCCAGCGTCCCGGCCGCAAGGGCGCCACCGAGGTCGACGTGGCGCTGCTGCGGGTCCGCAATCCGGTGCGTCCCGGCGAGCGGGCGTTCAACGCCGAGATCGAACGGCTGCTGGCCGCGGTGCCCGGCGACGAGGATGTCGAGAAGGACAGGACCTACAGCTACTCGCAGTCGCTGCGCCTGACCTACGCGTCGTCCCGCCTGCTGTCGGCGCGGCTCGAGGGCTATTCCTACACCGGTGGCGCGCATGGCACGCCGGCCAGCTCCGGCCTCATCCTCGATGTGGCCAGTGGCCGTGCCCCGGTCTTCGCGGAGGTGTTCGATGCAGCCGCCCGGACAGCCCTCATTGCGGCCTGCGATGCCCAGGTCATGGTGCAGAAGAAGGCCCGCGACAGCACGCCGGCGAACGCCGAAGATAAGGCGGCCTATGCCAAGTCCCTCGCCGCGGGCCTGTCGGACTTTGCCAACTGGAGCCTTTCTCCCGCGGGCGCCTGGATCGTCTTCAATCCCTATGAGCTCGGCTCCTATGCCGAGGGCCGTTACGAGTGCACCCTCCCGCTGCCTGCGCTGAGGCGGCTGGCCAAAGGGCTGCCTTTGCCCGAAGACGGCTGAGCCCGGGTCGGGACAAATAGCCTGAGGAAACTGCTGTCTTCCGGCTGGCGCCGGCAGGCCACTGGGGACTGCGCCGCCCGCACCCTTGTGCCGACTCGGCCCGTTCTGTATGCGTTCCGGTCGCGGCGGCCGGTGTCCGGCGCGCCGTTCCGCTCCATAAGGCCAGTTTGGACCACAAATGGGCAAGCCCGTCGATCCGCCCGACGATGACCACAAGGGCGTCGAAACCATCGACCTCAAGGCGGCGCTCGAGGAGCGCTACCTCGCCTACGCGCTGTCGACAATCATGCACCGGGCGCTGCCGGATGCCCGCGACGGGCTGAAGCCCGTGCATCGGCGCATCCTGCACGCGATGCGGCTGCTGCGCCTCGATCCGGGCACCGCCCACAAGAAATGCGCCCGCATCGTCGGCGACGTCATCGGCAAGTTCCATCCCCATGGCGACCAGGCCGTATATGACGCGCTGGTTCGCCTGGCGCAGGATTTCGCCCAGCGCTATCCGCTGGTCGACGGCCAGGGCAATTTTGGCAATATCGACGGCGATAACGCCGCCGCCTACCGCTACACCGAGGCGCGCCTGACCGAAGTCGCCGGCCTGCTGCTCGAAGGCATCGACGAGGACGCCGTCGACTTTCGCGACACCTACAATGGTGAGGACGAGGAGCCGGTCGTCCTGCCGGCGGCCTTCCCGAACCTGCTGGCCAATGGCTCGCAGGGCATCGCGGTGGGCATGGCCACGTCCATCCCGCCGCACAATGCCGCCGAGCTCTGCGACGCGGCGCTCTATCTGATCTCCCACCCGGCCGCTACGTCCGAGCAGCTGCTCACCTTCGTGCCGGGTCCCGACCTGCCGACCGGCGGCGTCATCGTCGAGCCGCGCGCGTCTATCGCCGAGACTTACCGCACCGGCCGCGGCAGCTTCCGGGTGAGGGCGCGCTGGGAGCGCGAGGAGACCGGGCGCGGCACCTATGTGATCGTCATCACCGAGATCCCCTATCTGGTGCAGAAATCGCGGCTGATCGAAAAGATCGCCGAGCTGCTGAACGAGAAAAAGCTGCCGCTCCTCGCCGATGTCCGTGACGAGTCGGCCGAGGACGTCCGCATCGTGCTGGAGCCGAGGGCGCGCAATGTCGACCCGGCTTTGCTGATGGAATCACTGTTCCGGCTCACCGAGCTCGAGAGCCGGATCTCGATGAACATGAACGTCCTCACCGGCGGCGTGGTCCCCCGCGTGCTCGGCCTCGCCGAGGTGCTGCGCGAGTGGCTCGACCACCGGCGGGTGGTCCTGCAGCGCCGCTCCCGCTATCGCCTCGGCCAGATCGACCGCCGGCTGGAGATCGTCCGCGGCCTGCTCATCGTCTATCTGGACCTCGACACGGTCATCAAGATCATCCGCGAGGAGGATGAGCCCAAGGCCGAGCTGATGCGCTTCTTTCAGCTCACCGACAACCAGGCCGAGGCGATCCTCAACACCCGCCTGCGCTCGCTGCGCAAGCTCGAGGAGATGCAGCTGAAGCGCGAGCTCGACGCGCTCGTGCTCGAGAAGGGCCAGATCGAGACCCTGCTCGGCTCCGATGCCGCTCAGTGGAAGGCGATCTCCTGGGACATCCGCGAGGTCAAGAAGCGCTTCGGTCCTGAGACGCCGCTCGGCCATCGCCGCACGATCTTCGCCGATCCGCCGGCCGCCGCCGATCTCGACCTCGCCGAGGCTATGGTGGAGCGCGAGCCCCTCACGGTCGTGGTGACGAAGAAGGGCTGGATCCGGGCCCTCAAGGGGCACGTGCAGGATCTGTCGGCCCTGCAGTTCAAGGGCGACGACGGGCTCGCCACCTCGTTCCACTGCGAGACCACGACGCGAATCCTGGTGCTGGCATCCAACGGCAAGGTCTTCACCCTGGAGGCGGCGAAACTGCCGGGCGGACGCGGGTTCGGCGACCCGGTGCGGCTGATGGCCGACATCGACGAGGACGCCGACATTGTTGCAGCCTGGCCGTGGCGCCCGGGGACGAAGCTCTTTGCCCTGTCGACGGAGGGGCGCGGCTTCGTCGTCACCGCCGAGGACGTGATTGCGACGACCCGCAAGGGCCGCAACGTGCTGACGCTCGATCCGCCGCACCGCGCCTTGCCGATGGTGCCGGTCGACGGCGATCATGTCGCCATCGTCGGCGAGAACCGCAAGCTGCTGGTGTTTCCGCTGTCACAGGTCCCCGACATGGGACGTGGCAAGGGTGTCCGGTTGCAGCGCTACAAGGATGGCGGGGTCTCAGACCTGAAGGTCTTCCCCCTCGCCGAGGGCCTGACCTGGCGCGATACCTCCGGCCGCACCTGGACGGTGTCGGCCGCCGACCTCAAGGACTGGTTGGGTAACCGCGCCGAGGCCGGCCGCCTGCCGCCGAAGGGGTTCCCCAAGTCGAACCGGTTCGGCTGAAGCACGCGCCTTGGGGGAGGCGGAAACCCGGCCCGTCAAGGCCTAGTCGTAGCGCTCCCAGCCATGGGCGTGCAGGCGTTCCTGCGGCGCGAAGCGCGCCTTGTAGGCCATCTTGGCCGATCCCTCGACCCAGTAGCCCAGATACACGTAAGGCAGCCCCATGCGCCGTGCCCGCGCGATGTGGTCGAGGATCATGAACGTGCCGAGGCTTCGGGTCGCCTCGTCCGGGTCGAAGAACGAGTAGACCATCGACAATCCGTCGGCGAGGACGTCGGACAGGGCCGCCGCCACGACAGGCCCGGCGCCGCGCCCGTTGATCGCCGTATCGGGCCCACGCCGGCGATATTCGACAACGCAGGTATCCACATGGCTGTCCTCGACCATCATGGCGAAGTCGAGCGCCGTCATGTCGGCCATGCCGCCATCCGCGTGTCGGCTGTCGAGATAGTGGCGGAACAGCGAATACTGCTCGGATGTCGGCAGGTTCTGCTTCACCTCGCCGACAAGGTCGGCATTCGCCTCGTCCACCCGGCGCAGGTTGCGGGACGGCCTGAAGGCATCCACCAGCACCCGTACCGAGACGCAGGCGCGGCAGCCGTCACAGGCCGGCCGGTACGCAATGGTCTGGGATCGGCGAAAGCCGCCATGGGTCAGAACGTCGTTGAGTTCGCTGGCGCGCTTGCCGATGAGATGGGTGAAGACCTTCCGCTCCATCCGCCCCGGCAGATAGGGGCACGGCGTCGGTGCCGTCAGGTAGAACTGGGGCTGGTCGCGGGACTGGGTCGTCAAGCGCGTTTTCCGGTGGCTGAAGCCGCCGTCACGATAACACCGCCGTGCTGGCGGCGGAACCGGGCGGCGTCAGGGCAGGCGGCGCACGGTGATGGTTCCGGCAAAAAGGTCGTGCAGAAGTCGCCTGTCGCTGCGGAACAGGCCAAACAGCAGAATGACTGGGGTCAGGAACGTCACGCTGACGTAGAAAAAGATCGCGTGAACGGCCGCCACCACGAACGGCACCGGCCCGCCTGATTCGGCCATGCGCATCTCGATGCCGAAGGTGCGCATGCCCCAGGTGCCGCGCCGTGGCCCAGAAACGGTGATGCCGTTGTAGACCAGCGCCACCAGCGGCACGAGCGCTGGCATCAGCAGCCATGCCAGCCCGAAGGTGAAGACGCCCAGCACCATCACAACGGCTGAAAACACCAGCACCAGGACGCCAATGACGACGAAGTCGACCAGGAATGCGCCGATCCGGCCGGCCAGGACACCGGCGACGTCCGCGGGGGCAGGGGAGTAGGCGAGAGGAGCGGGCACAGGGGGCAGGGCCATGATGGTCTCCGGCGGCCGGGGCTATCCGGACCCGTCATGTGGCGTCAACGCGGCGCGGGTTCAAGCGTTGCGCGGCGCTGCCGTTCTTGTCCCTGGCGCTACTCCGCCGCCTGCCGCCGCGGCTTGATCGGGCGCCGGGCAAGCACCTCCCGCAGGAACCGCCCTGTGTGGCTGGCCTCGACCTTCGCCACGTCCTCCGGTCGCCCCTGTGCCACCAGCATCCCGCCGCCGTCGCCGCCTTCGGGCCCCAGATCGAGGATCCAGTCAGCGGTCTTGATGACCTCGAGATTGTGCTCGATGACCACCACGGTGTTGCCCTGGTCAACGAGCTCGTGCAGCACCTCCAACAGCTTGGCGACATCGTGGAAGTGCAGCCCGGTCGTCGGCTCGTCGAGAATGTAGAGGGTGCGGCCGGTCGAGCGGCGAGACAGCTCCTTTGAGAGCTTGACGCGTTGCGCCTCGCCGCCCGACAGCGTAGTCGCCTGCTGGCCGACCTTGATATAGTCGAGCCCGACGCGAGCCAGCGTCTCCATCTTCTCGCGGATCGACGGCACCGCCTTGAACAGCTCGCCTGCCTCCTCGACCGTCATATCGAGCACGTCGGCGATCGACTTCTCGCGGTATTTCACCTCCAGCGTCTCGCGGTCGTAGCGCTTGCCCTTGCAGACGTCGCAGGTGACGTAGACGTCCGGCAGGAAGTGCATCTCGATCTTGATGACGCCGTCGCCCTGGCAGGCCTCGCAGCGGCCGCCCTTGACGTTGAAGGAGAAGCGGCCGGGCATGTAGCCGCGCGCCTTGGCCTCGGGCAGGCCGGCGAACCATTCGCGGATCGGCGTGAACGCCCCCGTATAGGTGGCCGGATTGGAACGCGGCGTCCGGCCGATCGGCGACTGGTCGATGTCGATGACCTTGTCGAGATGCTCCAGCCCCTCGATCGTGTCGAACGGCGCCGGATGCTCCAGCGCCCCGTTGAGGCGACGGGCCACCGCCTTGTAGAGCGTGTCGATCACCAGCGTCGACTTGCCGCCGCCAGAGACCCCGGTGATGCAGGTGAAGGTGCCGAGCGGCAGCTCTGCCGTCACATTCTTCAGATTGTTGCCGCGCGCCCCAGTGATGCGCAGCATCCGGCCCTTCTGCGGCTTGCGGCGCTTCGGCGGCACCGGCACCGAGAGCTCGCCGCTGAGGTAGCGGCCCGTCAGCGACGCCTTGTCGGCCATGATGTGCGCCGGCGTACCCTGGGAGACGATGCGTCCGCCATGAATGCCGGCGCCGGGGCCCACATCCACCACCCAGTCGGCCTGCAGGATCGCATCCTCGTCGTGCTCAACGACAATCACGCTGTTGCCGATGTCACGCAGGCGTTTCAGCGTCAGCAACAGCCGCTCATTGTCGCGCTGGTGCAGGCCGATCGACGGCTCGTCGAGCACATAGAGCACACCCGTGAGGCCCGAGCCGATCTGCGAGGCGAGGCGAATGCGCTGGCTTTCACCGCCAGAAAGGGTGCCCGACGCCCGCGCCAGGGTGAGGTAATCGAGCCCGACATCGAGCAGGAAGGACAGGCGGTCCCGGATCTCCTTCAGGATCCGGCCTGCGATTTCCATCTGCTTGGGGGTCAGGTCCTGCGGAAGCGTTCCGAACCAGCCATGCGCGTCGCGGACCGACAGCCGTGCCACCGCCGAGATGGTCTGCATCGCCACCTTGACGGCGAGCGCCTCAGGCTTCAGCCGGTCGCCGGCACAGGCTGCGCACGGCGTTTCGGACATGAACCGGCCGATTTCCTCGCGCGCCCAGTCGCTGTCGGTCTCCTTCCAGCGCCGCTCCAGGTTGCGGATCACGCCCTCGAACGGCTTGTTGACCTCGTAGGAGCGCAGGCCGTCCTCATAGGCGAAGCGCACGGCCTCGCTGCCGGTGCCATACAGGATCACGTCGCGGGCCTTGGCCGGCAGGTCGCGCCACGCCACCGTCAGCTTGAAGCCGAAATGCTGGCCGAGCGCCGCCAGCGTCTGACCGTAATAGGGTGAGGTCGACCGCGCCCAGGGCGCCACGGCGCCGCCCCGCAAGGTGAGCGTCTCGTCCGGCACCACCAGCATCGGGTCGATCGCCATCTCGTGGCCGAGCCCGTCGCAGGACGGGCAGGCACCGAACGGGTTGTTGAACGAGAACAGCCGCGGCTCGATCTCCGGAATCGTGAAGCCCGACACAGGACAGGCAAAGCGCTGTGACACCATCAGCCGCTTCGGCGCACCCTTGGAGTCGGTCTCGTCGGCAAATTCGATCACGGCGATGCCGTCGGCCAGTTCCAGCGCCGTCTCGAAGCTTTCCGCCAGCCGTGACGCGATGTCGGGACGCGCGACGATGCGGTCGACGACGATATCGATGTCGTGCTTCAGCTTCTTGTCGAGGGCCGGCGCGTCGCCGATCTCGTGGAAGGCGCCATCGATCTTCACCCGCTGGAAGCCGCGCTTCAGATAGTCGGCGAGCTCCTTGCGATACTCGCCCTTTCGGCCGCGCACGACGGGCGCCAGCAGGAACAGCCGGGTCTTCTCCGGCAGTGCCAGCACCCGGTCGACCATCTGCGACACGGTCTGGCTTTCGATCGGCAATCCGGTGGCGGGCGAATAGGGGATGCCGACCCGCGCCCACAGCAGGCGCATGTAGTCGTAGATCTCCGTCACCGTGCCGACGGTCGAGCGCGGGTTCTTCGACGTTGTCTTCTGCTCAATGGAGATGGCCGGCGACAGACCGTCGATCTGGTCGACGTCGGGCTTCTGCATCATCTCGAGGAACTGCCGCGCATAGGCCGACAGGCTTTCGACGTAGCGGCGCTGGCCCTCCGCATAGATCGTGTCGAAGGCCAGCGACGACTTGCCCGAACCCGACAGGCCGGTGAACACCACGAGATGGTCGCGCGGGATCGTCAGGTCGACGTTCTTCAGATTGTGCTCGCGGGCGCCGCGGATGGCGATGACGCGCGAATCCCGCCCGCCGGACCGGGGAGCCCGGTCGAAGAGATCGTCGATCGATGCCATGGCGGCCCCTGCGCGGTCGATGCGTCGTGCCGGCCGGGCCGGCAGCGTCCTGTGATCGTGCGAAGCCCCATTACCTAGTGCGGCGGCCCGCGCGGCAACAGGGCAAAGCGTCACTTGCCCTTGTAGTCTGCTCCTGATAGGAACACAACGGGAACAAAATGGCAGGCGATGTGGATAACTGGGCGCCACCGCCACCGGCGGAGGTTCGCCCGGGCGCCTTGCGGTAAGGTCACGGCTAACAAACCCCTGAGGAGTGCGCCATGTCAGGCAGCGTCAACAAGGTCATTCTCGTCGGCAATCTCGGCCGCGATCCCGAGGTCCGCCGGCTGAATTCCGGCGAGCCGGTCGTCAACCTGCGTCTCGCCACCACCGAGACCTGGCGTGACAAGGGGTCGGGCGAGCGCAAGGAGCGCACCGAGTGGCACAACGTGGTGATCTTCAACGAGAACCTCGCCAAGGTCGCCGAGCAGTATCTGAAGAAGGGCTCGACGGTGTACATCGAGGGCCAGCTCCAGACCCGCAAATACACCGACAAGGACGGCGCCGAGCGCTATTCGACCGAGATCGTGCTGCAGCGCTATCGCGGCGAGATGACCCTGCTGGGCGGTCGCGGCCAGGCCGCCGGCGCGATGGAGGATGACGGCGGCTCCTTTGCCGGCGGTGGCGGCGGATCCTACTCAGGTGGCGGCGGCTCCGGCGGCCGCGGCGGCGATTTCGGTCGCGCCTCGCCGATGGACCGCAAGCCCGCGCCGGCGGGCGGCGACCGCGGCAGCGATCTCGACGACGACATTCCGTTCTAGGGCCTCGGCGGCACACGTGGGGTGCTGACGGCGTGACGCAGATCGTGTGATCCTGCGCCGTCGCTTGTGCCAATGTGTTGCTATGGCATCCTGTCGCACAACGCATGTGTGGAGGGGAGGAGCGCGATGGCGGAAACAAAAGGTGCCGAGATCGCGGCCGACGTGCCAGTCGTCGCACCGGTCCGCCGGCGCGATCCGCAGCTGCGCAGGATCAGCGCGTCCGACATCGCCGATTCCGTGGCCGCCGGGCTGCGCGACTTCCAGGCAGCGCCGCAATACGGGCTGTTCTTCGGCGGCATCTATGCGGTGGGCGGCGTGCTGCTGGTGATGGCTGCGGCCTCGTGGGGGATGCTCTATCTGGCCTATCCGCTGGCCGCGGGATTTGCCCTCATTGGCCCCTTTGTCGCAGTGGGGCTCTATGAGGTCTCGCGGCGGCGGGAGACGGGTGAGCCGCTCGGCTGGAGCGCGGTTCTCGGAGCCGTCGTGGCGCAGAGCCGGCGCGAGCTCGGCTGGATGGCCTTCGTCACCGTCTTCATCTTCATGCTCTGGATGTACCAGGTGCGGCTGCTGCTGGCGCTGTTCTTCGGGTTCCAGTCCTTCGCGCTGCGGGATTTTCTGACAACCCTGCTGACGACGCCGGAGGGCTGGACCTTCCTGCTGATCGGCCATGTTGTCGGCGCGGTCCTGTCTCTCGTGCTGTTTTCCCTCACCGTGGTGTCGTTCCCGCTGCTGCTGGACCGCGACGTCGATTTCGTCACCGCCATGATCACCAGCGTGCGCGCCGTGACCACCAATCCCGTGCCGATGATCGGCTGGGCCGCCATCATCGTGGTGCTGCTGATTGCCGCGTCGGCGCCGTTTTTCGCCGGCCTGTTCGTCGTCCTGCCGGTGCTCGGGCACACGACCTGGCACCTTTATCGGCGGCTCGTCGTTTCGGAGGCAGGCAGCTGATCCGCGGCCTTCGCGCTTCTGGGCACGGTACAGCCTGCCTATGCTGAACCTGCGGGGCGAGGGGCCCCGATTCAAGGACCTGCCATGAGTGGACTGGACGTCGACGCGATGGTGGCCGAATTGCGTGGCTGGGTCGGAACCGAGAGCCCGACTTCGGACACGCCCGGCGTCAACCGCATGATCGACGCCGTCGCGGCGGCGGTGGCCGGCTCGCCGATCGGCGTGCAGCGCCACGCCGGACGTGATGGCCTCGGCGACACGCTCGAGCTCAGCGCCGGACCACGGACGGGGGCCCCGGGCCTGCTGCTGCTGTCGCATGTCGACACGGTGCACCCGCTGGGCACGCTGGCCGCCGACCTGCCCATGCGCATCGAGGGTGACCGCTTCTACGGCCCCGGCATCTACGACATGAAGGGGGGCGCCTTCCTCGCCCTAGCCGCAGTGCGGCGCGCGGTTGCCGCGAATGCGCTGACACGCCCCATCACCTTCCTGTTCACCCCCGACGAGGAGATCGGCTCGCCGACCAGCCGCGACATCATCGAGGCGAAGGCTCGCACGGCCTCGCACGTGCTGGTAACCGAGCCGGCGCGCGACGGTGGCAAGGTGGTGACCGGACGCAAGGGAGTCGCGCGCTTCGATGTTCACATCGAGGGGCGCCCGTCCCATGCAGGCTCACGCCATCCCGATGGCCGCAGCGCCATCCGCGAGGCGGCCCATCAGATCCTCGCCATCGAGGCCCTGACCGACTATGCCCGTCAGGTCACGACGACGGTCGGCCAGGTTTCGGGCGGGACCGCCGCGAATGTCATCCCTCATCACGCGCGGTTCGTGGTCGACCTGCGTGTCGCCACGCTGGCGGACGGCGAGGAGTTGTGCGGGCGCATCAACGGCTTGAGGGCTGTCGGCCCGGACATCCGCATCACCGTCACGGGCGGCATGAACCGGCCGCCCTACGCCAAGACGCCAGAGGTTGCTGCCCTGTTTGAAAAGGCACGGGCACTGGCGGTGCCGCTTGGCATCGACCTGCAGGATGTGCCGCTGACCGGCGGTGGCAGCGATGGCAACTTCACCGCAGCACTGGGCGTTCCGACGCTCGACGGTCTCGGCATTGACGGCGATGGCGCCCACACCCTGCAGGAACATGCGCTGGTGTCGTCGCTGGCGCCGCGCAGCCGGCTGATCGAGGCTCTGATCCGCGCGCTGTAGGTCAGCCAGCCACGATGGCGCGCACGCCATCGGCGACGAACTGCACGGCAAGTGCCGCCAGGATCACGCCGAGCAGGCGGGTGAGCACCACATTGCCGGTGACGCCGAGCCAGCCGGAGATCCGACCCGCGGCCAGGAAGACCAGAAGGCACGACAGCATCACCCCGGCGATGACCGCCATCAGCACGGCGAGCCGAAGCAGATCGCCTTCGGCGCGGCCGGCGAGCAGGATCGTGGCGGTCAGCGCGCCCGGGCCCGCCATCAGTGGGATCGCCAGCGGAAAGGCCGCGACATTGCGAATGTGGTCGATGGTGATCGCCGTGGTTGCCTGCTCGCTCTTGCGGTCGTTGCGGCGCCCAAACACCATCTCGAACGCGATCCAGAACAGCAGCAGGCCGCCGGCCGTGCGGAAGGCCGGCAGCCCGATGCCCAAAGCGCCGAGCAGCTGCGCCCCGACGAGGCCAGAGGCCGCCATGATCGCGAAAGCGATGATGACCGCCCTTATGGCGACCTGTCGCCGCTCGGCTTTGGACATGCCCGGGGTCACGCCGAGAAACAGTGGCGCCAGCCCGGGCGGATCAACCGTGACCAGCAGCGTCACCAATGCCGAGGTGAAATAATCGAGCATCGCCGGCCTCCGCAGGGGCTGCCGGGGTCACCGGCCTCGCACATGGTCTTCACAGGACCTCAATCGTTGTTACAGTACGCTGATGCACCTGCCCCGGGCCTTGAACCCGGCTGTGGAGGAGACGCTACGATGGGTTCCATGCCGAAGCTGAAGGTGATGTCGATCACCGAGGCCGCCGCCACGCGGGTGAAGGCGATCATCGATCAGTCGGAGACGCCGATTGTCGGGGTGCGCGTCGGCGTGCGTAACGGCGGCTGCGCGGGCATGTCCTACACCATGGACTATGCGGATTCGGTCCGGCCCGGCGACGAGGTCGTCGAGGATCGGGGCGTTACCATTCTGGTCGAACCGAAGGCGGTCCTGTTCCTGCTCGGCACCGAGATGGATTTCAAGACGTCGAAGCTCGCGTCCCAGTTCGCGTTCAACAACCCGAACCAGACATCCGCCTGCGGTTGCGGCGAGTCGGTGGCGCTGACGCCGGCTCGGCCCGAGGATCTGGCCCGCGCCTGAGCTCAACCCCTGCCTGCAGGCAGGGGTGGGCCAGGGCCTGAGGGCAGGGGTCTGCCTCAACCACGCACGGTTCCTGCGGAACTGGCGTAAAGGGGAATTTCGAAGCCCGGGCGAACCGGATGGCCGTTCGGGCTGCGCGATCGCTCAGGCCCGGACCATCCGCGCTCGGCTCTTGGCCAAGGCCTGAGGATGCCTCAGGCCACCTTGGCAAGTTCTTCGGGGGCCACATCGGCTTCTGACACGCACTTGTTGCGGCCGGTCCGCTTGGCAACCAGGAGGCACTTGTCGGCCCGCTCCACCAGCAGCGACGCCGTGTCGCCCTTCTGCAGGGTGGCAATGCCGATCGACACCGTCAGGCGCCCGAGCGCCTCGCCGGTCGACCGCTTCACCAGTTCGCGGCTCATGACCGTCTGGCGAATACGCTCGGCCACAAGGGTCCCGGACTTCAGCGACGACTGCGGCATCACGATCGCGAATTCTTCGCCGCCGAAGCGGGCTGCGGTGTCGGTCGGCCGCACCGCACCCTTGATCGACAGGGCGACGAGGCGCAGCACCTGGTCGCCAGTGAGATGCCCCCACGTGTCGTTGAACACCTTGAACTTGTCGACATCGATCATCATCACGGTCAGCGGCTCGCCGGTGAGCGTGGACTGGTCGATCGTCTTCAGCAGTACCGCATCGAGATGCTTGCGGTTGGCCAGCGTGGTCAGCGGGTCGGTCAGCGATTCGGTACGGATAACCTCGAGATTTTCGCGAAGGTCCTGGATCTCGCCGCGGGTTTCCTTGAGGCGGGTTTCCAGCGAGCGGTTCGTCGCGACGGTCTCGCGGGTCGCACTCACCAGCCGGCTCACCAGGTCGCGGATGTTGCCGCGATCGGAATTGCCATCGAGATCTGCGGTGATTTCTTCAAGCGAATTGCCGTAATTCGCGGTCGAGCCGAGCGCGGCATCGACCATCTCCATGACCTTGTCGATCTCTTGGATCATGCCAATGCTGGCCTGCTCGGCATTCTCGGCAACACGAGTCGAGCACAGGAACTTGTCGTAAAGCTGCTCGATCGCGCTTTCGCTGATCTCGACGCCGCGACTGAGAATGTCGGCGATAGCGCGGCTAAGGCCCGGATTCTGGCCCGCAAGGTGCGTGTACCAGACTTCATAGGATTTGGGATAGCCAGGTGCGTGATGTGTCCGCATCTGGCCGACAGCTTCCTCGGCCAGTTTCACGCTGTAATCGCGATCCGGCACGTTTCCAGCCATCTGCGTATTCTCCACATGCTTTGATGCGGACGAGAGTGCCACGGGCCGCTTAATGGCCAATTAACTGCGCAAAGATCACGCGCCGACTTAACGCACCCGAACTGATCGCAGCAAGAAGGACGGGACGTGGTCTCCGAGCCCTACGACGGGGGCCTCGTCACGCTCCTCGCGCGGCGGCCGTGCGGCCCTCTCGCGGCGCGGCTCGGCGGCGGCTTCAGGCCGTCGCTCACGCGCCTGTTCCGGGGCAGCCGGTTCGGGGCGGCGCGCACGCGTCAGACGTGCGGGCACAGTGGCCTCGTCGGGTGCAGGTGCATCGGCCTCGCCGCGTTCGGCCTTGTCGCCACCGCGAAGCTTTGCCGTTCCGGTGCGGCCGCGGGCGCTCTTGTCAGCAGCGCCGGCCGCACGGCGGCCACCACTGCGCGACGCGCGCGGTCCGTCTGCTTCAGCCACTGTGGGTGCGCCTTCCCAGTTCAGGCTGTTGCCGATCATCTGCTCGACGGCCGCGAGCGACTTGCGGTCCTCCGACGTGACCAGCGTGTAAGCCGTGCCCTTGCGTCCGGCGCGGCCGGTGCGGCCAATGCGGTGGACATAGTCCTCGGCATGGTGCGGCACGTCGAAATTGAACACATGGCTGACATCGGGAATGTCGAGGCCACGGGCCGCCACGTCGCTGGCGACAAGCAGCTGGATCGATCCGTTGCGGAAGCTCTCCAGTGCTGCCATGCGGGCCCGCTGGTCGAGGTCACCATGCAGGGCCGTGACGCTGAATCCGTGCTTTTGCAAGGACTTCCAGAGTGTCTGCACGTCGCGCTTGCGGTTGCAGAAGATAATGGCGTTCTTGAAGTCCGGCGTCGAGCGGATCAGGTTGCGCAACACGTCGCGCTTGTCGGCCTGGTCGGATCCGGCGGCGACCAGCCGTTGCGTAATCGTCGCGGCGGTCGACGCCTGGCGGGCCACCTCGATGCGGGCCGGGTTGTGCAGGAAGGTTTCCGTGAGCCGCTGGATCTCCGGCGGCATCGTCGCCGAGAAGAACAGCGTTTGACGCGTGAACGGCACGAGGCGGCAGATGCGCTCGATGTCGGGAATGAATCCCATGTCGAGCATCCGGTCGGCCTCGTCGATGACGAGGATCTCGATGCCGGTGAGCAGCAGCTTGCCGCGCTCGAAATGGTCGAGAAGGCGGCCGGGCGTAGCGATCAGCACGTCGACGCCGCGGGTGATCTTCACGTCCTGGTCGTTGAACGACATGCCGCCGATCAGCAGCGCGACACTCAACCGCTGCCCTGCGCCGTACTTCAGGAACGCTTCCTCGACCTGGGCGGCGAGTTCGCGCGTCGGCTCGAGGATCAGCGTACGGGGCATCCGCGCGCGGGCACGACCCTGCTCCAGCAGGGTCAGCATCGGCAGCGTGAACGCCGCCGTCTTGCCGGTGCCGGTCTGGGCGATGCCAAGCACGTCGCGGCGCTCCAGCACATGCGGGATCGCCTGCTCCTGGATCGGAGTCGGCTGCGTGTACCCGGAGGTCGTTACCGCCTCGAGGACTTTTTCGCTCAGGCCAAGGTCAGAAAAATTCATCGTGTGATGCCGCCTCTCGGCGCGGCTGTTCGACGCTCATTCGCGTTAGAGGAAGGCGGCCGGATAAGACGCGTCGATGACAATCGTCGGCCGAACCTTCGCGGGCAGCGCGGAAAATAGGGGAATTCCGAGTCAAGTCAATTCGCTATTCGTGCCGCCCGCGTTTGCACGTGGGTCGAAGTCCTGGACGACCACATGCCCGAACCGCTCCTGCTCGTGCCCGGCTTGAACTGCACAGGGGACCTTTTTGCACCACTGATCGACGTCCTGTCGCCCCGAATTCCGGTCACCGTGGCTGATGTTGCGAGCGATGCCACGATTGCGTTGATGGCCGGTCGTGCCCTGGCCGCGGCGCCGGCGCGCTTTGCCCTCGCGGGTCTGTCGATGGGTGGCTATGTGGCACTGGAGATCATGCGCCTGGCTCCCGCCAGGGTTACGCGTCTTGCGCTGCTCGACACGTCTGCGAGGCCCGATAGCGATGCCGCGAGCCAGCGCCGTCGCGATCTCATCCACCTCGCCGAAGCTGGTCCTGCAGCGGTCGACGAGATCCACCGGCAGCTGTGGCCGCGCCTGGTGCATCCCTCGCGATGGGCGGACGCCCGGCTCGATGCCATGGTTCTCGGAATGGCGCGGGCGACGGGGGCGGAGGCTTTTGCAAGGCAACAAGCCGCCATCATGGGTCGGATGGATTCGCGCCCGTTCCTGTCGGCCATCCAGGTTCCGACCCTGGTTCTGGTGGGGGAGGAGGATGCAATCACACCGCCGGAGCTCGCGGCCGAAATGGCAGACTCAATCCGTTCGGCAAGGCTCGTGCGGGTGCCGCTCTGTGGCCATCTACCAACGCTGGAGTGTCCCGCCGAGGCTCTCGTGGCCGTGGAAGGCTGGCTTGGCTAAAGCATCATCCCGCCTGGCAGGTACCGGTCGGCGGACAAATATGATGCGGGATCAATGGGCAATAGCGGATAATCTGGTGCGATCGGGTCGGTTTCCGCTCTAGCGCCGGACCTCGCCGGTGCACGGGTCCAGCGACACCGCGCGGCCGCGCCCGAGCGAGCCGGTGGTGCTGGGGTCGAGGATCGAGCGGATGCCTTCGATCGATTGCTTGACCGGCCGGGTCTGCGACGCGACGACGATCCGGTCGACCGGCCGTGCCGTGGCCAGCCACTGGCCTGCCGCGACCGTCACCGCGACGATGATGCAGGCGCTGGCCATGGTGCGCATCAGCATCGAGTCGAAAATGGCCGTCGCCGTCATTGCAGTATCCCAGTCGCCTGACCTGTAGGGATCATGCGACCGAGATGGTTAACGTCTGCTTGTCAGGAGCTTGGCATCATGCGCAGCAGAACGCCGTCGCGCCGCACCCGGTGATGCCAGATCGCCACAGCTGCGTGGCCGGCCGCCAGCACCATGAGGCCCCAGGCCAGCAGTTCGTGCAGTTCCTTGGCCGATCGCGCCGCCGGCCGGTCCGCAGTCAGCGGGGAGGGGATCGCGAACACCCCGAAATCGATCCCGCGGCCGCGCAGGAAGATCACCGCGAGGCCGATCAGCGGGACGGCCAGCATCAGGACATACAGCGCAAGGTGGCCGAGGCCGGCGACGCGCGTCATCAGCGGACCCACCTGCGGATCGGCAGGCGGCGGCCGGTGGGTGATCCGCCACGCAAGTCTGGCAGCGTAGAGGGCCAGGATCAGCAGGCCTGCGATCATGTGCAGCTGAAGGAGCACGTACTCGCTGGCCTTCGGCACCGCGTCGAAAGCAAACGACATGGCGAACACGACGGTGATCAGTCCGGTCATGCTCCAGTGGAAGAAGCGGGCGGTTGCGTCATAGCGCGCCTGGATTGCGGTGCCGGTCATGCCCAGTTCCTCGAAGCCGATCCACCGATCATGGGCCGGTGTCGATGACACCAGCCTGTCGGCGAGATAACGGAACGGTAAGCTTTCCGGCCAAGACCGCCTTGCCGTGGATCAAAGATCGACAAGATCGGTCGCAAAGGCGGCGCGCTCCTGGATGAAGGCGAACCGCGCCTCGGGCCGGTTGCCCATCAGCCGCTCGACCGCATCGACCGTCGCCGGCCGCATGTCGTTGACCACCTCGACCTTGAGCAGCGTCCGCCGCTTCGGGTCCATGGTGGTCTCCTTCAGCTGGGCTGGCATCATCTCGCCAAGGCCCTTGAACCGGCCGATCTCGGGCGTCTTGCCCTTGAACACCGAGCGCATCAGCTCGTCCTTGTGGCCGTCGTCGCGGGCATAGACGGTCTTGCCGCCATGGCTGAGGCGATAGAGCGGCGGCACCGCCAGATAGAGATGGCCGTTCTCGATCAGCCGCGGCGTCTGGCGGAAGAAGAAGGTGATCAGCAGCGAGGCAATGTGGGCGCCGTCGACGTCGGCGTCCGTCATGATCACCACCTTCTCGTACCGGAGTTCCTCGTCCCGATAGTGCCCGCCGGTGCCGCAGCCCAGCGCCTGCACCAGGTCGGCCAGCTGCTGGTTGGCGGCAAGCTTGTCACGCGTCGCATTGGCGACGTTGAGGATCTTGCCGCGCAGCGGCAGCACGGCCTGGGTCTGGCGATCGCGCGCCTGCTTGGCCGAGCCGCCGGCGGAGTCGCCCTCGACGATGAACAGCTCTGACCCCGCCGCGCCGGCGGCGGTGCAGTCGGCGAGCTTGCCGGGCAGGCGCAGCTTGCGCACCGCGGTCTTGCGCGCGACCTCCTTCTCGGCCCGTCGCCGCAATCGCTCGTCGGCCCGGTCGATGGTCCAGTCGAGCAGCTTGTTGGCCTGGGACGGGGAGGCGGCCAGCCAGTGGTCGAAGGCGTCGCGCAGCGCCGATTCGACGATCCGCGAGGCCTCCAGCGTGGCGAGCTTGTCCTTGGTCTGTCCCTGGAACTCCGGCTCGCGGATGAACACCGACAGCATCGCCGCACACGTCACCATCACGTCGTCGGTCGTCACCGCGGCGACGCGCTTGGTCTGGCCGACGCGTTCGGCATGGTCCTTCAGGGCGCGCAGCAGGGCGATGCGCAGCCCCGACTCATGGGTGCCGCCCTCGGGCGTCGGGATCGTGTTGCAGTAGGAGTGGACGAAGCCGTCCTCGACCCCGCCGAGCCAGCTGATGGCCCATTCGAGCGATCCATGCCCGCCTGGCTTCTCGATCTTGCCAGAGAAGATCTGGTCGGTGACGAGCTCGCGCCCCTCGATCTCGCGTGCCAGATAGTCCTTCAGGCCTGCCGGGAACCGGAACACGGCCTCGGCCGGAATGTCCTCCTGGCCCTCCAGGAGGGCGGGCGCGCAGGTCCAGCGGATTTCGACCCCACCGAACAGATAGGCCTTGGAGCGCGCCATCTTGAACAGTCGGCGCGGTTGGAACCTCGCCTCGGCGCCGAAGATCTCGGCGTCGGGATGGAAGCGGACCTTGGTGCCGCGGCGGTTGCGGGTCTCGCCCAGCATTTCCATCGGTCCGACAGGCAGCCCACGGGAGAACACCTGCCGGTAGAGCTGCTGGCCGCGCGCCACCTCGACCTCGAGCCGATCAGACAGGGCGTTGACCACCGACACGCCGACGCCGTGCAGGCCGCCCGACGTCTCGTAGACCTTGCTGTCGAACTTCCCACCGGCGTGCAGCGTGGTCATGATGACCTCGAGCGCCGACTTGTCCGGGAACTTCGGGTGCGGATCGACAGGGATGCCGCGGCCATTGTCGGTGACGGTGATCGACCCGTCCTCCGACACCTGCACTTCGATGAAAGTGGCGTGGCCCGCCACGGCTTCATCCATGGCGTTGTCGATCACCTCGGCAAACAGGTGGTGCAGCGCCTTCTCGTCGGTGCCGCCGATATACATGCCGGGCCGCCGGCGCACCGGCTCGAGCCCCTCCAGCACTTCGATCGAGGCTGCCGTATAGCCGGCCTCGCCGGGCGTTCCGGCCGGGACGGGGGCCAGCGCCGGCCGCGCCCGCGCCGCCGCCTTGGCCTTGTCGTCCTTGCCGGCGTCGCCGGGCGCGCGCGCCGGCAGCTTGCGGGCGGTGCCGCCGCCGCCAAAGAGATCACCGGTGTCCGCCATGCCGCAGCCGATCCTAACGCTAGCTGATTCGCAGACCTCAATCATGCCATGCGGAGCCGCGTTGCGGGAACGGATCGGAAACGCAAGTGGTCTGCGGCCAGGCAGGCCCTTAGCTGAAGGCAACGCTCAACGTCGCCAAAAAGGAGCGAGGCGGCGCACGGGCGCCGCCTCGCTGCTCGGATGCGAATTCGATTTAGACGGCGATCTTGCCGCCGCCCTTCTTCGTTATGACGACGATGGACGGCCGCGGAGGCATACCGGGCTGGAAGTCAGGCCACCGCGTTGAGGGCGTCTCGAAGGTCGCCGGAGGCGCCTTGGGGTCGTCCTCGTCACCTTCGCCAGGGTGCTGGATGGCGACGAACAGGGTTTCATCGTCGGACGTAAAGTAAGGCCCACACAATTCTGCGCCGTTCGGGCAGCGGAAAAACAGTTTCGAGGTCGCCCGCGCCACACCTTCCGTCTCGATGCCCCACAGGCCGTCGGCGCGACCGGTCTTGGCCGGCGAATTGCCGTCCGTAGCGATCCAGACACGGCCCTGCGCATCGACTGCGCAGTTGTCGGGCATGCCGAACCAGCCGTCCTTCGTGGTGCTGGGGTTGAAGGTTGCGCCCACGGCGGCCACCGACGGGTCGCCGCACTTTACGAGGATCTCCCATTTGAAGCTGTTGGCCGCATGGTCGCCGTTCGGCGGGATCATCTCGACGATGTGGCCGAAGCGATTGTCTGCGCGCGGATTAGCCGGATCGACCTGATCGGCGCGACGGCGAGTGTTGTTCGTGAGCATCAGATAGACCTTGTTGGTCTTCGGATTCGCGTCGACGTCCTCGGGCCGGTCCATCTTGGTTGCGCCAAGCAAGTCTGCCGCCCGCCGCGTCTCAATTAGGACGTCGGCCTGGCTGCGGAAGCTGTTCGCCTCAGTCAGCGGACCTTGCCCGAAAATCAGCGGCATCCACTCCATTGTGCCATCCGCATTGTATTTTGCCACAGACAGCGTGCCGCGGTCGAGCAAGTCACGGTTGGCGCCGCGGTTCTGCGGATCCACCCGTCCTTCGGTGACGAAGCGGTAAACATAGTCGAACCGCTCGTCGTCACCCTGGTAGATCACGTAGCGGCCGTCCGCATTGACGATGCCAGCTGCACCCTCGTGCTTGAAGCGGCCCATGGCGGTGCGCTTCACCGGGACAGAGTTCGGGTCCGTCGGATCAATCTCGACGACCCAGCCGAAGCGGTTGGCTTCGTGCGGCTCCTTGGCCACGTCGAACCGGGCGTGGTGTGCTCCCCAGTTGTACCAGTTGCCCGGCGCGCCGTAGCGCTTCAGGTTTCGCTCCTCGGGGTGACCGTCGGCCTTGCCCCAGAAATAGCCGTTGAAATTCTCCTCGCAGGACAACCACGTGCCCCACGGGGTCAGGCCGCCTGCGCAGTTGTTGAGCATGCCGAGGACACGGCGACCCTCGGGATCGTAGGACGTCTTCATCCGGTCATGGCCAGCGGCCGGGCCGGAGATCGCCATGGGCGTGTTGCCGGTGATGCGGCGCGCGTAACGTGAGTTGGGGACGACGGCCCACTTGCCGCCGGTGCGGCGAACCTCGAGCACCGACCCGCCATGGGCTGCCATCTCGATGTCGACGAGGTCCCTCGTCATCGCCCGGAAAGCCACCTGCTTGGTGTCCTGGCGGCCAATCGTCGGGAACATCAGTTCCTCGTTCGTGTACTCGTGGTTCACGACGAGGAGGCCGTGGTCAGGACCCGACAGCGGAAGGAAACCGAGATAGTCGTTGTTGTATCCGAACTGCTTCTCCTGCGCCGCCGCGGTCTGCTTCAGCGGGTCGAAGGGCGGAGCATCCGGCAGCACCGCGTCACCCCAGCGGATCAGGATGTCGGCGTCATAGCCCTCGGCGACGTAGTGCTTCTCGTCGGAACCGGCTGTGACTTCCTTGAAGTTGAAGGACGGCGTCACGCTGGCGCCCTGCGCGCGGGCCTTGTCGGCGGCGGCGATGGCGAGCGGGGAAGCGGTGGCGCTGATAGCGGCGACCGCGAGCGCGCCGCGCAGCATGTCGCGGCGGCTGAACCGCTCGGCGATCAGCTCGCCCATGGTGGGGTTGGACGACGGATTCGTGCCGTCGTTCTCGGATTCCTCGTACGCGACGGATACTGGCGGCAAGTAGGTCATTGGTGCGGTCCCCCGAAACACTCGGAGGATACGTTAACGACGCTCCATGACGGGCGTGCTACAGGCGCATCCGCGCGGGGTCCGAATACTGGGCGGGAGGCTGCAGCGCTCCCGCGCGCCCTGTCATCATGGTGAGGAGCCGAGCGGGCGTCGCGTACCACGCCCTAGCGGGGCGCACACTGGCCTGTAGGGGCGTCCTGCATCCGTCGCGTGGCCCTCGTCCGTGCCGGCCGGTGGGCCGGCGCGGCTCAGCCGGCAACGGAAATCATGAACCCGACCGGTTGGGACATCATCTCGAACGCCATGACGTCCCGCGTCTTCAGCGCGATGTCGCCGTCGATGAAGTCGTCTTCGAACATGCCGCCGCCCAACGGGATGGCGGTTGCGCCTCGCCTGGTCCCGCACCTCCCGTCCGGCCTGACAGCCGTCGATCCCCGGGCAGTGGACGTCCGGGGCTTGCGCTCAACCGTCCTTCAGCGCGACGCCGACCGGCTGCCGGTAGAGCACAAGGGCCGGCAACAGCGCGAGCACAAGTCCCACCAGGGCCGCCAGGGCCGCCGCCGCGATCTCGGTGCTGCCCAGTGTGACGGGCAGGGCAAAGCCGAGCTTCACCGCCAGGACGGAGGAGGCGGCCGCAGCCGCCACGAATCCGAGGCCGAGGCCCAGCACCGTGCCGGCCAGGATCAGCGCAGCGAGGCCAAGCCAGAGTGCCGCCGCCACATAGGCCCGCGGTGCACCCAGCGCGCGCAGCACCGCCACCTCCCGACGGCGGCTGCCGGTCACCGCCAGCACGGCGACGAGAATCGCAAGGTAGACCATCGCCTGGGTGGCAACGGCCATCGCGGAGACGACCTGCCGCACATCACCCATGGTGGCGTAGAGCTCCACCAGCACTTCGGCTGGGAAGAACGCCATGGAGGTCGGGCTGCGCAGCTGGCCGCGGAGCCTGTAGGCGTCGGCGATGGAGGCCGCCTTGACGACGATCAGCGGGATGCCGCCCGCCGGCTCGCCCCAGGGTGGGCCGAGCTGATCCGATCCTTCGGGGTGGCCTGTCGGAAGGCCGTGGGTCTCCCACACACCCTCGATCGGCACCAGGATCGCCCGGTCGAAGGGCGACCCATTGCGCGGCAGCCGGCCCACCACCGTGATCGTGTGGCCTTCATGCGCGACCTCGAACGGGCGTGGCCGCGGGTCCGACGAGGAATGGCCATGGGTCGGCGTGAACCGGTCGCCGACGGCCAGCGTCACGTCGGCCCCCACCACCGCCTCGTCATCCCTGGCGAACAGCCGGCCGTCGGCCGGCCGCCGGCGCCCTCCCAGCGTCACGAAGGCTTCCGTCGTGCCGATCACCGGCTGCCCGCGCAGGCTGTCGCCGAAGGCGAGCGGGGCCGCCCAGACAATGCCGTTGCGCTTTGTCACCGCAGCAGAGCTGTCGCTGTCCATCAGCGGCAGGGCCGCCGGCTGCAGGTAGATCCCGGTGAGCACCAGCTGCGACTGGCTGCCCGGTGCTCCGACCAGGATGTCGAACGGGTCGGCAGCCCGGGCGCTGCCTTGGCGGAGCGCGCGCTCCTGGGCCGATACCGCAATGCCCAGCGCCACCGCCAGGGCAACGATCAGGACAATGGCGCCGGCTCCCCACGGTGAGCGCCGCAGTTCCGACCAGGCAAAGGGCCAGGGGTTCATACCGCTAACTGTCCCGCGATCCGGCCCGAGGCCAGTTCCTCGACGCGCGGCAGCCGCGCCAGCAGAACCGGGTCGTGCGAGACGATGATGGTGGTGGTCCCTCGCTCGGCGGCAAAGGCCAGCAGCAGGTCGGCCACCGCCCGGCCATGGCCGGCGTCGAGGCTCGCGGTGGGCTCGTCGGCCAGCAGGATGCGTGGGGACCGCACCAGCGCCCGGGCCAGCGCCACCCGCTGCTGCTCGCCGCGCGACGGAAGGCCGGCCCGCCGGTCGGGATAGACGAGCCCGACCGTCGCGAGCAGGTCGTGCGCTGCCGCTATGGCTCCGGCCGGCAGCCGGAGATGGTCAAAGCGATGCGGCAGCAGAACATTGTCGAGCGCCGACAACGCCGGCAGGAGGTGGAAATCCTGGAACACCAGCCCGACCATCCGCCGCCGCCAGGCGTCGCGCGCCCCTTCGGTGAGTGTCGACAGGACCGTGTCGCTCCAGAGGACCCGGCCCGACGTGGGTACCAGCAGTCCGGCGGCCAGATGCAGCAGCGTCGACTTGCCGGATCCTGACGGCCCGGTGACCCCGACCACGGCGCCGGGCGCAACCGACCAGGCCGGCAGGTCGAGAATGGTCTACCGGGCGCCGGCGCCGGCCGGCATCGACAGGGTCAGCGCCTCGATGGTCAGTCCAGTTGCTGGATCGGCCATACCGTCAGACAATGCGGAATCCGGATTGGACCAGCCGGATCTGTGACACGAACCCGGTGTGGAGATCGGTCCAAGAGCCGACCTCGAGGGTTCCGATGACCTCGATCGGGTCGGAAAAGCGCGTCGGCGTGGCGGCGCGTTGCAGATAGACCACCACGATGTCGGTCGGCCAGTCGGCGTCCGACGAGCAGAACGGACAGATCGTCACGGGCTGCCGAGTCAGGACGAAAAACTCGCTCTCGGGCTTCAATGACGGTGCCATGTAGCCCTGCATGCGGACAGATTTGCCCTTCAGTGCCAGCATCTTCGGCGCAAACTTCAGGCCCAGCACGCCGGACGCCTCGTAGAGGTCGTCGAAACTGAGGTCGCCGGCACGCTGCGCGCGCGCCGGCGAGCCAAGGAGGCCGCCGGCAGCGCCAGGCAGCCCCGAGCAGGAGGTGGCGGCGGCTGAAGCCGCGGCCGTCCGGGTTACTGCGTGCGGGCAAGGCCCAGCGCATTGACCATCACCTTGAAGACGTCGGTGTTGTCCATGAAGCCCTTGACCATGTCGGAACCGGGGCCGTGGGCGTTGAGCAGCGAGTCCTCGGCGCTGTGGACGTCCGAGTTCACGCCCTTGGGCAGGTTGCCGATGCGCAGCATGGCGCCCGGTGAGGAGGCGTAGACCTCGTTGGCAACGAAGGTGCCACGCTCGCTGCCTGCAACCGTGGGGTTGTTCGGGCCGTCGAGCTTGGGACGGAACGTCTCCCAATGGTCGGGGATGGAGGCCGAGAACATGGCGATACGCCGGCTCACGTCCACCTTGTTGGGATAGCCTTCGGCGTCTGGCGCCGGATAGTTCGGGTAGCCGGCAAGATTGTAGGTGCCGACCTCCTCACGCAGCGGGCCTGTCGGGGGCGGGCCGCTCATGTCGTCGTTCATGACGCCGACGATCCCGACCGGGTGGGTATGGTCGGCCAGCACCATGACCAGCGTGTCGTTGGACTTGTCAGCGAAGTCCTTGGCGACCTTCACGGCGTTGTCGAGCAGGATCGTGTCCCACATGGCACGATCCATATCGAGCGCATGGGTGAACTTGTCGATCATCTCGGCCTCGACCATCCGGACGAAGCCGTTGGGGTTCTTCGACAGGATGTCGATGGCGGTCTTGACCTGCTCGGTGAGGTCCGGCTGGTCGGGGAAGCGCTTCACCGTGCCAACCTTCAGGAACTTGCGGTCGAGAACGCCGTCCATGTTGCCGAGGTTGAACAGCCCAAGCAGCTTGTCGCTGCCGGAGGCCGCCTTCATCTCGGTCGCGGTCGTGGCGATCGTGTAGCCCGCATCCTTGAACTTGGCGATGAAGTCCTGCTCGTCGCCGCGCTTCGAGCCGGCCACCGACTTCGGAATGAAGTTGGCGGCACCGCCGCCCAGGATCACGTCCGGCTTCGCATCGAACATCTGCTGGACGATCACGTCGTAGTCAGCGCGCCGACGGGTGTGGGCGATCATCGATGCCGGGGTGGCATCCTCGATCTCGGTGTTGGTCACGATACCAACCGCCATGCCGGCCTGGCGCTTGACCAGCGACGTGATGGTCTCGACCTTCGGGTCGTCCGTGGTGCTGGCGGTGCGGTCCGCATAGACACCGAGGGCATTTGTCGAGGACTTGTGCCCGGTGGTGTAGGCGCTGGCCGAATTGGCGCTGTCGGTGATCAGCGAGTCGACGCCCGACGTGCCCACGAGGGCCATCTGCGTCATCTCATCCATGGTCAGCTTGCCCTTGTACTTGCCCTCGGAGATGCCGCGCGACAGGATACGGGCGGCGACGCGATGAGCATTGGATATGCCGTCACCCACGAACAGGATCACGTTCTTGGCCTTGCGGCCGCCTGGCGTGTCATAGACGTCCCAGGCGACCTCGCGGGTCGCGGTGCCGTCGGTGGCCTTCACCACATAGCGGCCCGGCTTACCGATCACGACGTCGCGCAACACGACGGCCGACTGGTCCTTGTCGTCCTCGCGGGCGGTAAACGTTGCCGCCTTGCCCAGCGCCTGGGCATGGTCGACGCCATTGACGGTGACCGACACCTTCGCCGGGTCGGCGAGACCCGGAAACTCGACCTTCAGGTCGAAGCGCGAACCGGCAAGGATCTGCGCCCGGTCGATCGGGTAGATGGTCTGGGCCAGTGCCGGAACCGACGTCGCGGCCAGCAGCGACGCGACGGCCAGGGTCAACCGCATGAGGCTCTCGTTCGAGGCGGATGGAACGGAAAGGTCTCGGCAGGACAGGGCCCAGCCGGACAACGCCCCTCGGGTAGGTCTGTGCTGCGACAGAGCGGTGACGCATCCAGGCCCGTGGCCAAACGCTGTTTGCGGTGACCAGCAGGCTCCTCCAAACGCAGACGGGGCGCCCTGAAGGACGCCCCGCCCGCATGCCGGATCGACCGGACGTTTCCGCCTGGATCCGGTCCTCAGTAGGAGTAGTACATCGTGAACTCGACCGGGTGCGGCGTCATCTCGAACTTCATGACGTCCTGCATCTTGAGCTCGATGTAGCTGTCGATGAAGTCATCGTTGAACACGCCGCCAGCCTTGAGGAAGGTGCGGTCCTTGTCGAGATTGGTCAGCGCCTCGCGCAGCGAGCCGCAAACGGTCGGGATCTTCTTCAGCTCGCGCGGCGGCAGGTCATAAAGATCCTTGTCCATGGCTGCGCCGGGATCGATCTTGTTGACGATGCCATCGATACCGGCCATCAGCATGGCGGCGAAGGCGAGGTAGGGGTTCGCCATCGGGTCGGGGAAGCGGACCTCGACGCGCTTGGCCTTCGGCGACGAGGTGTAGGGGATGCGGCACGAGGCCGAGCGGTTGCGGGCCGAATAGGCCAGCAGCACGGGAGCCTCGTAGCCCGGGACCAGACGCTTGTAGGAGTTGGTCGACGGGTTGGTGAAGGCGTTCAGCGACTTGGCATGCTTGATGATGCCGCCGATGTAGTAGAGGCACTCCTGCGACAGGTCAGCGTACTTGTTGCCCGCGAAGGTCGGCTTGCCGCCCTTCCAGATCGACTGGTGCACATGCATGCCCGAGCCATTGTCGCCGTAGATCGGCTTCGGCATGAAAGTAGCAGTCTTACCATAGCTTTGCGCGACATTGTGAATGCAGTACTTGTAGATCTGCATCTGGTCGGCCATGAGCGTCAGCGTGTCGAACTTCATGCCGAGCTCATGCTGGGCCGAGGCGACCTCGTGGTGGTGCTTCTCGACCTTGACGCCCATCGCCGCCATCGCGGCAAGCATCTCGCCGCGCATGTCCTGGGCGCTGTCCTGCGGCGGAACGGGGAAGTAGCCGCCCTTGGTGGCGATGCGGTGGCCAAGATTGCCACCCTCATATTCCGTGTCGCCGTTGCTCGGCAGCTCGACCGAATCCAGCTTGAAGCCGGTGTTGTAGGGTTCGGCGGAGAAGCGCACGTCGTCGAACACGAAGAACTCGGCCTCGGGGCCGACGAAGATCGTGTCGCCGATGCCGGTCGACTTCAGATAGGCCTCGGCCTTCTTGGCCATGCCACGCGGGTCGCGCGGGTAGGGCTCGCCGGTGGTCGGCTCCAGCACGTCGCAGACGATCGACATGGTCGATGCGGCGAAGAACGGATCCATCGTGGCTGTTGCCGGGTCGGGCATCAGCGTCATGTCGGACTCGTTGATCGCCTTCCAGCCGGCGATCGATGACCCGTCGAACATGGTGCCTTCGGCGAAAATCTCCTCATCAATCATCGAGACGTCGAACGTGACATGCTGCCACTTGCCGCGCGGGTCGGTGAACCGGAAGTCGACATACTTGACGTCGTTATCCTTGATCGCCTTGAGGACATCCTTGGCGGTCTTCATCAATCATCATCCTCTTCGAAGAACGGGAAAGCAGGTGGCAGGGTGAAGGCAGACGTAGTTGCTGTCCGGGTTTCAGATCGCGTCCAGCCCGGTCTCACCGGTCCGGATGCGGATCGCACCCTCGACCGACGATACAAAAATCTTGCCATCGCCGATCCGGCCGGTCTGGGCCGCCTTGCGGATGGCGTCGACGGCGCGCTCGACCATGTCGTCGGGCAGCACGATCTCGATCTTCACCTTGGGAAGAAAGTCGACGACGTACTCGGCGCCGCGGTAGAGTTCGGTATGGCCCTTCTGGCGGCCGAAACCCTTGGCCTCTGTCACGGTGATGCCCTGCAGGCCAACCTCCTGAAGCGCCTCTTTCACGTCGTCGAGCTTGAAGGGCTTGATGATCGCCTCAATCTTTTTCATGGCACGCATCCCGTGATCATTCCGGAGGCCATTGGCCTTCCGGGAAACCGGTTTGGTCCTTAGCATCGCACATGGCGGATCGCTATCGTGATCTTGGCTTGCGAAGCCGGGACGCATCCGGCGAATCGCATGGGCGTGCCCGAAGCTTAGGCCAAAAACTGCATAATAAATATGCAAATGGGCAATAATCGAGCGGAGTTTGTGCGATGGACGCCACCGAACTCCTGACACCCACCGAAATGGCGATGGTCGACCGGCTGACGATCGCCGCTGGCTCCACCGGACTGGCCCTCATGGACCGTGCGGGGGCGGCCGTGGCCGATGTCGTGTCGCGAACACGTCCAACCGGTGCCGCCGTGCTGGTCGTGGCCGGGCCCGGCAACAATGGCGGCGACGGTTTCGTGGCGGCCAGGATCCTCGCCCAGCGCGGCTACCGCGTCCGTGTCGGGTTGCTCGGTGCCGCCTCGGCCCTGACCGGCGATGCGGCGGCCGCGGCGGCGCGCTGGCCCGGCTTGGTGCTGCCACCCGACGAGGCCGAGCCGTGCGACGCCGACGTCATCGTCGATGCGCTCTTCGGGGCTGGCCTGTCACGCGATGTCGATGGCGACGCGGCGGCGCTCGTCTCCCGCATCAACGCGTCCGGACGGCCCGTCGTCGCGGTCGACATCCCGTCCGGGGTTGATGGCGAGACCGGGCAGGTGCGCGGCGTCGCTATCCGGGCGACCGAGACGGTGACTTTTTTCCGCCTCAAGCCCGGTCACCTGCTGCAGCCTGGCCGCAGCCAGTGCGGCCCTGTCCGGCTCGCCGATATCGGGATCGGCGCCAGCGTTCTTGACACGATCGCGCCCCGGACGTGGCGCAATGGCCCGGTGCTCTGGAAGGCCGATCTGCGGCCTCCCGCGACGCTCGGCCACAAATACGGCCGCGGCCACGCCGTGGTCGCGTCCGGAGGGCTCGAAGGCACCGGCGCGGCGCGCCTCGCCGCTCGGGCTGCGCTGCGTGCCGGCGCCGGTCTGGTCACGGTGGCCAGCCCTGGCGAGGCGCTCGCCGTCCATGCCAGCGCCCTCGACGCGGTGATGGTTCGTCGATCGGACGGTGCGGCCGGCCTTGCCGGGCTGCTGGCCGACCGGCGGCACACGGCGGCCGTGCTCGGCCCGGCTCTCGGCGTCGGCTCGGTGACACGCGACATGGTCGTTGCCGCGCTTGCGGCGGGATGCGCCACCGTTCTTGACGCCGATGCGCTCACCAGCTTCGCCGGCGCTCCCGACAGGATTGCCGCCCTGGTCGCCGGACAGGAGGGCCGCGCCGTGGTGCTGACGCCCCATGACGGCGAGTTCCAGCGCCTGTTCGGCGCGCAGCCCGAAATCGTCTCGGCGGCCTCGAAGGTCACGCGGGCCCGGCTGGCCGCCCGGCTGACAGGCGCGGTGATCGTGAGCAAGGGCCCCGACACGGTCGTGGCGGCGCCCGACGGTCGGGCCGCGATCAATGCCAACGGGACCGCCTGGCTGGCGACGGCCGGGGCCGGCGACGTGCTTGCCGGCATGATCGGTGGGCTGCTGGCCCAGGGTCCGGACGGCTTCGCGGCCGCCTGCGCGGCGGTCTGGCTGCACGCGGAAGCCGGCGCCGCCGTTGGCGCCGGCCTGATCGCCGATGATTTGCCGGGGGCCTTGCCGGCCGTGCTGGCGGCCTATTTTGGCGCCTATCACCCGCCAGGCTGATTGCCGCTCCCTGTGCGGGTGGTGCGGGCGCGTCGCCTTATTCGACCTTGACGCCCGAAGCCTTCACCACCTTCTGCCACTTGTCCCGCTCGGTCGCGATGAAGGCGGTGAACGCGGCCGGCGTGTTGGCTGACGGGACGGCGCCGACATCCGCGAGCTTCTTCTGCACCTCGGGCAGATCGAGGATCCGCTTCACCTCGGCCGCCAGCGCATCCACCACCGGCTTCGGCGTCGAGGCGGGCACGAACAGCCCGTGCCAGGAGGTCGCCTCGAAGCCGGGCAGGGCCTCGGCGATGGCCGGGACCTGCGGGGCGGCGGGGCTGCGCTGCGCGCTGGTGACGCCGAGCGCCCGGATCGTGCCGGCCTGCGCCTGCGGCCACGCCAGCGTCATGTTGTCGAAGGCCAGGTCGATATGTCCGCCTGCCAGATTGTTCATGACATCACCTGACGAGCGGTAGGGCACATGCGTCATCGTCGTGCCGGTGAGCGTCTGGAACAACTCGGCCGCGAGATGCGTCGAGGTGCCGGCGCCCGACGAGCCGTAGCTCAGCTTGCCGGGATTGGCCTTGGCGTAGGCGATGAACTCGGCGGTCGTGGTTGCCGCGATCTTGGGGTGCACCACCAGCATGTTGGGCAGCCGGGCGATCAGGCTCACCGGCTGGAAGTCCTTCTCGGTATCGTGCTGCAGGTTGCGGTACAGGAAGGGGTTGATGGCGTGGGTCGAGACCGTGCCGACCAGCAGCGTGTAGCCGTCGCCCGGCGCGCGCGCGACGCCGAGCGTTCCGACATTGCCGCCGGCACCGGCCCGGTTTTCCACCACGAAGGGCGGCCCGAACTTGGCCTGCATGTATTGCGCAAGGATGCGCCCGAACATGTCGGTCGTGCCGCCGGCGGTGAACGGTACCACCAACGTCACCTGGCGCGACGGCCAGGCGTCCTGGGCAAAGGCGGGCAGGGCGGAAAGGCAGACGGCACCGGCGATCCCGGCGAGCAGGCGACGGCGGTTGGCGACGACCATGGCGGTTCCTCCTGCGGGTCAAGGCCCGCTTGCGAGCAGGCTAAACCGGTTTGGGTCGCCATGGGGAGTGGAAAATCGGCGATTTGCCCGCGCGCCGTGCGGGTCATCGCGCGCGGAAGGGGCGCAAGCCGGCTTCTCGAAGGAACCGGGTGACGCCACCAAACGCTGAGGCGCAGGGACACACTGCCGCTGGTCGCCGACCAGGCGCTCATGGGTGTGTGCCGATGCCCCCCAACATCAAGGCCGCGGATCGACCGGTCTCCGACACCATGTCGGGTCCGGCATCCGGCCGGATGCCGGCTCTGACCGGGGGTTCGCTGCTGGCACTGTCGGCGCTGTGGGGCGGATCGTTTCCAAGCAGCGCTCATCGCCCCGTGATCAACAGCGCGTGATCACAGTCGTGACCGTAACTTGAGAGCGGATCGCGGCGAACTATGGGTTGTGCGCCACCTATGGCCCCTCGGAGGAACCCATGATCCATCGTCGAACCGTCGTCCTGTCGGGACTTGCTGCTGCAGTGCTGGCCATTGCACCGGCACTCGCGGCTCCTGCGGCCGCTCCCTTCACCCAGGCTGCCTTCGAGGCGGCGCAGAAATCCGGCAAGTCCATCCTGGTGGAAATCCATGCGGACTGGTGCCCCACCTGCAAGACGCAGGCGCCGATCATCTCGCAGCTGCGTGATGAGCCGAAGTTCAAGGACTTTGTGGTCTTCCGGGTCGACTACGACGGGCAGAAGGATGTGGTGAAGCAGTTTGGCGTGCGCTCGCAGAGCACGCTGATCACCTTCAAGGGGGCAGCGGAGGCAGGTCGCTCGGTTGGCGACACCAACAAGGCCTCCATCACGGGTCTTCTGGCCAAAGCGATCTGAGGTCAGACCATGCTTGTCGGCAGTCTTGGACTGGCTTTCCTGGCGGGACTGTTGTCGGTCCTGTCTCCGTGTGTGCTGCCCCTGCTGCCGATCGTTCTCGGCTCGGCCGCGGCCGAGCATCGCCTCGCGCCGCTGGCCTTGGCCGGCGGCGTCGCGCTCTCCTTCGTCACCATCGGGCTGTTCATTGCCACGATCGGCTTTTCGATCGGTCTGGATGCTGACGTCTTCCGGATCGCGGCCGCCATCCTGATGGTGATGCTTGGTGTCGTGCTGGTCGTTCCGCCGCTGCAGATCAGGCTCGCTGCCGCCGGCGGACCAGTCAGCGACTGGGCCGAGCGAAACATGTCGGGCTTCTCGACCCGCGGAATCGGAGGGCAATTCGGCGTTGGCCTTTTGCTGGGCGCAGTCTGGAGTCCCTGCGTCGGTCCGACGCTGGGGGCAGCCTCTGTGCTTGCCTCGCAAGGATCCAACCTCGGGCAGGTCGCGATCACGATGACCGTGTTCGGCATCGGGGCGGCACTTCCGCTGATTGCGCTCGGACTTCTGTCGCGCCAGGCCTTGATGCGCTGGCGCGACAGCCTGATTCACAGTGGCAAGAGCGCCAAGGTCGTCCTTGGCGCCATTCTGATCATTATAGGAGTCCTGATCGCAACAGGCTACGACAAGCGCGTTGAGGCTGCGCTCGTGGACGCATCGCCTGCCTGGTTGACCGAGCTGACAACGCGGTTCTGATGGCAGCCAGAGCAAGCACGTCCTGGGGCGCCGCCGGAGGGCCAATCTTGGTCAGGGACGGTGTCTTGACGGCCGAACATCTTTCCATCAAAGCGTCTCAAAGGACAGCGGTGGACCTGAGCCTGTCGGCTCTGATGTGTCAGGCCCAAGCCGGCGATAGCCTGGCATACACGAAACTTCTGCGAGAAGTTTCCGGATTGCTGCGCGACTTCGTGAGATCGCGCCGCCGAAACTCCAGTCCCTCGGACGTGGAGGATCTGGTGCAAGAGATCTTGATCTCGCTCCATGCGGTCAGGTCCACCTACGATCCGGCAAGGCCCTTCACACCATGGCTTTTGGCGATCGCCCGCAACCGGATGGCAGACGGCGCGAGGAAGTTCGGTCGGGCATTGGCCCAGGAGGCGAAGTCCTACGACGTCGTCCTCAACCTGTATTCACCGGATCAGCCAGACGGCGAACCCGGCCCCGACAATGAGGCCCTGACCGCAGCAATCGAACGTCTGCCCGCATCCCAGCGGAAGGCCATTGAACTGACGAAACTGCGGGAGATGTCACTTGAGGAAGCATCTCGCGAAACCGGTGCCACCGTTGGAGCTATGAAGCTGCTGGTCCACCGGGCAATGAAAAGCCTGCGCAAGGCCATGGGCAAGGTGTGACATGAAGACCGATGCTCTCATTGCGAGATTGGCCGAATCTCCGGTGCCGGTTGAGCCTTTGCGGCGTCCCTGGATCCGGACGGCGGGATGGCTGGCGGTGTCGTTGGTCTACGTCGCTCTCGTTGTCGCCGTGATGACCGCGCGCGACGACCTCTTGTCTGTAACCGGCACGGCCCGGTTTTGGGTGGAGCAGTCGGCTGCCCTGGCAACCGCAGTCTTGGCTGCCTTTGCAGCGTTTTGCTCGTGTGTTCCAGGAATGGATCGGCGCCTTCTCGCGCTGCCAGTATTGCCGCTTGGCGTCTGGCTCACGAGCGCAGGTGGCGATTGTCTCGCAAAGCTCATTCAGGAAGGCCCGTCTTCGATCGTTTTCGCCGAGGACTGGTTGTGCTTACCCGCCATCGCCATTGTGGGAGCAGGACCGGCTTTGCTGATGGTGAGGATGCTGCGATGCGGTGCACCGCTCTCTCCAGCGTTGACCATGGCACTGGGCGGCTTGGCGGCGGGCGGCTTGGGAAGTTTCGGCCTGAGGCTGTTCCATTCCGAGGAGGCCAGCCTGATGGTACTTGTCTGGCAAATCGGTAGCGTTGTCCTGTTTGCGCTACTGACGGGATGGCTGGGCCGTCACGCGATCAGTTGGAAACGGCTGATCCGTCAAAGTCATGCGGCCGCGCGCTTCTCATGAGAGCATTACCCTGACAGATGGCCGCCTCGCGGTGGGATGACCAGGGTCGCGGCTCTGTCCTCAGGGACGTGCAAAGACGACTGGTCTTGCCCGCAACGGACTCTCAGCCGCGGCAAACGGCACGCAGACGACCAATGGCCGGGTGCGTGCCGGAGGAACAAGGCCGAGTCGGCTACACTATCGCGAACCTGCTTCCGTTGCACCGGTCGCCGGCACCGTGTGCGCAGCAACCTCCGGACGAGGGTGTGCTCACGAGCAGCCGGTTGTCGACCCGCACGTGTCGCACTTCATGCAGGTGCCGTTGCGTAGCAACGTGAAGTTGCCGCATTCACCGCACGCATCGCCCTGGTAGCCCTTCATCAGGGCCTCGGCACGCTTGGCGCTCGGTGCATTCGCCTCCCGCCGCTGCGCGGCCGGCTGAAAGCCGAGGCTGGCCAGTCCGGTTTCGTCGAGCGCCCGCTCGACCTCCAGGGCGACGTCCCCCTTCAGCGCCGTTGCGCCGTCAACCTTCAGCAACATCGCACCGGGCGCATGGCCCGAGAGCAGCGGCCCCCTGGCGTCGGACCGCGTATCCGCCCCGCCCTGGATCGCCATCAGGCCGGTCGACTTGCCGCGAACCAGCCCCTTGGAGACCATGCGGGCGGACGGGGCGGCGGTGAAGCCCGCCGGCGCCTTGCCCTCGTCCTCGCCCTTGCCGAGTTGGTCGAAGCCGATCGTCTCCGGCGACACATGCGCGAGGTCGGTCCGCCCCAGATAGGAGATCGCCAGCTCGCGAAACACGTAGTCGAGCACGCTGGTGGCGTTCTTGATCGCGTCATTGCCCTGGACGAAGCCGGCCGGCTCGAACCGCGTGAACGTGAAGGCGTCCACATACTCGTCCAGCGGCACGCCGTACTGAAGGCCGAGCGAGATGGCGATGGCGAAATTGTTCATCAGGCTGCGGAAGGCGGCGCCTTCCTTGTGCATGTCGATGAAGATCTCGCCGATGCGGCCGTCCTCGTACTCGCCGGTGCGCAGATACACCTTATGGCCGCCGACGATGGCTTTCTGGGTGTAGCCCTTGCGCCGGTCCGGCAGCCTCTCGCGCTCGCGCATCCGCTCGATGCGCTCCACCACCCGCTCGACGATCTTCTCGGCGACGGCGGCGGCGCGGGCCGCCGCCGGCTGGGCGACGAGTATCGCCAGCGCGTCGTCATCCTCGTCCTCCTCGTCGGCGATCAGCTGGCTGTTGAGCGGCTGCGACAGCTTGGAGCCGTCGCGGTAGAGCGCGTTGGCCTTCAGCGCCAGCTTCCACGACATCATGTAGGCGGACTTGCAGTCCTCCACCGTGGCGTCGTTGGGCATGTTGATCGTCTTGGAGATCGCCCCCGAGATGAAGGGCTGCGCCGCTGCCATCATGCGGATGTGGCTTTCCACCGACAAATAGCGCTTGCCCACCCGGCCGCATGGGTTGGCGCAGTCGAACACGGCGTAGTGCTCGACCTTCAGATGCGGCGCTCCCTCCAGCGTCATGGCCCCGCAGACATGGATGTTGGCCGCCTCGATGTCTGCCTTGGGGAAACCGAGAAAGGAGAGGAGCTCGAAGGAGGGGTCCGCCAGTTTCTCGGCCGGCACGTTCAGCGTGCCGGTGAGGAACGCCTCCCCGAGCGTCCACTTGTTGAACACGAACTTGATGTCAAAGGCGGCCGCGAGGTTCTTCTCTACGGCTGCGATCTCGGCATCGCCGAAGCCGCGCGCCCGCAGCGTCGTGTGGTTGATGCCGGGCGCCTGCGCCAGCGAGCCGTGGCCCACCGCATAGGCCTCGATCTCGGCGATCTGCGCCTCGCCATAGCCCAGCGTCCGCAGCGCCTCCGGCACGGCCCGGTTGATGATCTTGAAGTAGCCACCACCGGCGAGCTTCTTGAACTTCACCAGCGCGAAGTCGGGCTCGATGCCGGTGGTGTCGCAGTCCATCACCAGTCCGATCGTACCGGTGGGCGCGATCACGGTGGCCTGGGCGT